>NZ_JBSFWB010000026.1:0-135803 GCF_053592635.1 Streptomyces sp. NPDC002623 | reverse complement strand
ACGGTTCGCCAGGTCGACCTGGCGAACCGTCACGGCCGTCCTCGCTGATCGAAGGCAGGACTCCGGCCTCGTCGTCGTGCCGGATGGGTGTCGGCCCGCCACGGCTGTTGTCGTGGCGGGCCGACGGTATGGTGCGGTTCGGGAAAGGATCGCGGCGGCGATGATGCAGGGCTCGCTGCCGCACCGGCGTGGTGAGTCCGCTGAGTCTGATGGGTCCGGTCGTTCTCGCCGTTCGCCACCAGGGCCGGTTGGCCGATGGCCGACAGGTCCGACGGAGCCTGGCGGCCCCATCGTCTGATGGCCTTCAGCTGGGCGCGGAACGCCGGCAGCGAGATGTCCTTGTCCCGGTTGTGCGTGCGCTCCTTCAGTCGTTCGCGGTAGGCGCGACCGGCCTGTCGGCCGCCTGCGGTTCCGGTGAAGAACAGGGAGAGCTTCGGATCCTGGCGACTAGGGGCGCCCTTGAGCGTGGCCCGTATGGCGAGTGAGGGGACCTTGTCGATACCGGGGCCCCCGGCGGGGCCCGTACCCGACGTCGTGCGGCGAGTCCGTCGACGACGCGCGGGTCCCAGTTGTCCAGGACCCCGGCCAGGTGGATCAAGAGGATCAGCGGCACGCCACCCTCGGGGCCGAGCTCCCGATAGGCGAAGTCGTCGCCGCGAACGGACACGAAACCGGTCGGTGCGTTCTTGTACGACGGCTTCGGGGGAGAAGGGGAGTTCCGCGGAGTGTTGTTCATGTCGGTCCCGCGGCGGGTTCATGCTCGGTGCCCAGCAGGGCCAGGGCGTTGTGGATGCCCTGTTCGAGGAGGCTGTCGGAGAGTTGCCTGTCGGTGAGGGCGCGGGAGAGCTGTAGCGTCCCGGCCATCATGGCGTAGGCGCCGAGTGCCTTCGTGCGGACCGAGTGTGGGTCGTCGGGTGCCAGGCGGGCGGCGATGCCGTCGATGACCAGCAGTACGCCGTCGGTGTAAGCCTGCCTGGTCGGGTCTGTGCAGCGCCCGATTTCGTCGAGCAGGGCGGCGGAGGGGCAGCCGTCGACGGGGCTGTTGCGATGCTGGGGGGACAGGTACCACCGCACGATCTGTTCGAGTCCCGCGCGGCCGGGTGCCGCATGGGCGACGATGTTCGCGTTCTGTCTGCGCAGTTGGTCGGCGACCGCGTTGGCCACGAGGTCGTCCTTCGAGGGGAAGTGGGTGTAGAAGGCACCGTTGGTCAGCCCCGCGTCCTTCATGAGTGCCGAGATGCCCGAGCTGTCGATGCCGTCCCGCTTGAACCTGCGTCCGGCCGTCTCGATGATCCGTTGTCTGGTCGTCTGCTTGTGGTCCTTCCCGTAGCGCACCGCCTGCTCCTTCGCTTGTCAGGTGAGTCGTTCGCACTCCATTGACATCATCCCCACATTGTATGTTGATCGTAATTTCACATGCGAAGGGCGGCGGTCGTCCGTTCGGTGGGACACGAAGACCTCCGTGCGGTGCAGTCCTGGACAGTTCCGCCACGTCGGAGGTCTTCGCGATGATCAAGCACCCGAGTGTGTCAACAACGCTCGTGAGCGATACGGCTAGCGCATGAAGGTGAGCGCGTTCTCGATGCCCTGTTCGAGGACGTCGTCGGCCGACTTCTGGTCGGTGAGGGCTCGGGACAGCTGCATCGTCCCCACCAGCATGGTGAAGAGGCCGATGGCCGTGCCGCGGGCGGACTGCGGGTTCCCGGGTTCCAGGCGGGCGGCGATCTCGTCCAGGATGTCCTGCGCGCCGTCGGTGTAGGCCTGCTTGGTTCCGTTCTCGCAGCGGCCGATCTCGTCGAGGAGGGCGGCGGACGGGCAGCCGAGACCGGGGTTGTCCCGGTGTTCGGGCGACAGGTACTCGCGAATGAGGTCCTCGAGCCCTGGGCGGCCGGGCCGCAGGGTGCCGTACCTCGCGACCTGCGTGCGCAGTTCCTCGGCCACGACATGGGCGACGAGGTCGTCCTTGGACGCGAAGTGGGCATAGAAGGCCCCGTTGGTGAGGCCGGCGTCCGACATCAGCGTGGAGATACCCGAGCCGTCTATGCCGTCCTGCTTGAACCGGTGACCGGCCTTCTCGATGATCCGCTGCCGCGTCACCTGCTTGTGTTCCTTGGCATAGCGCACCACGGTCGTCTCCATTCGCTCGGTAAGGCCGTCGCCTCGCGTTCAAGCCTAAGCCATGACCTGACACGTGTAATATTACGAGCGGAAGGTCATTAGGTCGGCGATCCGCGATCGGTCAGAACGACGGCTGGAGGCTCGGTCCGCGCGGTTCTGCCGTGCGCGGCGCGCCTCGCTCACGCTCGGGTCGGCTGCTGCTCTCGGCGCGGAGCGCGGGGGCGCGAGGCGACAGGTCACGGCGTAAGGCGGTGGTGGCCCGATCCTCGGGTTGCCGCCGTCGTACGCCGTGACCGTAGTGAGGCGCGGCGCCCGCTGCCGGACGGCTCCTCGGGCGCCGGATTTTTCGTCAGGCGGTGTGGGTGGGGTAATCGGTGTAGCCGGCCGCGCCGCCGCCGTAGAAGGTGTTGGGGTCGGGGGTGTTCAGGGGGGCGCCGGAGCGCAGGCGCTCGACGAGGTCGGGGTTGGCGAGGGCCATGGTGCCGACGGTGACGACGTCGGCCAGGCCGACCTCGACGTCCTTTGCGCGGGCGGCGATGTCGGCGCCGCCCCGGTTGAGGAGCAGGGTGGTCGGCCACAACTTGCGCAGGGTGAAGAGGAGTTCCTCGTCGCCGCCGTGGCCGATGTGCAGGTAGGCGAGGTCGAGGGGTGCGAGGGCGCGCAGGAGGTGGGGGTAGAGCTCGTGGGGGTCGCTCTCCGCGAGGTCGTTGATCTGGTAGGGGTTGCCGGGCGAGAGCCGGATGCCGGTGCGGCCGGCGCCGATCTCGTCGGCCACGGCCGTGGCGACCTCCACCGCGAAACGGATGCGGTTGTCGAGGGACCCGCCGTACCGGTCGGTGCGCTGGTTGGCGCTGGGGAAGAGGAACTGGTTGACCAGGTAGCCGTTGGCCCCGTGGATCTCGACGCCGTCCGCGCCGGCGGCTATGGCGGCCGCGGCGGCGCGCCGGAAGTCGTCGACCGTCGCGGCGACCTCCTCGGTGGAGAGCTCGCGCGGCACCGGCATCTCCTGGAGCCCGGACGGGGTGAACGTCTGGCCGGCCGGCTTGATCGCGGAGGGGGCCACCGGCTGCCGGTGGTGGGGGGTGTTGTCCGGGTGGGCGATGCGTCCGGCGTGCATCAGCTGGATGACGATGCGTCCCTCGGCCCCGTGCACGGCGTCGGTGACCTTGCGCCAGCCGGCGATGTGTTCCTCGGTGTAGATGCCCGGGGTCACCGGGTAGCCCTGGCCGTCGGCCGAGGGCTGGGTGCCCTCGGTGATGATGAGCGCGTGCGAGGCGCGCTGGGCGTAGTACTCGGCGTTCAGCTCGGTCGGCACACCGTCCGGCGTGGCGCGGCTGCGGGTCAGGGGAGCCATGGCCAGCCGGTGCGGCAGGGGGATCTCTCCGACGGTGGTCGGGTTCCACAGGGCGTTGAGCATGAGTGATTCCTCGGATGGTGGGCGGTGGATCAATGGAGGGGGAGGCTGCCGCCGTAGGGGTGTGGCTGATCGGGGCACCATAGAATTATGAACATAATACTATGTTCGGGTGTGAGTGATCGCAAGGGGGTGGGCGACCGACCGCGGAGACGTCGAACACGCCGCACCCCACGTGCGCGGGACGAGCTCACCCGCTGTCGGTCAGGCCGGTCAGCCTCTGCTACGGCCGCTCACGGGGTATGGGCGGTACGGCGGAGAACGGGGCGCAGGGCTTCGATGACGCCGGGGTCGTCCACCGTGGAAGGCATGGGTTCGTCGTGTCCGTCCGCGATACCACGCATCGTCCTGCGCAGGATCTTCCCCGAGCGGGTCTTGGGCAGGGCGGCCACGACCGCGACGTCCTTGAGGGAGGCGACGGCCCCGATGCGCTCGCGCACGAGCTGGACGAGTTCGGCCTCGACCTCGCCCGGCTCGCGATCGACGCCGGCTTTCAGGACGACGAAACCGCGCGGCACCTGCCCCTTCAGGGCGTCGGCGACGCCGATGACGGCGCATTCGGCGACGTCGGGATGGGCGGCCAGGGCCTCTTCCATGCTGCCGGTGGACAGGCGGTGTCCGGCGACGTTGATGACGTCGTCGGTACGGCCCATGACGAAGACATAGCCGTCCTCGTCGATATGACCGCTGTCACCGGTGAGGTAGAAGCCGGAGTACTCGGAGAGGTAGGAGGCGACGTAGCGGTCGTCGTCCTGCCAGAGAGTGGGGAGCGCGCCGGGCGGCAGGGGCAGCTTCACGACGATCGCGCCGTCGACGCCGGCGGGCACCGGCTCGCCCGAGGCGTCGAGGACGCGGACGTCCCAGCCCGGCAGCGGTCGTGTCGGGGAGCCGGGCTTGAGAGGGGCGGCCTCGATGCCCACGGGGTTGGCGACGATGGGCCAGCCGGTCTCGGTCTGCCACCAGTGGTCGATCACCGGGATGCCCAGCAGATCGCTCGCCCAGTGATACGTCTCGGGGTCCAGGCGCTCGCCGGCGAGGAAGAGGTGGCGCAGGTGGGTGAGGTCGTGGTCGGCGGCGAGTGTTCCCTCGGGGTCCTCCTTGCGGATGGCACGGAAGGCGGTGGGAGCGGTGAACATCGTCTTGACCCGGTGATCGGCGGCCACGCGCCAGAACTGGCCGGCGTCCGGGGTGCCGACCGGCTTGCCCTCGTACAGGACCGTCGTGGCACCGGCCAGCAGCGGCGCGTACACGATGTACGAGTGCCCGACCACCCAGCCGACGTCGGAGCCGGTGAACATCGTCTCGCCCGGGCCCACGTCGTAGACGGCTCCCATCGACCAGTGGAGGGCGACCGCGTAGCCGCCGCAGTCACGCACGACTCCCTTGGGCTTTCCGGTCGTTCCGGACGTGTAGAGGATGTAGAGGGGGTCGGTGGCGGAGACGGGAACGCAGTCGGCGGGGGGTGCGGCGGCGACCAGGTCGGACCAGTCGAGATCGTCGGGCCCCAACTCGGCACGTTCCTGCGGACGTTGCAGGATCACGCTCTTCTCGGGCTTGTGGACCGCGAGTTCGATCGCCCGGTCGAGCAGCGGCTTGTACGCGATGACCCGCTTGCCCTCGATGCCGCAGGACGCGGAGACGACCACCTTGGGGGCGGCGTCATCGATGCGGAGGGCGAGTTCGCGCGGCGCGAAGCCGCCGAAGACGACCGAGTGGACCGCGCCGATGCGCGCACAGGCCAGCATCGCGATCGCGGCCTCCGGGACCATCGGCATATAGATCACCACCCGGTCGCCGTGCCCCACGCCGAGCTGCGCGAGCGCGCCGGCGAAGGCCGCCACCTCGTCCCGCAGCTGCGTGTAGGTGTAGGTGCGCAGGGTGTCGGTCACGGGTGAGTCGTGGATGAGCGCGGCCTGCTCGCCGCGGCCGGCCTCGATGTGGCGGTCGAGCGCGTTGAAACAGACGTTGAGCCGCCCGTCGGGAAACCAGCGGTAGAAGGATGCGCCCGAGGAGCCCAGGGCGCGTCGCGGAGGGACATCCCAGTCGATGGCCTCCGCCGCCTTCAGCCAGAAGCTCTCCGGGTCTTCGGTGCTGGCGCGGAAGACGTCCTCGTACGTTCCCATCGCTCACTCCTTTGTGGCATCGGGGACGGGGTGCGGCGGCGTGCGGAACGGTGCCGGACACAAGTACCGCATGTCGGCCGGCACGGTCGAGCAGGATGCCGGAGACCGGGCGCCCGGTCACCGGCACTGCGGTGGTGCAGAGGCCACCCGCAGCCAGGTACGGCCTCCGCTCACGCGCCGAGGTGCTCGCGGAGCCACTGACCCATCTGCCGGATCGCCTGGTCCACCTCGGGTACCCGCCCCGCGCCCAGGACGAACGAGTGCTGTCCCTCCGGGAGCGGGTGGACCTCGGAGATGACCTTGAAGTCCGCGAGGCGGCGGCCGAGCTGGGCGCCGTCGTCGGCGAGGGTCTCGTACTCGCCGTAGTGGACGACCGTGGGCGGCAGACCGGTCAGGTCGGCGTTCGCGAGGCTGAACAGCGGGTCGGCGAAGTCCACTCCGGGCTCCTGGAGCCAGGCCCCCCGGAAGAGCTCCAGGATGCCCCTGCTGAGCATCTTGTCGTTCTCCTCGTTCCTGTCGACGGCGGGGTTCTCGAGGGTGAGGTCGGCCCACGGAGAGACGCTCACGATCGCGCCCGGGGTCGCCTCGCCCTTCGCGAGGAGACGCAGCGGCAGCAGTACCGCGAGTGTTCCGCCGATCGAGTGGCCCGTGCTGCCGATGTTCCGCGGCTCGTAGCCCTGGGAGAGCAGCCACCGGTAGGCCGTCTCCGCGTCGTCGAGCTGCGCGGGGTGCGGGTGCTCGGGCGCCAGGCGGAAGTCGACGACGAGGGAGCGGGCGCCGGCCGCCTTCGCGATGTGACCGGCGGTCTTGCGGTCCGAGTGCATCGAGGCGGTGACCGACCCGCCGAAGTGGAAGTGGAGCAGGGCCCGGTCGGGGTCGGCGCCCTCGGGGATGGCCCACAGGGCGGGGACGCCGTTCGCGTCCACCTCGGCGTAGGTGACGCCTTCCGGCTCGGTCGACGCCTTGTGGTGGGAGTCGACTATGTCGCGGACGATGGCCAGATCGAGGCCCGGCGTCGCGGACTTCGCGCTCACGCTCTCGAGGAACTGCGCGAACTGCTGTGCCTCTGGGCTTGCTCCCATGGTGGTGCTCCTTCACAGGTTGCTGCCGCGCCCGCTTGCCGCGTGCGGCCAGATCGATGTAACGGTGCTGACGCTACTGGCTGAGTATATGAAAGTAAACTCAACTGAGTGGGAAATCGCCTGGCACGTCACCGTGGTGACGAGGTTCAGCGGGATCCGTCGGGGCTGTTCACCGCACGGGAGACTCCCGCCCACGGTCTGTCGAACGCGATGCTCTTCCCCGCAGTGACCGCCTTCTCCGTGCCCGCCGCCGAGGGCCGGTACGCCGACTGCGCACGCGCACTCGGAGCCGCGACCGACGGCGACAGCGACGCCTCGGCCGCCGAGAAGTTCGTGGCAGCACTCCGTGCCCTGTGCCACGATCTTGAGGTTCCCACCCCCGGAGCGCATGGCATCGACAAGGACGAGTGGTTCCGCCTGTCTCCCCTCATGGCCGAGCAGGCACTCGAGTCCGGGTCGCCCGCCAACAACCCCGTGGTGCCCACCGTGGACGAGATCCAGGATCTGTACGCCCGGATCTACGCCTGACGCAGGGCGAGCGAGGCAACCGCGACCGGCACGGTCGCCGCCATCGACGGCGCGCTTGCCGTGTCTCAGTTGCTGTCGGGCGTCATCGAGACCACGACCTTGCCGGCCTTGGTGCGGCCCTGTTCGACGTATGCCATCGCCTCGAGCGTCCGGTCGAAGGGGAAGGTCGTGTCGATGACGGGGCGGAGCTGTCCGTTGTCGTAGAGGGCGCCGAGCTTGCGCAGTTGGGAGCCGTCGGCCTGCATGAAGAAGAACTGGTAGCGCACGCCCAGGGTCTTCGCCTGCTTGCGGACCTTGCGGCTGAGCGCGTTCATGACCAGGCCCATGAATCCGGGGGCGCCGAGCTGCTTGGCGAACCCGGCGTCCGGCGGGCCGACGACACCGACGGCCAGGCCGCCGGGCTTCAGTACGGTCAGCGACTTTTCCAGGTTCGCCCCGCCCACGGAGTCCAGCACCAGGTCGTAGCCGGACAGGACCTTGGAGAAGTCCTCCTTGGTGTAGTCGACGACGATGTCTGCGCCGAGGCTTCTGACCAGCTTCTCGGTGTCGGTGTTCGTCGTCGTCGCCACCGTGGCGCCGAGGTGTTTGGCGAGCTGGACGACGGTCGATCCGAGGCCGCCGGCACCGGCGTGGACGAGGACCTTCTGGCCCGGCTTCAGATGGGCGCGGTCGACGAGGATCTGCCAGGCGGCCAGGGCCACCAGCGGGACCGCGGCCGCCTCTTCGAAGGTGAGCGAGGCCGGCTTCGGCGCCACGTCGTCCACGTCGATGGCGATGAACTCGGCGAAGGTTCCGATCCGCAGGTCGCGCGGACGGGCGTAGACCTCGTCGCCGGCCTTGAAGCTGTGTACGGCGGAGCCGACCCGTGTCACGACGCCGGCCACGTCGTGGCCGAGCACGAACGGGGCCTTGTACTTCAGGAGCTGCTTGAACTCCCCGTTGCGGACCATTTTGTCCAGCGGGTTGATGCTGGTGGCGCTCACTCTGACCAGGACGTCGCGGTCCCCGAGGGTGGGCTCGGGTACGTCGGCGGCGCGGGCGCCGTCCTTGCCGTACTTCTCGACGACGAATGCCTTCATGTCGGCTGTCTTTCTGTGCGATTCCTGGGTGGCGGATGTGCCGGTCATGACGCTACGTGCTGAGTATGGAAAAGTAAACTCAGGTGAGGTTAGAATCGCCGGCATGGATGCGTGGACCGAAGTTCTCCAGGACACCGGCATGGACCCCCGTCTGGACCGGGACGTGTCGAACTGCTCGATCGCCCGGACCCTCGAGGTCGTGGGGGAGAAATGGACGATCCTGATCCTGCGCGAGGTCTGGTACGGCTCGTCCCGCTTCAGTGACTTCGAGCGTGTCCTCGGCTGCCCCCGCAACCTCCTCGCGGCGCGACTGAAGATGCTGGTGGAGGAAGGGATCCTGGCCACCGAGACCTACCGGGAGCCGGGCTCGCGGAGCCGGCCGAAGTACGTGATCACTCCCAAGGGGATGGATCTGGTCCCGGCCGTCATGGGACTTCTGCAGTGGGGCGACCGTTACCGCGCCGACCCGGAGGGCCCGGCCATGCTCACACGGCATCGCGGATGCGGCGCACACGTCGACGCCCAGATCCGCTGCGAACGAGGCCACGCCGTGCAAGCAGAAGACATCGAGAGCCTCCCCGGCCCCGCCTTCCGCATGAGGCCCGCCGAGTGAGCTGAGTGCCGTCGCACCAGGAACTCGGGAGGGCCTCAGTCCTGCGGAGCGTGCCCGCTCTGTCTGGTGCGGGCCTGGTGGAGGCGGACCTTGGTGCGGTTGCCGCAGCGGGACATGGAGCACCAGCGGCGATTGCGGGCGGGGGAGCGGTCCAGGAAGCGGAGGGCGCACGTCTCCGCGCCGCACACCCGGACGCGCCGGATCTCGGCGGACAGGAGCAGGTCGACGGCGTCCTGGGCGACGAGTGCCAGCGCGGCTGCGGGCTCGGTGGCGAGGTTCGTCGTCCTCACGGGTTCCAGGCGTCCGTCCGTCACGACGATCTGCCGGGCGGGCCGGAGGGCCGCCGCTGCCGACCGGTTGAGCAGCGCGACGTCACCGGACGAAGGCAGCCGGCCGTCGGCGACCGCGAGTACGGCCCGGTCGACGGCCCCACGCAGGCGTCGGCCCGATGTCAGGGCGGCGGCAGTCGTGGGGGATTGGGCGTCCGGTGTGAGCAACTCGGCCTCCTGGAGCCAGAGAACGAGGTCACCCGCATTCCGCAGCGTCTCTCTGGGCGTTGTCCGCCACCGGTCGCGGAGGGTGTTGGTGAAGTCCAGGCAGACCCGCCCGCCGTCCCAGATCCACATGTCGTCCGTTGCCACGCCTCTATTCTGCACGTTAGCTTTAACCCTCTAAGAGGGTTAGTTCGTATCGGGGAGGCGCGCCCATGGGACAGCCCGCAGTGACCACAGGTGTGACGCAGGTGGACGGGATCCGCCTGCACTACGCCCGAGCGGGATCCGGCCCGCTGCTCGTTCTGCTCCACGGCTGGCCGCAGACCTCCGACTGCTGGCGGCCGGTGCTGGCCGATCTCGCCGCCGACCACACCGTCGTGGCGCCCGACCTGCGTGGCTACGGACTGACCGACAAGCCCACGACGGGCTACGACAAGCGGCGGATGGCTGCCGACATGGCCGGCCTCGTCGAGGCGCTCGGCTTCGAGAAGGCCGCCGTGGTGGGGCACGACCGCGGCGCTCGTGTGGGGCACCGCTGGGGGCTGGACCGTCCGGACCAGGTGGAGCGGCTGGCGGTGCTGGACGTGGTGCCCACCCGGGAGATGTTCCGCCGCATGGACGCCTCGCTCGCTTCCGGGTACTGGCACTGGCTGTTCCAGATGCAGCCCGATCTGCCCGAGCGCCTGGTGGGACAGGACATCCGCGGGTATCTCGAGTACTTCTTCGAGCGGTGGACCTACAACCGCCATGGACTGACAGCCGAAGCCGTCGACGGCTACGTCCGCGCGTTCTCCCGTCCGGGCGCCATGCGCGCGAGCTTCGACGACTACCGCGCCATGGAGCAGGACATCGCGCTCGACGACATCGACGCCGCCGAAGGCCGCCGCCTCACCATGCCGGTGCTGGCGGTGTGGGGTTCTGTGGGACTCCCGGCCCGCATGCCGACGCTGGAGATCTGGCGCGACTACGCCGACGACGTCACCGGCGTCGAGATCCCGGAGTGCGGCCACTTCATCCCGGAGGAGCAACCGGAGGCGCTGGTGGCCCGATTGAGGTCCTTCCTGGCCGGCGAGGCATCAGGAGCGCCAGGGTTGCGGCGAGGGTGACCGCGCCGGCTCCGGTCCAGAGGGCGGGCCTGAGTCCGTCGACGAAGAGGGCGGCGGTGCCGTAGCCGCCCTGTGCGGAGAAGAAGGCCCGCGGCATCGGCGTCGCGACACTCGCGGGCATGGCGGTCAGGGGAGCTGCGGATAAAGCATGGAGACGCCTCCGGCCAGCGCGGCCTGGGCCTGGCGGGCGGCGTTGTCCGCGAGGATCTCGTAGGCGCCCGAGGCGATGCCGTCGACGGCGATCCGGGCGATGTCGGTGGGGTCGGACTTGGCAGCGTCGACGTCCCGGGCCATGTCGGTGTCCATGTAGCCGACGTGCAGTCCGGCCACTCGGATGCCCTCGCCGGCGAGCTGCACGCGCAGGGCGTTGGTGAGCGACCACTCCGCGGACTTGGCGGCGCAGTAGGCGCCGATCTCCGGGAAGCTGACCCAGGACAGGCCGGACAGGATGTTGAGGATCGTCCCACCGCCGTTGGCCGCGATCTGGGGCGCGAAGCTTCGGACCACCGAGAGGGTGCCGAAGAAGTGCGTGTCCATCTCCAGCCGGATGTCGTCCGGGTCGGCCGTGAGCAGGTCGGCGCCGGTGGCCGAGCCCGCGTTGTTGATCAGGACGGTCACATCGCCGGTGGCCGCGGCGGCGGCCGCGACGGAGGCCGGGTCGGTGATGTCGAGGGCGATCGGCTTGGCGCCGGGCAGGTCGACCTGGTCGGGATTGCGGGCACCGGCGTAGACGTTGGCGCCGCGGCGGAGCAGTTCGGCGGCGAGGGCCCGGCCGAAGCCCCGGTTGGCTCCGGTGACAAGGGCGGTACTGGTGGAGATATCCATGGGGGGTTCCTGGTGGGAGGGGGTGTCGAGCAATTAAATTACGATCGTAAGACTAAAGCTTGTGGGTTGCTGATGGCAAGCGCGGTGCCTGTGATCGACGCGTGAAGGGCCTGCCGTGCGCACGGCAGGCCCTTCACGCTGTCCGCCGGGACGGAGTCAGAGCTTCACGATCATCTTTCCGACGTTCTCGCCCCGCATCATCGCGAGGAAGGCGTCCAGGGTGTTGTCGAGGCCGTCCCGTACGGTTTCGCGGTAGTGGAGCTTGCCCTCGGCGAGCCAGCCGCCGACCTCGCGCACGAAGTCCGGCTGGAGGTCCAGCTCTTCACTGAACATGAACGCCAGGATGTCCGAACGTGTCACGGACAGATTCCACAGATTGCGCGGGCCCACGACCTTCTCGTCGTTGTACTGGGAGACCATGCCCGACAGGACGATCCGCGCATGCAGCCTGAGCGCACCGATCGCCGCCTCCAGGTGCTCGCCCCCGACGTTGTCGAAGAAGACGTCGATGCCGTCCGGTGCGGCCAGGGCCAGCTGCTCGGCCACCGGCCCGTTCCTGTAGTTGAACGCCGCGTCGTACCCGTACTCCTCGATCAGCACCTTGACCTTCTCGTCCGAGCCCGCGCTGCCGATCACCCGTCCGGCACCCTTCAGCTTGGCGATCTGGCCGACCTGGCTGCCGACCGCGCCCGCCGCCCCGGAGACGAAGACGACGTCGCCCTCCTTGATCTTCGCGAAGCGCTCGAGCCCGATGTGCGCGGTGAGTCCGGTGACGCCGAGCACGCCCAGGTAGGCGGTGAGCGGCGCCAGTTTCGGGTCCACCTTCTGGGCCGTCGCCGCGTCGAGGACCGCGTGGTCGCGCCAGCCCAGGACGTGCACCACGTGGTCGCCGGGTGCGAAACCCTCGGCGTTGGACACCAGGACACGGCCGACCGCGGGGCCGTCCAGCGGCGCGCCCACCTCGTACGGCTCGATGTAGGACTTCTTGTCGCTCATCCGGCCCCGCATGTAGGGGTCGACCGAGAGGTACTCGTTGGCGACCAGGAGCTGCCCCGGGCCGGGCGTGGGGAGGTCGACCTCGCGCAGCGAGAAGTCGGAGGCCGTCGGCCGGCCCTCGGGGCGGGAGTCCAGGTGCCATGCGCGGGCGGTGGTGGGCAGAGTCTGCTCGGACATGTGGATCAGGTCCCTTCAGGGGGATCGGGTTTCTTGTGTACAGAAAGGTCTGTCTACTGAACAGAAAGGTCTGTTCGGACTGCTCCCGATACGGTCCCGCTCCGACCCGCCGAGTGGCGGTGCGGGCCCTGCGGGGTTCAGTCGGACTGCGAGCAGGCCGCGTCGAGCAGGTCGCGCGCCGCCCGCTTGGCTGCCTCGGCGGCGGTATCGGCCTGGTCGACGCGCGTCGCCGCCAGTGTGCCGTCGATGAGGACGGTGAGCTGGAATGCGAGCGTGTCCGGGTCCGCGGCACCCGCCGCGACGGCCAGGTCGCGCACCCAGGCGCGCACGGCGCCCTTGTGCTCCACGGTGATGGCGTGCGCGGTGCTGCCCGGGTCGTATTCCGCCACCGCGTTGATGAACGCACAGCCCAGCGTGCCCGCACGCGCCGCTTGTTCCAGTGCGACGAAGAGGCCGAAGAGCTGCTCGCGCGGGTCGTCCCCGGCCGCGAGGGCGGCTGAGCGCAGCTGGCGCCGCCAGCTGTCGTCCATCCGTCGCAGATAGGCGGCGACCACGTCGTCCTTGCTGGGGAAGTGCTTGTACAGCGTGGCCTTGGCGACCCCCGACTCGGCGATGAGCCGGTCCACCCCCACGGCGTGGATGCCATGGGCGTAGAACAGCTTGCTGGCAGTGTCGAGGATGCGGTCCCGGGCCGGGCGTCGCTCGGTCGCGGTGCTCATGCCGGTAAGTTAACAGACAGGTCTGTCTACGGCAATGAGGGGGCGTCGGGCGGACGGCGCCGCGTGGGCAGCATCGACGGCTTGGGTATCGGGACGTTCGGGTTCCACCTGCCAGGGGCCGGGATATGCCCATATGTTCCTTTGCCCGTACATTTTGGTCTATGGGAACCGATGCCCATGCCTTCCTCCGTGAACTCGCACAAGAGCTCAGGCCTCGATCGGATCTGCTTACCGAAGTGGTGCTGCAACGCCTGCAAAGCGAGTTCCCCGAGGTGTGGAAGCACGAGGACATCGCCGCTGTGGCGCCGGCGGGTCTGTCCCAACACGTCGACGCCGTTCTGGAGTTCCTTGAGCGCGGGCGCGAACTGTCCGAGGTCAGGACACCGCCCGCGGCCATCGACTTCGCTGCTCGGCTCGCTGAGCACGGGGTGCAGATCAGCGAACTCCTGCGCGTCTATCGGCTCGTCCACGCCGGGTTGCTCCAGCTGTTCTATGAGGAGACGGGACGTCTCACCGAGGACCCCGAGCTGATCAATGAAGTGATGCTCGCACTGAGCGCGATTGCCTTCGAGTACGTCGACCGCACCTCGCAGCAGGCGGTCGCGGCGTACCAGAGAGCACGCGACCGCTGGCTGCAGCGGCGGCTGACCACCCTCAACGAGGCCGGCACACGGATCGGAACCACCCTGGACACCACCCGCACCGCCCAGGAACTGGCAGAGGTCGGTACCGACCACCTGGCGGACCTCGTCACCGTCGACCTTCTCGACGTCGCCCTCCACGACGAAGGAACGTACCCGGACGACGGTCCGCCCGTCGTCCGGCGGATCGCGCAGTCCGTCTCGGACGGCAGCATGGACCGCATGGACCGCATGGACCTCACCGACCGCACGGACCGCACGAACCCGGTCGACGTCCCAGGGCCGCGGCACATCTATCCGGAAGGGTCGGAACCGGCCGTCGCGCTGGCCACCGGGCGACCCCTCCGCCTCGGCATCAAAGCCTTCGACGCTCCGACATGGCTGGACATGCCTGCGGACGACAGCGACGCGTCGGGCGCGGGCGGCATCCACTCCGTGCTCCTGGTCCCGCTGTGGGCACGTGGAAATCCGCTGGGGCTGGCCCAGTTCTGCCGCCGTCACACGGCGGATCCCTTCGAGGACGACGATCTGCTCCTCGCCCAGGAGATCGCCTCCAGAGCAGCGGTGAACATCGACAACGCCCGTCGCTACACCCAGGAGCGGGCCATCGCCCTCACCCTCCAGCGCAGTCTGCTGCCGCAGCACATGCCGGAGGAGTCCGCCGTCGAGACGGCTTCCCGCTACCTGCCCAGCGGATCCCGAGCGGGCGTGGGCGGTGACTGGTACGACGTGATCCCGCTCTCCGGAGCCCGTGTCGCCCTCGTCGTGGGCGACGTGGTCGGCCGGGGCCTCCAGGCCTCGGCCACCATGGGCGGACTGCGCACGGCCGTCCGCACTCTGGCGGACATCGACCTCACCCCCGACGAACTGCTGACCCACCTCGACGACGTCGTCATCCGACTGCAGCGCACCGAGCAAAGGGGCACGGGCGAGATCAGCGCCACATGTCTGTACGCGGTCTACGACCCCGTCTCCCGGGTGTGCTCCCTGGCCAGCGCCGGACACGTGCTGCCGGCCGTGGTGACTCCTGGTGAAGCCCCGGAGCCCCATACGGTCGTCCTGCCGGAGCTGCCGATCGGCCCGCCACTGGGCCTGGGAGGGCTGCCTTTCGAAACCGCCCAGTTCGAACTGCCGCCGGGCAGCCTGCTGGTGCTGTACACCGATGGCCTCATCGAGAGCCGCGCGCGCGAGGTGGACGCCGCCCTCGCGGTGCTGTCCGACGTCCTTGCCCAGGCGCCGGCGTCGCTGGAGGAGACCTGCGACGGGCTGCTCCACGCGCTGTTGCCCAGCCGCCCCACCGATGACATCGCTCTTCTCGTGGCACGCACCCGGGCGCTGGACGCCGACCACGTCGCCACACTGGATCTCCCCTCCGATCCGGCCGTCGTCTCCGAGGCGCGCGCCTTCGCCTCCGATCTGCTTGCCGCGTGGGGCCTGGAGGAGATGGCCTTCACCACGGAACTCGTGGTGAGCGAACTGGTGACGAACGCCATCCGCTACGGCAAGAGCCCCATCCAACTGCGGATGATCCTTCAGTCCACCGTGACCTGCGAGGTCTCCGACGCCAGCGGCACCGCCCCGCACCTGCGCCGGGCACGGGCCTTCGACGAGGGCGGCCGAGGTCTGCTCCTGGTCGCCCAGCTCACCGAACGCTGGGGCACGCGGCACCACCGCGAGGGGAAGGTCATCTGGGCGGAACAGCTGATTCCAGCCGCCCCCGCCGAGTGACGGCGTCGATCAGGACCCGGCGGAAACCGAGGCGTGGGCAGCCCGCAACGCGGGTTTGTCGATCTTGCCGACCGCGTTCTTCGCGATGGCTTCCACGACGACGAACGAGGTCGGGCGCTTGTAGCCGGTGAGGCTGCGCGCACAGAGCGCTTCGAGCGTCTCCCGATCGACGATCGAACCCGGTCGAGGCTGGACGTAGGCGACGACCACCTCTCCCCACTTGTCGTCGGGGACGCCGATCACGGCGGCCTCGAGTACCGACGGATCGCCGGTGAGCACGTCCTCGATCTCCTTGGGGTAGATGTTCTCCCCGCCTCGGATGATCATGTCCTTCGAGCGTCCGACGAGGGTCAGATAGCCCTCGGCGTCGAGATGGCCCAAGTCGCCCGTGTGCAGCCAGCCGTCGACGATGACCTTGGCCGTCTCCTCCGGGCAGCCGAGGTAGCCCCGCATGACGTTGGGGCCGCGCACGACGACCTCGCCGTCCGTGCCGGGAGCCGTCCCGGTGCCGTCGGCGTCGACGATCCGGATCTCCTGGCCGGGGAAAGGAAGGCCCACCGTTCCGGCGCGCCGCGGCCCTGAGACGGGGTTGATGGTCGAGCCGCAGGTTCCTTCGGAGAGCCCGTATCCCTCCACGAGGGGAAACCCGTACCGGGCCTCGAACCGGGTCAACAACTCGGCCGAGGCGGGTGCGGCGCCACAGACCGCGAACCTCAGCGACGACGTGTCGGGCCGGACGTCGTCCGGGAGTGCCGCGAGCATGCCGTAGATCGTCGGCACCGCGCTGAAGAACGTGGGGCGCTCCCGCTCGACGAGATCGAAGAAGCTGCGGGGATCGAACCGGCGGCCCGCCATGACGACGTCGGCGCCGGCGAGAAGCGGCGTCAGGACGCTGACCACGATGCCGTTGACATGGAAGAGCGGCAGGATCAGCAGGCAGCGGTCACTGGGCCCCACCTGGAGGGCCACGCGTCCCATCTCCACCATGGCGTCGATGTTGGCGTGGTCGAGCATCACCCCCTTGGGCACCCCCGTCGTACCGCTGGTGTAGATGAGGAGGGCCAGCGCGGATCTCCGGCGACGCCGACTACTCCGCCCGATTCCTCGACTTCGCGAGGGTGGTGTGAGCGCCCGCTCCTGAACTCATGGCAGCGGCTGGTAGAGAGCCGTCGTCCCAGCGGACGGGGACCGGGCCGACTGCTCTAGACGCCCTTCCCTGGTGGTCCCGAAGGTCAGGTCAGCTCACGCTTGAGGATCTTGCCGGTGGCGTTCATGGGCAGGGTGTCCACGAACTGGACGATGCGTGGGTACTTGTTGGCGGCCATGGTGGTGCGGCACCAGGCGATGAGATCGTCCTCTGTCAGCTCGGCGCCCGGCTTGAGGATGACGAACGCCTTGACCTCCTCGCCATGGCTCGGGTGCGGGACGCCGACCACGGCGGAGAGGCTGACCGCGGGGTGGGTGAGCAGGACTTCCTCCAGCTCCCGCGGATAGACGTTGTAGCCGCCGCGGATGATCATGTCCTTCTTGCGGTCGACGATGTAGAGGTAGCCCTCGGCGTCCCTGGTGGCGATGTCGCCGCTGCGCAGCCAGCCCTGTGCATCCACTGCCTCGGCGGTCGCTTCGGGGCGGCCGAGGTAGCCCTTCATGACGTTGTGGCCGCGCAGCCAGATCTCGCCGGCTTCGTCGACGGCGGCCTCGGCGCCGTCCTCACGCACCACTCGGACCTGGACACCCCAGAGCGGCACGCCGACCGAGCCCGGCTTGCGGGGCCGGTCCCGGTGGTTGAAGGTGGCCACCCCGCTCGTCTCCGACATGCCGAAACCCTCCAGGATCGGGACGCCGAACCGTTTCTCGAACTCGGTGAGGACCTCGACGGGCAGTGACGACCCGCCCGCCACCGCAACCCGCAGGTTGGCCGCGATCTTCGTGAGGTCGTACCGGTCCGCATCCGGGTAGTTGAGGAGGGCCCAGTACATGGTGGGCACGCCGGCGAAGACGGTGACGTCCTCACTCTCCATCAGAGCCAAGGCGTCCGACGGGGTGAACCGTGCCTGGAGGACCAGTGCCGCGCCCGCGGCGATGCCTGCGTTCATCAGTACGCACTGGCCGAAGGTGTGGAACAGCGGCAGCGTCACCAGGTGGACGTCGTTCGGCCGGCTGCCGAGGAGCCGGTTGCACTGCAGGGCGATATGCACCAGGTTGCTGTGCGTCAGCTCGGCGCCCTTGGGCTGTCCGGTGGTCCCGCTGGTGTACACCACCACCGCAGTGTCCGTCTCCGCCGTCGGATGTGAGCCCACCTCCGCACGTTGCTCCGCGGTGAACCGGGCCAGTGTCTCCCCGGCCGTTCGGCCGCTCGCCGCCTGCGCGTCCTCGGTGAGCAGGACGAAGAGTTCACAGCCCGCTGCGGCCTCGAAGGCGGCCCGTCCCCGCTCGCCCATCGGCAGGTCGTCGCTGCCTTCGAAACAGAAATACGCCCGCGCCTGTGAGTCGCGCAGATGATAGGCCACCTCCCGTTCCGTCAGCAGAGTGCTGAGCGGGATGACGGCGGCGCCTGCCTTGAGGATCCCGTAGTAGACGATCGGGAAGTACGCCAGATTGGGGCAGCTGAGCGCAACCTGGTCGCCGCTCCCGATGCCACGGGCCAACAGGGCGGCCGCCACCCGGTCTGCCTCCGCGTTG
Organism: Streptomyces sp. NPDC002623; assembly: GCF_053592635.1. Classification (NCBI taxonomy): domain Bacteria; kingdom Bacillati; phylum Actinomycetota; class Actinomycetes; order Kitasatosporales; family Streptomycetaceae; genus Streptomyces; species Streptomyces sp. NPDC002623. Next base: position 117,478 of record NZ_JBSFWB010000026.1, on the reverse strand, counting down.
AACTCGGCGTAGCTCCACCTCTCCTCTCCCTGGATCAGCGCCGTGTGGTCGGGGCGGGTGCGTGCGGTGTCCTCCAGGAGGACAGCGAGGTTGAGCATGTGGACCTCCACGAGGTCACGTCGTCGGGACACCCCTGTTGGCCGGGGCGCGTGGTGGTGACGTTCAGCGATAGGGGCTGGACGACGGGTCGACGGGTGTGGTCAGGCGGCGAGGAAGTCGGTTACCTGCTTGGTGAAGGCCTTGGCGTACTGGAAGAGGAAGGCGTGGCCGGCACCGGTGTAGAGGACAAGGGTGGCGTCGGCGAGGTGCTGGACCGCGACATAGGAGTTGTGGGCAGGGATCATCACGTCGTGCAGGCCGTTGGCGTAGAGGACGGGCTGCTGGATGGCCTCGAGTTCCGCCACCACCTCGTCGAAGGGCGCCGCCAGGAGGGTGGCGGCGGCGGTGAGCATGCCCTGGGCGGCCGTCTCGGAGACCGCGGGGCCACCGGCGGCGAGCCGGGTGGAGACGTGGTCGAAGTGCTCGCGGCCGGCGGCGCGGGCGGTCTCCGTCTCGGGGTAGAAGAGGTAGAGCATGTCCTCCAGGTCGGCATCCGGCTTGGCCATGATGCCCAGGACCTTCTCGCTGAAGGGCGGTGCGTCGGGTACCCAGCCGGCCGGTCCGCTGCCCGCCACGACGAGCTTGCGCACCAGCTCGGGGCGGCGCACGGCCACCCGCTGGGCGACGATCCCGCCCAGGGACCAGCCGAGGAGGTCGGCCTGCGCGAGGCCGAGCGCGTCGATGAACTCGACGGCGCCCTGGGCGAATCCCTCGAGGGAGTCGCGCGGCTCGCCGTCGGTGTAGCCGACGCCGACGTTGTCGAACACGATCACGTCGTGGCCGGCGGCCAGGTGGTCCAGAAACTCCGGGTCCCACCAGTCGATGGTGCCGCGGAAGCGGTTCAGCAGGACCAGCGGGACACCGTCCCGCGGCCCGAACCGCCGGTAGGTGAACGTCGCGGAAGGGCCCTCGACGGTGAGGTTCTCGGCCTTGTCTGCCAGATACGTGCTCATGAAGTCCTTCTCCTGTTCGACGGGCGTGCGCGAGATTTCACGGGTGCCGTGAGGCGTTGTCTGCAGCTCTCAGACGGCGAGAGCTCTCAGCCGGCGAGCCTGTTGATCTTGCGGATCTGTCCGTCGAAAGCCCCGGCGGGAATCATGCGGCGCGCCGTGCTGACGCGCCGGGCGTTCCGGCTGGCGCCGTACCGCAGTTTCGGCTTGGCGTCGGTGGCGGCCGCGACGATCGCCTTCGCGACGGTGGCGGGGTCGTCGCCGTCATCGTTGAACGCCGCCGCCAGCTGGTCGGCGATGCGCCGCTGCTCCGCGTAGATCTGCATGGGCATGTCGGGCGCGACGGCGTTCGACTCGAACGAGGTGTTGGTGCCGGCCGGCTGGACGAGAAGGGCTCGGACCCCGTGTTCGCGGATCTCGTGGTCCAGGGACTCGGTGTACCCCTCGATGGCGTGCTTGGAGGCCGCGTAGGAGGCCATGTAGGGCTGGGGGATGAACCCGAGGATGGACGAGATGTTGATGATCCGCCCGCTTCCCTGGGCGCGCATGTGCGGCAGGACGGCCTTCGTCATGCGCATCACACCGAAGACGTTGATGTCGAAGACGCGCTGGGCCTGCGCGACGGAGTTCTCCTCGTCGGCGCCCGAGGACCCGATGCCGGCGTTGTTGACCAGGACGTCGATCCGCCCGAACCGATCGATCACCTCCGCGACCGCAGCGGTGACCGATTCGTCGTCGGTCACGTCGAGGGCGAGAAAGGTCACGCCGTCGCGACGGGTGATCACCGACGACCTCCGGCTCGTGCCCACCGTCTCGAACCCTGCTGCGGCGAGCGCGAGCGCGGCCGCCTTTCCGATACCGGAGGATGCACCCGTCACGAGTGCCACCGGCCGAGTTGTCGCCATCACTTGCCTCCCTGGTTAATTAAATTATGTTCATAATTCTATGCATGCGGAGTCTGTGGTTGGCAAGTGGCCCGGCGCCAACCGGTTCGGGGCGCCGCGCGGCCGGTCTGCCGTAGCGGTCGGCGCCCCTTGTGGCTCAATGGAATTACGGTCATACTTCAATTCGCTCGCCACCCGAGGAGGAGGGCGGCGTCATCGCAGAAACCCCAGGCCGAAGGGCATGACCGTGAGTGACTCACAGGAAGTACGAGGCGACGTGGTGACGTCGTACAAGAACGCGCCGACCCGCACCATCACCGCCGGCGGAGTGACGTTCGCCTATCGCGAGCTGGGTCCCCGCTCCGGCGTCCCGGTGGTCTTTCTCAACCACCTCTACGGAGTCCTCGACAACTGGGACCCCCGGGTCGTCGACGGCATAGCCGCAAAGCGCCGGGTCATCACGTTCGACAACAGGGGCGTCGGCACTTCCACCGGTTCGACCCCGCGCACCATCCAGGAGATGGCCAAGGACGCCGTCACCTTCATCCGGGCGCTCGGGCTGGAGCACGTCGACATCCACGGCTTCTCGATGGGCGGCATGATCGCGCAGGTGATCGTGCAGACCGATCCGCAGCTCGTCCGCAGGCTGATCCTCAGCGGCACCGGTCCCGCAGGGGGCGAGGGCATCAAGAACGTGACGGTGTTGTCCCATCTCGACACCGCCCGAGCCCTGCTCACCTTTCAGGATCCGAAGCAGTTCCTCTTCTTCACCCGCACCGCGGGCGGGCGCCGGGCCGGCAAGGAGTTCCTGGCCCGCCTGAAGGAGCGCACGGTCGACCGGGACAAAACGATGTCCCCGATCGCGTACAACAACCAGCTCAAGGCCATTCACCGCTGGGGCCTGGAAAAGCCCCAGGATCTCTCCGTCGTCCACCAGCCCGTGCTCGTCGCGAACGGCGACAACGACAGGATGGTCCCGTCGAAGAACTCGGCCGACCTCGCGCGGCGACTGCCGAACGCCGAGTTGGTGATCTACCCCGACGCCGGGCACGGCGGCATCTTCCAGTTCCACCGGCAGTTCGTGGAGACGGCTCTTGAGTTCCTCGAACGGTAGAGAGGGGAAGTGTGGCGCTGACTGCGTTCCTCCCGTGAGCGGGGGGTGGGTCCCGGCCCCGGGTCCCGGGGCCCGTGGGGGCTCTCAGGTCTCGTCGGCGTGGGCGCCGGTGCCGACGGAGCTCCGGCTGGCGGCCAGCCAGGAGCGGGCCGGGCCGGCGGGTGTTGCAGTGTCCACGGTGAGGTGGAGGCGGGTGGCGCCGTCCAGGCCGGGATAGCTGCGCTGTTCCGTTCCGGCGAAGCAGTGGCGAAGCGCCTCCGCGACCGCTCGGGCGGCTTGGGGCGTGTGCGCGATGATCCGTACCTCGGCGTGCCCGAGCGAGGCCAGTGTCTGGGTCTCGATGTACTTCACGTGGGCGTGTTCCCTTCGGGGTGGGCGAGAAGCCGGCGGGGTGGGGCGCCGTGGCGCCCCGCCTGCTGCCCCCGGTCGGAGGAGGGTCCGTTCCTCACCGGTCATCCGGTGCGGTGGGTGCGACGACTGGTGTCGTCCGGCAGGCCGGGAGGTCTCGGCAGGGGGTCGCTGAAGTGGTGGGCCGCGATCCGTGCGTCGTGCTGGGCATTGAGCAGGTGGATCAGGCGCATCCCGATGCCGGTAGCGAGGACGATCACTGCGATGATGACGAGGGTCTCCATGGAGCTCACCTCCAACCGTTTCTTGGCGGCGGGAGGGCGCTTCGCCTCATCGGGTTCCCGAAGGGGGACATGCAGGCCCCGCCTTCGCTCTCCCAAGTGGCTTCCCGGCGCACGGTGTCACTGATGCTGCGCCCCATGACGGCTTCGTCGGTCAGCAGGACGCCCGCGGTGAGGACGCTGCCCGGGATCGCTGCGGCAGCCATCAGTCGGGCAGCGGCTGCGGGTGCGGTCTCGGGCGGGATGACGAGGAGGTCCCAGCGCCCGACGGTGTAGGAGAGCAGGATGAGCTTGTCGGGGTCCTGTTCTGTGAACCAGCCCACGTGCAGCATGCGCCCGTCCACGGCAACCGTGTGCGGGACGACGGGCCAGCGGGTGGGGTTCACGGTGACGCGCGTGATGCGGCCCCAGAGTTCCTCCAGGGCGGCGGCGAGCGGCGGGAGTTCGGCTTCGAGGTCGCGGGAGTAGGGCCACCAGGCCCCGTCCAGCTGGCCGGCGAGCGTGGTCTTCGGGGTGAGGGACAAGCGTGCCGGAAGCTCTGCGGCGAGGTCGCGGGGCGCGGTCCGGTCGAGGGTCGTGGTCATGATGGGGACCTGCCCCCGGGCCGCCCGTCGACAGCCCGGTTTTTCGTGGTCGCCGGAAATGACACCCGCGTGAAAGCCGGTGTGCGAAGTACCTCCGGTGCTTTCACTGTACGCCTGTTCGACGGGCTATGACCGTCGTGACCAGGTATTTTCCGGCGGACGCTGGATCGGCCGGCGGGAGTGTCGTGAAACGACGGCGGGTTCGTGCAAGCCGCCGGGTGGGCACCGGCATCGGTATCGGCCGTGAACTGCGACGACGGACGACCCGGTCGTCCGCTCTGCGCTGAAGGCCGGACACCTGAGCGGGAGGTCCCCTTGGGTGACCTGACCTGACCTGACCTGACCTGAGCGGTCCAGATATTCGCGGTGTTGGATGCCCGGCTGTCAGACCCAGGGGGTCAGTTGCCGCGCGGGGCGTACATGATCACTGCCATTCCGGCGAGGCAGATCAGGGCGCCGATGGTGTCGAAGCGGTCGGGTCGGTATCCATCGGCGATCATGCCCCAGGCGATCGACCCTGCGACGAAGATCCCGCCGTACGCGGCCAGGATGCGCCCGAAGTTGTCGTCGCTCTGGAAGGTGGCCACGACTCCGTAAAGGCCGAGGGCGATCACGCCGGCGCCGATCCAGATCCATCCCTTGTGTTCGCGGATGCCCTGCCAGACCAGCCAGGCTCCTCCGATCTCGAACAGGGCTGCGACGACGAACAGGGCGATGGAGCGGGCGACGAGCACGTCAGGGGTCTTTCTTTGTGGCAGGGCGGCTTTGAGGGTGGAGCGGGCGGGATCAGGGGCTGTGCCGAACAGGTCGGCGAGTATGTCCGTGCCGTCGGCGGGGGAACGCACCACGAGGTGGACGCGACGGCCGTCGAGGTGGAGGCGAAAGTCGAAGAACGGGCAGCACTGCTGCTCGGCGGCGGCAAGTTCGGCTGCCGCTCCGGCTCGGTCGGCGGGCAAGGTCAGTCGTATGCCGTCAGCGATTCGGCTAGCGGGGAGATCCGCATCGCTCTCATGCCCTCGACGGTAAACCTTCCACCTGGCTCGAAGGTCAAGGCGGTGGGGGAGCAGCCATCGGTGTCCTGGTCGCGCTGCCCGCCCGGTTGGCCGTGGTCTCGGCCGTCGAGGTGGCCGCACGCCGGCCGGTCGCGGTCAACCTGCTGGCAGGCAGCCTGCTGGGCACCTGGCCTTCGCCCGCTGCAGGGGAGGCGGAGGTTGGCACCGAGGGCAGCGAAGCTGTCGTCGCGGTGACCATGGTCGCAGGCTGATCACCGGCGCATTGCTGGGCGGGCTGCTCCTCGGCATGTTCAGCAGGTTGAGCCGTCCCGGCAACGGCAGTCGTGCGACGTCCGCCCGCGCCTCGCGACATGGCGTGATTCGGGTCATTCCTCGACGAGTTCGGCGAGGACCTCGGCGGCGGTGGAGTTGCCCTGGTCTGCCAGACGGCGCAGTTCGGTGAGGTCGTCCTGTTCGGCGGCGAGTTCGATGAGCTGGTCGGTCGCGGTGGAGTTGCCGCTCTCCGAGAGGCGTCGGAGTTCCCCCATGTCGCCCTGTTCTGCGGCCAGTTCGATCAACTCGTCGGCGGCGTCGGCGTCTCCACGACCGATGCGCTCGCGCAGAGCGGCCACATCGGACCGGTAGGACAGGTTGGGCTCGGTCGTCATGGAACTCTCCGTGGCCGTCGAGGCTATCAGGGGCTATCAGGGGCTATGCGGGGATATGGGGGGGCTACGAGGGGCTTTGGGTCGGAGGGGGGAAGCTTTCCGGAGGCGCGCAGTTCCTCGCGGTGTGCATGCCACTCGTCCCGCAGTGCGGGCAGGCGCTCGGCGAGGAACTCCGCCAGCGCGACCATCTCTTCGAGCGGAGCCCGGCGCGTCGGCGCTGCGTCGGTCAGCAGGTCCAGGCCCTCCCGGAACAGCGCCGCGTGCTCCAGGTGGAGGGTCGCGTCGAAGTTCTGCGGCTGCCGACCGGTCGAGTTCAAGCTCACCCGGTCCATCCGTTCGCCGGCCGACCTGGTGCGTCTTGCCAGGTCGTAGCTCTCCAGCAGTTTCACCGCACCCGTGACCGCGCTTCGGCTCGCCAGCAGCGCGTCGCTCAGTTCGTCGATCGTCTGCTGGGCCGGATCGCAGACGAGCAGATAACCGAGCAGGCGTCCGGCCATGGGCGGGAAACCGTAGTTCCGGGCGTAGAAGCGGCCGACGTGGTCGGCGAAGATCAGCTGGGCGTCCTGTGGCACATCAGCAATCTAGCATCTATCGCTGAGATGACACTTATTTCTGTCATCTCAGCGAGGTGGATGGGTGGCGGACAGGGGCGGACGGGTGATGGATGAGCGTGGGCGTGCTGCTGCTCAGGCAAGTCCCGAGGCCCGAAGCACCCCTTGGACCGTCTCGTCGTCGATGTGATGCCCCAGTCGCGTCATGACATCCGTTCCCAGGCGCAGCGTGCCGCGCTCCAGGGAGCGGTGGGCGCCCGTGTCGAGCTCGTGCCAGAGCAAGGGGTTGGCCGCGAGGATCCGGGGGTCGAGTTCCAGCAGGTTGCCGAAGGCGTCCCGCAGGACCAGGTGGGACGAGACACCGTCGTACTGCCGTACGGTCGTCAGCGCGTCGGTGCGGACGACGAGCCGGCGCCAAGGGGTGCGTACAGCAAGCCAGCCGGGGCCCGCGCTCACCCGTGGCGGCAGCAGGACGATGAACACCGTGGCCGACAAGAGGGACCAGAGCAGGGCGCGGAGGAGCGTCAGGCCTCCCGCGTCCCAGTCGACCAGGAGGCTCATGGACCAGAACACCTTCGACCACAGGCCCGAACTGCGCCACCCGTGCTGTAGTACACGATGTTCTGAATTCATGAATCCATGTACTCTCGTGGGTGTGCTGACTGTTGCCTACGATGTCGACGTCCTGGCCCGGTTCGGTCGTGCGCTCGCCGACCCGATCCGCTGCCGGGTCCTGCTCGCCCTGCGTGAAGCCCCGGCCTATCCGGCCGACCTCGCGGACGCGCTCGGTGTCTCGCGCACCCGGCTGTCCAACCACCTCGCCTGCCTGCGGGACTGCGGCTTGGTCGTCACCGTGCCCGATGGCCGCCGTACCCGCTATGAGCTCGCCGACGAACGCCTCGGCCACGCGCTCGATGCCCTGCGCACCGCCGTGGTGGCCGTCGAGACCGACCGCACCTGCGTCGAAGCCGACGAAAAGGGCTGCTGCTGATGACCGCGATATCCCTCGGTCCCTCTCCGGCCCGCCGTGACGCGCTCGCCCGCCGAATACGCCTGCTGGTCACCGCGACCATCACCTACAACGCGATCGAGGCGACAGTCGCCCTCACCGCCGGCACCCTCGCCTCCTCCACCGCGCTGATCGGCTTCGGCCTGGACTCCGTCATCGAGGTCACCTCGGCAGCCGCGGTCGCCTGGCAGTTCTCCGCCCGCGAGCACGCCGTACGCGAAGCCCGCGAGAAGACCACTCTGCGGATCATCGCGCTGTCGTTCTTCGCGCTCGCCGCTTACGTGACGGTCGACGCCGTACGCGCCCTGGCCGGCACCGGCACCGGCGAGGCCGAAGGTTCCCTCCCCGGTATCGTGCTTGCCGCCGTTTCCCTCGCGGTCATGCCGTTCCTGTCCGCCGCCCAGCGCCGCGCGGGCCGCGAACTCGGCTCCGCCAGCGCGGTGGCCGACTCCAAGCAGACCCTGCTGTGCACGTACCTCTCCGCCGTGCTGCTCGTCGGCCTGGTCCTCAACGCCACCCTCGGCTGGTCCTGGGCCGACCCCGTCGCCGCCCTCGTCATCGCCGCCATCGCCGTGAAGGAAGGCCGCGACGCCTGGCAGGGCAAGGGGTGCTGCGCGCCCGCGGCCGCTGTGGCGCCGACCGCCGACTCCGCGGTCGGCGACGCGTGCGGGTGCGGCCCCGGCTGTGCCTGCTGCAACTGACCGTCCACGCACGCCGAACGGGCCCGCTGCCGACCCGCGGCTCCTATGAGGTGCGGGCGTCGTCCGGCTCGTACCCGTTCCCGAGTGTCCGGTGCGCCTACACCTCGATGTGCGAGCCCATGATGACCGTGCGGTCGCGGGGCAGGCCGAAGTGCTCGGCGGCGTCGGCCGTGATGTAGGAGGTGGCGATGAACAGTCGCTTGCGCCAGGGCGCCATCGTCGGGGCTTTCCCGCGACGGAGCTCGATCTTCGACAGGAAGTAGGACGCCTGGTCGAGTTGCAGAGGTCCTTCGGTTTCGGCCGGGTCGAGCATGGCCAGTGCGCCGGGCACGTCCGGTGCCTCCATGTAGCCGAACCGGGCGGTGACGTGGATGATCCCGTCGTCGGCGTACCCGAGGTCGTCGACGACGATCCGCTGGTCGGCCGGGACGCGGGGTACGGGCTCGGTCCCGATGGACAGGATCACGACCTGGTCGTGCCGCACGTGGTTGTGCTCGACGTTGGCCCGCATGGCCAGGGGCGCGGTCTCCTTGTCCCGGTTGAGGAAGACGGCCGTGCCGGGCGCCCGCAGCGTCGGCTCCTGCCCGGTGCGGAGGTGGTCGATGAACTCGGTCAGCGGGCCCTCCTGGCGCGCTCGTTCCGCCGTGACGAGCTCACGGCCGCGCTGCCAGGTCGTCATGACCGTGAACGCGGTGAGACCGATCAGCAGCGGCAGCCACGCGCCGTGGACGAGCTTGGTCAGGTTGGCCGCCACGAACAGCAGGTCCACGAAGAGCAGCACACCCGCTCCGATGGCGAGCAGCCACCGGGGCGTACCCCACTTGGCACGGGCGACGTAGAAGAACAGCAGGGTGGTGATCGTGATGGTGCCGGTGACCGCCATACCGAACGCGAAGGCCAGCGCGGCGGAGGTACGGAAGGCGAAGACCAGGGTGAGCACCGAGACCATCAACAGCCAGTTGATCCAGGGGACGTAGATCTGACCGATGGTGGACTCGGAGGTGTGCGCGATGCGCAGTCTCGGCAGATAGCCGAGCTGAGCCGCCTGGGAGGCGACCGAGTACGCGCCGGTGATCACCGCCTGGGAGGCGATCACGGTCGCCGCCGTCGCAAGGATGACCATCGGCCAGCGCCCCCAGTCGGGCACGAGCAGGAAGAAGGGGCTGCTGATGTTGTCCGGATCGTCCAGGATCAGCGCGCCCTGGCCGAGGTAGCTCAGTACGCAGGCGGGCAGGACGAGGAACAGCCAGCCTCGGGTGATCGCCCGGCGTCCGAAGTGCCCCATGTCGGCGTAGAGCGCCTCGGCGCCGGTGACCGCGAGCACGATCGCGGCCAGGGCGAAGAAGGCGGTGCCCCAGTGGCCGAACAGGAAGCCCAGCGCGTACGTCGGTGACAGCGCCTTGAGGATGTCCGGGTGGTCGGCGATGCCGACGACGCCGCACGCGCCGATGGCCGTGAACCAGACGATCATGACCGGCCCGAACACCCGGCCCACCGCCGCGGTTCCCCGGCGCTGCACCAGGAACAGCAACACGATGATCACCGCGGTGATCGGCACGACCGCGCTGTCCAGCGACGGCTCGACGACCTTGAGTCCTTCCACCGCGGACAGCACCGAGATCGCCGGGGTGATCATGCTGTCACCGAAGAACAGCGACGCACCGAAGATGCCGAGCCCGGCCAGTACGACCGCTGCCCGACGCCCACGCTGTGAACTCCACCGCCGCAGCAGGGTGATCAGCGCCATGATGCCGCCCTCGCCGTCGTTGTCGGCGCGCATCGCCAGCAGCACGTAGGTGACCGTGACGATGATCATCACCGACCAGAACACCAGGGACACCACCCCGTACACGTTGTCCGTGCTGACCGGGACGGGGTGCGGGTCGTCGGGGTTGAACACCGTCTGGAGGGTGTAGATCGGGCTGGTGCCGATGTCGCCGAAGACCACGCCGAGAGCACCGATGACCACCGCGAGGCGCACCGTGTCGTGCGTGTTCGTCCGACGGGCCTCCGGTGCCCGCGACGCAGATCCGTCGTCCGACGGGGTTCCCTGCCGGCGATCGGCCATGGCGCTCCTCCTCCGTGCCGTCCGCTCAGCCGCGGATCAGGGCATCGGGGCGGACGATACCGATCCCCTGGCGTGACCGTCGGCAGGGGCGCGACTCCATCTCGAGGGAGTCGCCGGGGAACCAGGCCCCCCTGACCCTCGGGGCCGCCGCGGGCCGTCGTCGCGGTGAAATGGTCACGGTCGGCGCGGACGGTGGCGGTCCAGGTCGGCGGGGCGGCGGCAACTCCCGCGGAGGAGAAGGACTGCGTCGGCGGTGACTGGGGACGAAGACGGTGCTGGTGTGGGTGACGAAGTCGTAGCGGCACTCCTCGCAGAACTGGGCGAGGCTCTCGCGGGGCGCGCCGCAATCGGGGCAGAACTCTGCGGCGGGGTGCGCCGCGTGGTGTACCGGGGCGGGGGAGGAGGCCGGTGAGGAGGACATGCGGCGGCTGCATACCTCGCACCAGTCGTCGGTCTCGGGGAAAGGCCGTGCCGACGGATTCGTACGCGTGGTCCACGGAGGCAACGACGTAGCCGCGACTCGCCAGATCGTCGGCGATCGACGTGAGTGTGGTGCGCGGCATCGAGAATCCCGGAGAGAGCAGCACCAACGGGAAACGCCCCGACGCCGGGAGTACGCCGTACTGAGCATGAGTACGTGCCCCTGCGACCGTTGCGGCGGGCACCACGCTGCCCAGCCCTCTGGCCTCCAACAGGAGCTGAGCCTCCACAACGGTCATGTATGCAGCTGGGGAACCGCACGTCCCGCGCGCCGGGTAGGACACCGACACCATCGGTTCCCGGTTCCCGGCTCCCGGCTCCCGGCCGTCGGCGAGGCAGCTGCAAGCGGCTCTGCGACGTCCGGTAGTCATACAGCCGACGCTAGGCTTCCGCCTGCCCCCAACATGTCGATCCACAGCGGTACTTGGGCGTACCTCGATGGTCTGATCTCGTCTGGCCGAGGTCCCCGTCGGGGTGAGAGCGGACGGTCCTTCGGCCCGATGCTTTGATCCTGGTCGGAGTTCCGTCCGGGGCGAATGAGTTGTGGAAGGTGAAGGCGTGCGGCGCGGAGGAGCCGTGGTTGTGGAGGTGTTCCAGCCTGGTAACGCCGTCCTGCCAGATGGGTGTCACGCCGTCGGAGACCCACCAGCACACGTAGTTCGGGTGTCCTGTCCTCTCGAACCAGTCGTAACGCCTGTTCAGCGCCTCACGGTGTAGACCGTTGTAGACGGCGTCGAAGGCGGGGCGCAGGCCGGTCCAGAGTGAGAGTGTCGCGGCCAGGGCGGTGGTTTCCACCGTATGGCCCTTGCCGTACCAGGTCGGTACGGCGAACTCTCCCCATGCACCCCAGTCCGCCTCGAAGAGCATGCCCCGGTCACCGTCCGCTGCTTCAGCATGCGCGAGGTATCCGGGGTGCTGACCGATCTTCCGGTAGACGGCCGCACCAATGTCGTAGAACTCGCGCGTGAGGGGTGCGGGATCAGCGAGAGGTGACTTCAGGACGCCGAATGTGTACAGAGCAAGATGGGGCATGCGTCTCTTCCTGGTTGGGGCTCCCTGGCGTGGGCCCGGTTCGGTGGCATTCGTATGGGGGTGAGGGTTCGTGGGGCATGACCAACTCATCCCGTCGCGGGCGGCTCAGCCTGAACGAACTCCTGTGCGACCGTGGGCGATCGCCGAAGACCAGGTGAAGGTAGCTGCCTCCGCGGGCCATGTCGAAGTTGCGTTTTCCCTGTCCAAGTGGCCTCTTATACCGGTCATTGCGGGGGCTGGGGCTGGGGCTGGGGCTGGGGAGGTGACGGGCGGGGGCAGGCCTGCCACGGGTACCAGTGATCCACTTCAGGCGATCGGTTCGCCCGCCATGCCCGTCCGCACCCGCCGTCCGATAGTCCCGAGTGCCGCCGAACGCGTGCGGTTGAAGAAGATGGCCTACGGTCACAAGAACGAGCACCGGTTGCGGGTGCGTGCACAGGTGGTGCTGCACGCCGTGCGTGGACGCTCCGACGCATGCATCGCCCGGGAGACGGCGCTGCATTTGGACACCGTGCGCCGCTGGCGTGGCCGGCTCGCCCAGGCGGGCCTGCCTGGGCTCAGAGACCGTCAACGCTGCGGCCGTCCCGCCTCGTTCGCACCGCTGCAGGCCGCCGAGGTGAAGGCGCCGCCGGCCTGCCGGCTGCCTGTCGAGACCGAGAGGTACGCTCCCGCCCTGGTCGTGCCCGGAACTGGCCCGCGAGGCCGCCCGGCGGGGCATCGCCCCCGTTCATCATGTCGGCGTCGACCGTGCGTCGCCGGCTGGCCCAGGATGCGCTCAAGCCCTGGCAGCACCGCTCCTGGATCTTCATCACCAGCCCCGACTTCCGGCTGAAGGCCGCCTGGGTGCTGGACCTGTACGCCCGCACCTGGCAGGGCGAACAGCACGGCGATGACGAGTACGTGATCAGCGCGGACGAGAAGACCGCTGGCCAGGCTCGACCGGTACACCGCCGATCACCACGAAGAATCCTCTGCCGCACCGGCAGCGTGAACAACCCCCGAAGGATTTACGGCACCGACCACTTAGAGGTTGTCGCACGTGGCAAGTTTCGCGAGCTTCTTGTAGCAGGTCAGGCGGCGGCGATGGCCGGGCCTCGGCTCTGCCAGTCGTTGCGGACCATGTATGGGATCTTGAGACCACGAGCAGCCCATGGCAGGCTCATGCCGCATGATCGATGAATTCGCGAAAAACAACCTGCACGGGCGACTGCGGCGGGACCGCAAGGCGCTGCTCTGGAAACTCGACGGCTTGTCCGAATACGACGCCCGTCGGCCTTTGACGGCGACCGGGACCAACCTCCTCGGCCTGGTCAAACACGTGGCCACCGTCGAGGCCAGGTACTTCGGCGAGGTCTTCGACCGCCCTTCCCCGGAACCGCTGCCCCGATGGCAGGACTACAACGGCAACGATCTATGGGCGGCCGAGGACGAGACCCGCGATCAGATCATCGCGTTCTGCCGGCGCACGTGGGAACACTCGGACGCGACGATCGACGAGCTTCCCCTCGACGCCCCCGGCCACGTGCCGTGGTGGCCGGAGCCTTCTCCCAACACGAACCTGTTCGCCATCATGGTCCATGTCCTCGGCGAGACCAACCGGCACGCCGGGCACGCCGACATCCTGCGCGAGGGCCTCGACGGCCGGACCGGGGTGCGCCCCGAACACGAACAGCAGATCGACGAGGAAGCCCGTGCAGCCTACTGCGCGAAGATCGAGCAGGCCGCCAGGTCGGCCGCACCAGTCAAGGCTTAGCGGGGCTCAGAGGGTGTCTCACGTGACGTGATGTTCGTGCGGCATACAGCAAGGCTCTTCGGCTACCGCCGCCTCAGCGTCCGATACGAACGAAAGCGCTCGCACTTCCTCGCCTTCCTCGACCTGGCCGCCGCCCTGACCTGCTACAAGAAGCTCGCGAAACTTGCCACGCGAGGCACCCTCGCTTAGTGCTCTGTTTGCCCGATCCCCGGCATTGTCATATCCTGGGAATAAGTGATCTTTCACGCCTCGCAAAGCCGCCTCGCATCACGGAGGCGCGGCCAAGAGGATTCGTGATCTCCTCTGTGTATACGTGCCAATTAGAGGAAGCTCGCAGCGGGATTTCATCCCTACCCTACGCGCAGGCATAGTTATCATATTTCGGCAATATCTCCTCCCGGGTCGAGGAATTCCGGCCAGTTCCCGGCCCTCGATCCGGCACCGTGCTGCGCCATGTGGGCATGGCTTCTGATCATCAAGTTAGAGGGGTGTCGGAAAATGAGAATGAGCCTGACCGAGCTGCGCGCCCTCGCCGCACAGGCAGGGTTCACCGGCAACAACATCAAAATCGCGGCGGCCGTCGCCATGGCAGAGTCCAAAGGCGACCCAGGAATCCTCGGAGACCAGGATCTGGTCGACCACAAGTGGGGGCCGTCCATCGGTCTCTTCCAGATACGCTCCCTGAAGCACCCAGGTCAGTTCTCCCCACCGGACACGCTCAGGGTTGCGGGAAAGCTCAAGGACCCGCTCTACAACGCCAGGACGGCGAAGGCCATCAAGGACGCACACAACTGGAACCAGTGGTCCACGTTCGTCAACGGGGCCTACCAGCAGTACATGGATGGCGGGCCCGCCGGCCCCACCCAATTCGAGCCGTTCCCTGGTGCGTCGTTCTTCCACACCGGACGGAAATCGCCGATCGTCGCCGCAATGCACCGTCGGCTCGTCGCCGAAGGCTGCAACCAGTATCAGTCGAGCGCCAACGCCGACGCATGGGGCCCGGGCGATGTGAAGTCCTATGCCGCCTGGCAGCGGAAGCTCCACTTCGCAGGTGACGATGCCAACGGCGTTCCTGGCAAGGGCAGTTGGGAAAAGCTGCAGGTCCCCAACGTCTAAACTGAAAGGACGGCGTCATGCCCGAGAAGAACTTCGACGACGAGGACGTGAAGGCGGCTCTCGAGAAGACAGACACCGGCGATGGAGCCGGCACCGACAACCTCGATGACCTTCCGGAGAGCGACTTCGTCGCCTTCGCCGAGGACGGCGTCGAGAATGACACGGAGGCCCTCAAGTGACCGCCACCATCGCCTACGACCGTACCGTCTCCAACCTCATCGACGAGCTGAGCGCGACGGGCCACGTCACCCACAAGTCCTTCAGGAAGACGTCGGTCACGCTGCACCACAACGGCGGCCGGCTTTCGCACCAGGGTGTGCTCGATGTCTGGAGGACGCGTCCGGCCTCGGCCCACTTCGACGTGGACGCCGCCGGTGCTGTCGCTCAGTACGTCAAAGTGAACGAGTTCGCCTGGGCCGTCGGCGACAAGGCCGGCAACCAGAGCACGATCAGCATCGAAATGGCGAACGCAACGCTCGCGCCCGGCTGGACGGTCCCCGAGGCCACCTGGAAGAACGCCGCACGTCTCGCTGGCTGGCACTTCGCCAAGGTGATCGGCGAACGCCCCAGCAAGAACAACCTCTTCTACCATCACCACTGGTCCTCGACCGCCTGCGCCGGCCCGCACATGGACCAGATCTACGGCAAGGTCCTCGCGGCGGCTCAGGAAGCGTACGACCACTTCAAGGATTCACACACCGTCCCCGCGCCGGATACCGAGCCGTTCCCCGGTGAGTCGTTCTTCCACACCGGACGGAAATCGCCGATCATCGCCGCAATGCACCGTCGGCTCGTCGCCGAAGGCTGCAACCAGTATCAGTCGAGCGCCAACGCCGACACATGGGGCCCGGGCGATGTGAAGTCCTACGCCGCCTGGCAGCGGAAGCTCCACTTCGCAGGTGACGATGCCAACGGCATGCCCGGCAAGGCCAGTTGGGACAAGCTGCAGGTCCCCAACGTCTGACCGCGTTATCCGGCGCAGTCGAGGCGAGTGGTGTTGTCGTACGACTCGCGGGCGTTGAGCAGTTCGTCCCAGTGCTCCTCCGCCCAGGCGTGGGCGACCGCCATCGGTTGGAGCATGCTGCGGCCCAGCGGTGTCAGCTCGTATTCGACATGCGGGGTGGCCTCGGCGTAGACGGTGCGCTTGACCAGACCGTCTCGTTCGAGGGACCGCAGCGACTGGGTGAGGACCTTGGGCGTGACGCGGCTCAGCGGCACGCGCAGCTCGGAGAACCGGCGCGGCCCGTGCTCAAGGCAACGGATGATGAACGCGGCCCACTTGTCACCGAATCGGATCGGGTTGAGCGAGGAAGGGCACAGTTCGTCGAACATGTCGGCGGGCAGGGGTTCCCTCATGGCTTCACCCTAGCCCCGATATCCCAGCGGTAACCATGGCCTTCGATAGCGTCCGAGAACCGGCCGGGGCGCACGGGCTCCGGCACTGTCGACAGGTGGTTCTCATGAACATCGTGGTCTTCGGCGCAGGTGGCCGGGCGGGGCGGCAGGCTGTCGCTGAGGCGACCCGGCGCGGCCACCAGGTGACCGCCGTGGTGCGCGACCCCGCGAGCCACAGCGACCTGACCGATGTGCCGGTCGTGGCGGGCGACGTCACAGACACCGTGAGCATCGAGTGTGCGGCCGCCGGTCATGACGCCGCCATCAGTGCCGCCGCGACCCTGTCCGTGCCACCGCACGAGTTCTTCCCCGTGTCCTCCCGCGCTTTGGCCAACGGCCTGGCGAAGGCGGGCGTGCGCCGCCTGGTGGTGGTCGGGCTCGCGTCCGTCATGCCCGGTGCGTCCGGGGCTCCCCTGATGGACGAGCCCGGCTTCCCGGACGAGTTCCGCGCCTTCTCTCTCGGCCACGCGGCGGGCCTCGATGAGTTGCGGACGTGCGACCTGGACTGGACGTACATGGCCCCGGCGGGCGACTTCGACCATGGGGGCACGCGCGCCGGCCGCTACCGGATCGCCGAGCATGGTGACCTGGCCAGCCGAATTACGTATGAGGACCTGGCGATCGCGCTACTCGACGAGATCGAGGTGCCTCGCCATCACCGCGCCGCTGTCAGCGTCCGGGAGGCTTGACACACGAGGTCCATGACACCCGGGCGGGTGGGGAAATCGAGGTCAACGCCGCTCCGGCCGGAGGAGTTCCGGCCGTGATCTGCAGCCCCCTTGTCCCGAAACCTGCCCCCATGGAGAGCACTTGGCGACGGTTGATCAAGATGCCCTCCCGAGGACACGTCCTATTGCGATGCGTCCATGGGATGCCGCCCACGGTAGAAGATGAGCGGCAGCGCCGGTAGCACGCCGACGGGTGGGGTCACGCGGGATGTGTCCAGACGACCGTCACCCTTCGGTGGCGGCCGGTATGGCTCGAAGGCGTCGGACGGGGGAGCGGGCCAGCACGAGGAATCCCCCGGCCGTGGCGGCCGCCGCGACGGCCATCGACGGGCCGAGACCGACCACGGGGACGAGCGCGCCGGCGCCGAGTGCGCTGAGGAACCTCGGGCCGAATGTCATCCAGTGCTGGCGGAACGCTCATCTCCAACGGCGTGGACCTGAGCGTGATCAGGGCCAGGCTCGGCAGGGCGACAGACGTGACCGCGCCGCCCAGCACGCCGACGGCCAGCCCGTGGTTGTACAGCGTGAGGTCGCGGTTGACCGTGTCCTCGGCGGCCGTCGGCACCGAGGATGCGGCGGTACGGGGGAGTGATTCGTCGGAAGCCGTCACGTACCGACTCCTTCGGTCCCGGCCAGGCGGTTCCGCACTCGTCCGTGGCCGGGTGCTCGCTGCGGCGTCGAACAGCAGCTGCTCATGCCGGTTCCGCCGAGGTCGGGACCGATGCGGGACCGGAGGGAAGGAACTTCGCCGACTTGGCGGCCAGATGCCGATCGAGGTACTCCGCGGCGTCGTCCGGGCGCATACGGGCCAGGGCGACCAGGGCCGTGATGGCCACATCCGCGACTTCCGCATGAACGTCGTCCCACGGCGCGGTCCCTTTGCGGGGGTTGGTACCGCGGGCTCCGATGACCGCTTGGGCTGCTTCCCCGGTCTCCTCGGCGATCTTGAGGACTTGCAGGCTCCACTGCTCCTCTTGGCCCAGGCCGAGTGCGGTGTCGTGTTCGTTGAAGCGGCGGGCGAGTTGGTTGATGGTGTCCCAGACGTTGCCGTACATGGCGTGATGGCTCCTTCAAGGGGTGCGGGTCGGGGTGCCGAGGCGGTCGAGTGCGGCGGCGAGGGTCTGTTCGCGGGTGAGTTCGGCCGTAGTCGCCCAGGTGACGGTTCTGTTCCGCCCCGGTAGGGCCTGGACGAGGACGGCGGCCGCGAGCGTATGCTTCCTCACCCCCCACGGACTGTTGACCCACACGATCACCGGCTGTCTCCGGAGTTCGTCAGGGCATCTGCGACCGCTGCGACCGGGGTGTCGCTGTTCAGGGCGGGCCAGTGGAAGACCAGCCGGGAGTCCGCCTTGTCCAGCACATGGCCGTCGAGCAGATCCCGGTCCGCCGTCCCGGCCGGGTACACGGTCAAGCGAGGGTAGCCCGCAGCACGGACGGTGCTGTCCCAGGCACGGACCCGAGCTGCCATCTGCTCGGCGAGGCCTTCGCCGGCGGGGCCGAAGGCGTGGACGATGAACTCGCTGCGCCGCTCGGCAGGGGTGTCCCCGTCCTGGACCAGAACGTGGGTGAGATACGCCAGAGACCCCTCATTCACCAGTGCGGCCGCGTCCGCGCCGCGCGGCACGGACGCGGGGCCGCCGTCGTACTCGCCGTCCACCGCGAGACGGCAGAACCCGTCCAGCGTCGTGGCCAGCAGCAGTTGCAGGGTCTCGAACGACTCGCTGCCCGCCACACTCACGCCCGTACCGAGTTCGTAGCGGGGCCCTCGCAGCGCCTGGTCCAGGCCGGCGGTGTCCGCGGGAAGCCCGTCCTCGAAGCGGAGTCGGAGCCTGCCGGGCAGATCGACGGTGGGGGTGGTGCGGGCTGCGGATCCCCGGTCGCGGATGAACCCGCAGAACGTCCAGTCGCCGGGGCCCGCCTCGAGCAAGCTCCCGCGCTTTCGCAGGGCGATCGCGCGGGTGTAGCCGTGCATTTCCAGTGGTAGGACGAGGTAGCCGCCCTCGGCGAGCTGCTCGCGCCACGCTGGTGAGAGGTCCCACACGTTGTAGGTGATCACCATGCCGTCGAAGCCGTCGGCGGGGACATGGTCCGGTGCGCCGAGGGCACCGTCGCCGAGGACTGCGGTGACGCGGCCGCTGCCGGCCTCAGCCGTCAACTGCCGGGTGCGGTGCACCACGTACGGGTCGAGGTCGACCGTGACCACGCGCCCGCGTCGGCCGACGACATGGGCGAGGAGCTCGGCGTTGAAGCCTCCGGCCCCGATCTCCAGCATCATCATTCCGGGCTGCGGGCGCAGGCCGTCGATCATGATGCCCTGCAACCACGAGGCGGAGACGCTGCTGACCGCCCGCCCCTCCCCGTTCCTGAGGGTGACGACGGCGAGGTCGTCGTCGTACGCCGTGTCGAGGGGGACCTCGGGCGCGAACCGGTGGCGGGGCACGCTCCGCAGCGCTTCGAGAACCGGTGCCGACAGGCTGTACCCGCGCCGGACGATGCGCTCGGTCATCCGGCGTCGCAGCCGCGCCGCCTGCGGCGGTTCACCGTCGACCAGCGGCCGCCGACCGGCCACCAGGTAGGCGTGCACGGACGGCAGGCCGGGCAGCACGCCCGGCCATACGAGATTCAGCGCCTGGGCGGACGGCGAGAAGATCGAGCCGAGCGCGGCCAGCGCGTGCAGATCGTGCCACTCCCACCGCTCGAACCGGTGGCGCTCCTGGTCGGGTACGGCCGGTTCACCGGACCAGGCGGCAGCGCGCACCACACCGGACAGACGCCGAACGAGGCCCCGGTCGTCCTGGAGGACCGCCACCAGATGGGCATCCTCGGTGCGGCAGGTCAGCCCGGCCTCCTCGGCCAGCTCGCGCACGGCCGCGGCGGGAAGGTCCTCACCCGGATCGACGCCGCCGCCAGGGAGCTCCCACATGCCGTCGCGTGAGCGCCCGAGCAGCACCCGTCCGAAGGCGTCGGTGACCACCATGCACGCGCCGGCGACCGCCTGCGCCGATGGAGCCCCTTCCTTCTCCAACGCGGTGAATTCCCGGAGAGCCTCGCGCAGGACGAGCACCGCCAGGCCGTCGGCGTCGAACCGCTCCGCGCTCCTCCACCTCTCGGTCAGCAGCCGGATCTCGTCCTCGTCCAGCGCGATGTCGCGCCGGGCGGCCGGGGTGCCGGCAGCCAGGGGAGTGATCACCACGATCGCGCCGCCCGGGCGCAGCCGCCCGGCGAGCGTGTGCAGGATCCGCTGCCGGTCGCCGAGGAAGGGGTACACCAGCCGCAGGGTGATCAGCTCGTATCCGTCGTCGCTCAGCTCGGCCGCGTCGTCGTCGGCGACATCCAGGCACAGCCAGCGCACGCCCACCGCGTCCGCCCGCTCGGCCCGGGCACGGGCCAGAGCACTGCCGGCGAAGTCGACAGCATCGACGAGGTAGCCGAGATCGCCCAGGTAGGCGGCCAGTTCCCCCGTACCGCAACCTACGTCCAGCGCCCGGCCGTTGTCCGGCGCGGGCACGTGCTCGGCCAGCAGGTCCTTCTCGGTCTGACCGAGCCGGCGAAAACCCCGATCCTGCGCAAAGTGCTGGTCCCACTGGTCCCGACTGACATAAGCCACCTAGCTGCTCCTCATGGTGCGGTGTGGTGATTCGCTTTCGCCGTGGCGCTCGGGTTCGGCCCCGGTCAGGTCCCGCGCGCGGTGGCATGAGTTGAGGACGGCACACGGGTCATCCGCATCAACGCGGGGTCGCTTGTGAAACCGAGCGCGGCGTACAGCGGGGCGGAGTCGTCGGACGCGTACAGCGCGTAGAGCGTCACACCGTCCCCTTCAAGGTGCGCGAGCAGCGCGGTCAACACGGCCTTGGCATAGCCGCGGCGGCGGTAGCCGGGAACGGTGGCGACGGCCTGGACCCGGGCGTCCCCGCCCGGGACAAGACGCGCGGCGAGGTGGTCGCGGCAGATGGCCAGCCAGCGCTCGTCCAGCGGTTCGGACAGGATGAGTTCGGATCTCAGACGGGAGATCTCGCCTGCATCGGCCCGAACTGCGAGACGCGGAGCTCCTCCACTGCGAGGACCCGGAACGGTGAACTCCGCGGTCACGTGACCGTCGGCGACGAGACGGCCCTGCCCTGTGCGGTCCCGTCGACCGTAGCGCTGGTCATGGCCGAGGAGGGTCCCGCATGACCGTGTGACCGCGTTCGGGTCGTCGTCGCCGATCCAGCAGGCGATGGCCGCGGTCGCGGCGGTGCCCGTCCCGATGCCGAAGCCCTGGTGCCCCTGCTGAAGATCCGGTTCGTGCAGCAACCGGCGGTCATGCCCACCACGCTGGTTGACGTGACTGCCCCGCCGGACGAGCGTGCTTTCCCCGCCGTGCAGCAGCGCGAGCACGCCCGGGACCGAGCCATGGACGATGGGTGCCGACGCGGCTGCGGGAGAGGGGGGATCGACCGGATCGTTGCCTGGGGCCGAGTGCAACGGGGCCTCCTTTCCTGCCGCGCGTGAGTTCGAGGGCGTCTGGCTCAACGACACGGAAGGGTCCTCGAACGCACGTTTTTCAGACGTGTTGAGATCCGCCTGACGACGGGGGATGCAGAGCGTGCGGGATGCAACTACCCGTGCTCCGCAGGGTCTGAGGCGACAGCGATCTTGGCTGAAACGCCGAGCTGTGCCTGCGTGGTCCGCGCACCGCTTGGAATCGCACTGGGCAGGACGCAGCCGTCCAGGTCCTGCCATCGGAAGGGCTCGCCTGGGCGTTCAGGCCATCGGTGATAGTGCAGGTTGCCGACGACGTGAGTCTTCTCGCCTCGGTGAATGCGATCTGCACCCGCGCGCCCGGCTGTAGGTGTTCGGCCGGCGAGTGCCGGTTCCGGCGGCCTGGTCGGTGCGGGCGGAAGTGACCGCCCCGCCGCTGCAGCG
The DNA here is from genome assembly GCF_053592635.1 of Streptomyces sp. NPDC002623. NCBI lineage: Bacteria > Bacillati > Actinomycetota > Actinomycetes > Kitasatosporales > Streptomycetaceae > Streptomyces > Streptomyces sp. NPDC002623. Next base: position 95,820 of record NZ_JBSFWB010000026.1, on the reverse strand, counting down.
CCCGGGGTACAGCGCGGGGCCGCGCGCCCGGCCGCGTCGCGGAGATCCTCTCCTCCAGAGACCCGCGCGATGGTAACAGCTGTTACCATCAGGGTATGGCGAAGACACAACTGGGCGCGCGCGTCGACAGCGAGATCAAGCAACTGGCGGAAGCCCGGGCCAGGGACCGGGGTCTGAGCCTCGGCGACTACATTGCCGTCCTCGTACAGGAAGACACCGAAGGGCTGCGGCAGCGGGGCCTGAACGCTGCGGAGCGCTTCCTCAGTGAGCACCAGGACGTCTTCGACGAAGCCGAAGAAGCCGACGGCCGCACCCGCGGAGCACACGCCGCGTAATGGACCTCCACATCGACGTCCCCTGGATCCTGCAGGTCGCCGAGATCGCGGGCGCGGGAGATCCCGCCCCCGAGGACTACGGAGTGCCGGTGGCCGCGGTCGCCGGCCACCAGGCCGAACTGCTGGACCAGCCCGTCTACGACGGCCCGTATGCCCGCGCCGCCGCCCTGGTGCATATCCTCGGCCGCTGCCGATGGCTGGAGCGCTCCAACATGGCCGTGGCCGCGGCGACGGGCGTGATGTATCTGGAGGCCTCAGGGATCCCGGTCAAACCCGCCCGGGAGGACGCCGTCGCCCTGCGGGACCTGCTGCGAGACCCCACCTGCACCGCTGCGAGGATCGCCGCCCAACTGCGCGACTGGCCAAAGGCCACCTGAATCCCTGCCCGACAGTCCCGACCGCCACCGAACGTGAGCGGTTGAAGAGGACGGCTTACGGCCCCAATATTTGAGCACCGACTGCGGATACGCGCGCAGGTTCGTCCTGCATGGAGGCCCGAGGAGGCTCCAACACGCGCATCGCCCACGAGACGGGCTGGCGCTTGAACGCGGTCGGCGAACTCGACTGCTCACGTGGGTGAGCCGCTTCAGAGTGTGATGCAGGCCACAGCTTCCGTCGGCCGATCTTGGAATGCGTGAGCCTGTGCCGTGGCTGCACTCGTTGTGGGCCTTCCCTGTCCTGGGGGGCGCACCGGGCAATGGCGGCCGGCGCGACTGGCCACAGGAGCTGGACACCTATGGTTCCGTCTGCTCCGCCGCATCCGGATCGCCGCCCGTGAAAGGTACTCCCGCTCTATGCCACTGGCCCTGCTGGCCCTTGCCCTCGTTGCGTTCGGTATCGGTACCACCGAGTTCGCCACGATGGGGCTGCTGCCCCAGATCGCCGACGGGGTCGGCGTGTCTGTGCCGCACGCCGGCAACATCGTCTCCGCCTACGCGCTCGGCGTCGTCGTCGGCGCCCCCGTGCTGACGGGCATCGGCGCGCGCATCGCCCACAAACGACTCCTGCTCCTGCTGTCCGCTCTGTTCGTGGTCGGCAACGTCGCATCCGCCCTCGCTCCCAACTTCGGCCTGCTGTTCGCCGCACGATTCCTGGCGGGCCTGCCCCACGGAGCGCTGTTCGGCGTGGGCGCCGTCGTGGCCTCCAGGCTGGTCGCCCCGGAACGAGCCGGGCGGGCCGTGTCGAGGATGTTCCTCGGACTCACCATCGCCAACATCGTCGGCGTCCCGGCCGGCACGGCCCTCGGGCAGCAGCTGGGCTGGCGGTACGCCTACTGCGCCGTCGCCGTCATCGGCCTCATCGCCCTGGCCGCGCTGGCCGCCTTCGTCCCCCACCAGCCCCGCAGCAGCCAGGCCGGCATCCGGCACGAGCTGCGGGCCATGGGCAACAAGCAGGTCGCCCTCGGACTGGCCACCGCCGTCGTGGGATTCGGCGGCTTCTTCGCCGTCTACAGCTACCTCGTGCCGATCCTGACCCACCTCACGGGCTTCTCCGACTCCTCGACCACCTGGGTCCTCGCGCTCTACGGCATCGGAATGACGCTGGGCACACTGATCGCGGGCCCGCTGACCGACCGTGCCCTGCGTCCGACGCTGTACGGCGGGCTCGCCCTGCTCGGCGCGTCGCTCGTGACGTTCTACTTCACGGTCCACAGCGCCGTTCCCGCCCTGGTGACACTCGCCTTCATGGGCGCGATGGGCGCCCTGGTCACCACACCCGTGCAGATGCTGCTCATGGCCAAGGCGAAGAACGCCCCGACGATGGCGGCGGCCTCCAACCACTCCGCCTTCAACCTGGCCAACGCCGGCGGCGCCTGGCTCGGCGGCCTGGCCATCTCGGCCGGCTGGGGCTGGGCCTCACCCGCCCTGGTCGGCGCGGCCCTCGCAGCCGCCGGCCTCGGCCTGGCCTTCCTCGGAGGCGTCACCGACCGCGGGAACGGGAGCTCTGAGGTCGTCACTTCATCGGGGGCCGAAGCCTCGGCAGCGGTCGGACAGGTTCCGACGGCCTGACGACGCGCGAACGGATGGCCGTGGGAGGACAGGGAGGTCAGCCCGTGCCTTCGGTCCTCCAGCCTGAGCTCGTCCTGAGCTCGTCCTGAGCATGACCTCCTGGCCGCCGTCGTCACCGGCAACCCACTTGAGGTCATCGGCCGGTGAAGTGCGCTGCGCGGTAGTCGTCGAGTCTGTCGAGGACGAGCAGCGGGATGTCGCGAAGCAAGCTGTCGTGCGGGCCAGGGCCGGGGCCGAGGCCGGAGCCGGGGTCGGTACGGGCAGGCCGGTACTGTCGGCTGATCATCCGGGCCCGGCTGATCGGCTCTGTGGGGTCGGCGCCGTCCAGCGCGACGATGAGTGCATGCCGTAGAGCCTCCAGCAGCGGGCCGGGGCTGTCCGAGGCGGGACCGGCGGCGGTGCCAGGCACCGGCGGCCCGTCAGCGGCGTGCAGTTGTGCGCTGAGGCAGTGCAGGGGAGCCGCGGTGCGGTCGGCCAGGCGGATGCGGTGGCCGAGCTCGTCGAGCGCGGGGATCGAACGGCGGTGGGTCACACTCCAGCGCAGCGCCGCCCGGGCCCGGTCCAGATCCCGTGCGAGATCGTGCGGCTGCTGCCACAGGCCCTCGGCCTGCCCTGCCTCCTGACGAAGCGGTGACCGGCCGGGGTCGCGGCCCACGTCCTTGAGCAGGTCGTCGAGGCGGTCGCGGTAGGCGTCCAGTCGACTGGAGAGGAGACGGCAGGGGTCGGGAGGCCACAACAGCGGGCCGAGGAGAACGACCACCGCGATACCGACCAGGTTCTCCAGGACACGCTGCTCCGGGTAGCCGGAGACGGGCACACCGAACACGAGCACGGCGCTGACGAGGACCTGCTGGCTGGGAACACCGTCGATGCGCAGCAGGAGACTGGCGAGGTATCCGGCGCTCACCACGATGGCCAGGGAGAGCGTGGACACGGGAAGCCAGCGCAGCGCAACCGCCGCGATGCACACCCCGAGCAGGACACTGCCCAGGCGGTAGAGCCCCAGCCGAGGGGCCCACAGCGGGATCCCGGACAGGGTGAACACCGCGGGCAGCACGGCAGCGACGGGGGCACTGTTGATGCCCAACTCGACCGCCAGGTACCACGACAGTGTGGCGCACACCATCATGCGGGCCCCGCCCCGTACCTCCTGCACGGTCAGCCGACGCAGCCCGCCGAACGCCGGACGGCTCCGGCGACCGACGACGTTCACGGCCGACGGCATCGCGCAGCCCAGCCGGAAGCCCCTGGCGCGCATGGCGGCACGAGCACACTCCTCTCCCAGGGGCGACGCGAGACCTGACCAGACTACGAGCCGCCTCCGCGCCCGCAGGACTACGCGGAACGTGTGTCCCGCCCCTGGGCGAGCGGGAAAGCGATACAGGACGTCGATCCCGCAGGCGATCCGGCCGGCACGGCCGCGGAACCCACAAGCCTGTGGGGACTCTCCCTCCACAACCGCCGCGGACCCCACCCTGAACCTGCCGGCAAGTGGCCCTCTACGCTCGTCCACCGGCGCAGATCGATCACGCCGGACGGGTCAACAAGGGGGAGTGTGCAGTGCGCGCGGGACTGAACAGGCTGTGGCGGTGGACGGCGTGGGGCGGGATAGGCCTGAGCCTGTATGCGGGCTGGCTGACGGCCGACGACATCCGCGACCGCGCCTCCAGCGAGCGCGACATCGGCGCGGCGTGCGACGGACTCGTCTCCGGAGCCGCGGTCATGGACCTGCAGGGAGGGATGGTCCGGGCGAAGGCCGGCGACTACGACGAGTACCGGATCGATACGAGCGAACTGCACAGTTCCTGCACCGTCTACAAGGTGCCCGGCCCCGGCAGGACCACGAGTCTGTTCACGCTGGCGGTACGGCGCAGCGACGCCTCCGAGCCGATGAACTGGATCGGTGACGACAGCGGACTCGAGCCCTTCTACGACAGTAGCGTCAGCGACAAGAACGATGTCACGGCGGTCGCCGACCGGCGCTCCGAGGCATGGCCGGTCGGCGACGGCACCCTGGGCCGGTACGGGAACTGGTACACGACCGTCCGCGCCGAATGCGGCCCCGGCAGCCGTGCGACGGCCCCCGAACTGCTGAACGTCACCGCCCGCGCCGACTACGACGACGTCTCCGCAGCGGACCGTGAACGTCTCGCCCGCATCGCACGCTCCGCCGCCGAAGCGGCAGCCGCCCGGATCGGCTGCAAGGCCCGGCTGGCCGCCCTGCCCGGCCGGCAGCTCGCCTCCGTGCCGACCACCCTTCGCCCTGCCAAGACGGCGGACGGCTCCTGCCGTTGGTTCGCCGCACACCTCACGCAACAGGGACAGGACAGGTTGCCCGACCGCGCCCTCGCGGTACCTGTCCAGGAAGCGAACCCCCTCGAAGGCTGCCTCCTGGCCGTCAGCCCCGACCAGGTGGGCCGGATCGCCGACAGCCTCGACGACGACCAGCGCGACTACGCACGCAGCGCCCTCACCCACTCGCCCTGGTGGCTGCGCACCGTCTCCTACTTCGGCCCGGAGGCGAGCACGGTGGGATACGAGCTCCTCGGGGCCGAGGACGCGATCATCGAGCCGGGAACGGCCGGCCACACCACGGGAGGGTGGTGGGCCTCCTCCGTCTGCGACGGCAAGCCCGCCCTGCACACCCTCAGTTCCAGCTACACCTACGACGACATCCTCGGCTCCCAGCGGCTGACCACCCTGTTCCGCGCATACGTCGACGACATCACCAAGCGGCGAGGCTGCACCGACGTGACGTACCCGGCCGCGAAGGACTTCCGCAACCTGTGAGCACACCCGGCCGCCGCACTCGGTTCCCTGCGGGGCTGCGATTTCGAGGCCAACCCGCACATCGCCCCGGCTGTCATCCACAGGCCGGCTGATCGGCGACTTCGCCCCCGGCGACCACCTGCCGATCGTCCTGGGCACCGAGGCTGCCGCCCGCGCCCAAGATGCCACCGTGAGCTGATCAGTCTTTGCCTTCCCTGGCAGGGGTTTCCGGGCCGCTGCGCGTCAGCTCAGCTGCCGGTGGATCGAGTTCGTCGGCAGTACGGGCCCTGCGGGTACGAGAAGCCGCCAGCGCGAGTGCCTGGACGACCGCTCCGGACAGTCCGATCCAGAGGGCGAAGCGATAGCTGACCTGGTCGGCGAGTACTCCGCCAAGTGGTGCCCCGATCGCTACCATCCCCCAGTTCATCGAGCGGATCGTCGCGTTCATCCGCCCCCGCAGCCGGTCGGGTGTCACCGCCTGGCGGTAGCTCATCTCCACCGGGCTTTCGATGGCGATGGCCAGGGACACGATGAAGAAGGCGAGCGACACGGAGGCGAGCGCCCACGGTCCGCGCTCGGCCAGGACCAAGGGCAGCCAGCCGATGGCGGCGAGCAGACGGAAGGCGATCAGAGTGGCGCCCACGTCCAGTCGTCCGGCCACGCGACCGGAGAGCGCACCGCCGAGTAACGCGCCGACACTCGCGAAGGCGTAGGTGACCCCCAGACCGAATTCCCCGATCTTGAGGCTCTGCAGGGCGAAGACCAAAAAGACCGTGCTCACCATGCTGTTGAAGAGGAGCATCGCGTGCGAGGTCAGGGCGATGGACGCCAGCGTGCGATGCCGGTAGACCCACGCCACCCCCTCACGCAGCTCGCTGCCCAGGCTACGCCGTGCGCCGCGATCGGGGACGGGGTCGGGCGCCTTCACCGAAGCGAGCAGCAGGCCGGATATCAAATGACTGAGGGCATCCACCAGCACGGCCAGCGGCGCTCCCATGATTTTGATCAGGACCCCGGCGATCAGTGGGCCGGTCGAGCCGGCCACCGCGTCGGCCTGCTGCACGCGGGCGTACCCAGCGTTGAGCAGCTCCCTTGGCACCAGCTGCGGCACATACGACTGGTTCGCCGCCTCGAACAACAAAGACAGCACCCCGAATACGAAGACGAACAAGCACAGCGCGGGGATGGTGAGCCGATCCAGCGCATACAGCACCGGAATCGCACCGAGCAGGACTGCCCTCCCGAGATCCGTGGCAACCATTATCGGTTTGCGCCGCCAGCGGTCCACGACAACCCCGGCCATGAGTCCGAAGAGCAGATACGGAACCCAGCGGGCGGCGTTGACGATGCCGACCTCGGTGGCAGATGCGCTCAGCGCCACAGCGGTGAGGATCTGCAAGGCCAGCCCCGTGACCTGTGAACCGAACGCGGACACAGCCGAGGCGGTCCAGAAGCGTACGTACCCCGGAACTTCGACCAGGCGCGGCATGACCGGACCGTACCAGCGAAGATCACCGACGGACGAGGTCGGGCTGCCGCGGCCGAGTACGTCCGGCCCTATGCCGGGCATGTGCTGGAGTTGGAAGTGCTGGAGTTGGAACCCCCAACAGCACGGGTCTGCCTCCGATCCGGGTGCGTGGGACCAGGGCGAGCACGAAGGAAGATCACTACTCTGCATGAGTGCTTTCCTACGACGAGTTGACTTCACCTGAGCGTGCGCTGTGGGACGCGTTCCCCGAGGGGCGGAGGGTCGACCTGCGCACGGGTACGCCGGGGGAGGACCGGGTCGCCGACGGCGGACGGTGGGGACCTGAGCGAACGGTGCGGGCGGCGTTGATTGTCGCGTTGTTGCTGGGTGCGAACACCGGACAACCCGGTGCGGTGGCGCGTCTGAGGCTCACCGGGGCACGGATCTCCGGACGTCTGGACCTGGCGGGAGCGCAGATCGCCCATGCCCTCTGGCTGGAGGCATGCTGGTTCGAGGAGGCGGTGAATCTCCTCGGCGCGTCGACGCAGACCCTTGTGTTCACGGCCAGCCGGATACCCGGCATCGAGGCCGATTCGGCCCGCATCGAGGGCAACTTCTCCCTGCGGCACTCCATGGTGGAGGGCAGCGCCCCCACACCCTTCAACCGCGTGAGCACCGCCCTGTCCCTCACCGACGCCCGGGTGAATGGCGGACTGCTCCTCAACGGGGCCGAGTTGATCGCACCCGATGGGTGGGCCCTGTCCGCCGGTGGTCTGGCCATGGAAGGGGGTGTCTTCTGTCGAAACGGGTTCGTCGCACACGGGGAAGTCCGGCTGATGGGGGCGCAGTTGCCGGGCACCCTGGCCATGCAGGGCGCTCGCCTGGAAGGACCCGGCCCACGCGGCGTGGCCCTTGCCCTCGACAATGCCGTGGCCTCGTCGCTCAAGTTCTCCGAGGGATTCACCGCGAACGGCACGGTACGGCTGCGCGGCACCCAGGTCAGGGACAACGTGACCTTCGACGGAGCCGTCCTGAACGGCCCGCCGACCGACGACGGAAACGCCCCGGCCCTGATCGCCATGCACCTGCAAGCCGTCGACCTCGATCTCACCCTCGCCCGCCCCCCGTCCGGCACCATCGACCTGCGGGGCGCGCAGGTGTCGTACCTCCACGAGAACGAGCACAGCTGGCCGGAGAGGGTGGAGCTGGACGGCTTCGTCTACGGCTCCATCAAGAGGGCGGACGCGAACGACGAGCGCCACGAGGCCGTGGGCGACCGGGAGTCGGTGGCCCGACGGGTGGCATGGATACGCAGCACTCCGGGCTACAACCCACAACCGTATGAGCAGTTGGCGGCCTGGTACCGCAAGGCTGGGCACGACGACGACGCCCGCCGTGTCCTCCTCGCCAAGCAACGCCACCGGCGCCGCGCACTGTCCCCGGCAGCCCGCGCATGGGGCCATCTCCTCGACGTGACCGTCGGCTACGGCTACCGCCCCTGGCTGGCCGGCGTCTGGCTCCTCGCGCTCATCTTGCTGGGCACGCTGTCCTTCAACACCGAGTCCCCTAATCCAGTCAAACAGGGCGAAGGCGCCCCGTTCCAGCCCCTCGTCTACACACTCGACCTCTTGATCCCCATCGGGGGTCTGGGGCAGCGCACGACCTGGTACTGGTCGAACGACCTCCTCCAGTGGCTGGCCTACCTGCTGATCGCCTTCGGCTGGGTGCTGACGACCGCCGTCATCGCGGGTGTCACCCGCACCCTGCAGAAAAACTAGCGAACAAGCCGTACGGCGAAGAGGCCGTGCCTGAGTCAGCCAGTCCGTAGAGCAGTCGCCCACTTCGGATCGATGCGGACCTTGCCGAGAACGCGTGCGTGCGCTGATGTTGAACCGGGTTCGTCGGATCTCCCGGACGAGTAACCTGCGGCGGCGCGATCGGGCGGGGAAGTCCCAGCAAATTTCCCCGAGTTGACGGTGGTACGTTCATGGGCATGCCGATGGGATACGTGGTGACGACCGCGCTCTTCGCCTGGTGCACCTTCTTCGCTGTTGTCGCGCCACGTCGGCCCCGGCCATTGGCGACCATGAGCTTCTGGTTCGGCCTGGGCCTCAACGAGGTGCCGTTCGTGGGTGCGCTGCTGGGCCGGCGGGAGTTCACCGGCGGGTAGCTGTGAGCGCACCGCAGCGACCACACCGGCCGCGACGGGGCAGGCCGCCGAGGTCCCCGAGTCGGGCTTGTTCGGCCCGAGCGTCTTCGATCTGGCGAAGTGCGTGAACGTGCAGACGTCCGGCTTGCGTCGGCTGGGCCGGCCGGGCCCCTGGGAGGAGTAGCCGACGCGGGCGCCACGGACGTCCACGCCTCCGATGGACAGCACGCGGGGGCCCGGGCGGGAAGTCCCAGCCGGGCTTGAACGAGCCCCAGCTCTTGCGATCACCAGCGCACGGCGTTCCTGCGGCATCGCTGCCAGAACGATCCGCAGGTGCGCGAAGGCCATGATGGCGTCGGAGAGCAGCCCGAGGATGACGGGGCGCCGCGACAGGAGTACGGGGATGTCCAGGAGCGTGGCTCGCGGAGCGGTGATCCTGCTGTCGAAGGCGCACATCGAGCCGTGGTCCACGGGGAACTGGCCGAACTGCCCGGACACACCGAAGGGTTCCCTGCACGGTGACCACGAGGGCGCATCGCCTCTACTGCGATGAGCCGCATTTTGCTCATCTCGGCGGACCCGAATGTGACCGGGCGGGTTGGCCGGGTCCTTCGAACACGATGGTTCTGCTGGCTGCCCCGCGGACCGCGGCTTTCCTGTTCATGGCCAGCTTCCTGGGTTTCTCGACAACGATGTTCAGCGTCACGACGGCGTGAGCGGGAACATCTCGGGGGACCCGCACAATCAGTCCGAGTTCGAAATCTCCGTCCAGCCGTGCGACTGCCGTAGGAGTGAACTCCCATCTCGCCATCGACGTCAGCATGCCGTATCCCTGGACAAGCTTTCCCTGAGGGGCTTTACGGTGTCTGGTGGTTGAGACCTGGAGAAACTTCAGACTGCTCGTGAATCCGAACTCGTGGCTCCGCTCGTCTCCGTCGAGCACCTTTGCAGGGGTCAACGACCAGATCGTCGGACGCATTTCGTCATCGCCATCGCCGAAGAGTTCGACGGTCAGATCAGCGCCGGTGAAGTACTCACCCTTGCCTTCTTTGAACGAGCACGCGAGTCGCGCGAAGTGATAGGACCACCCCGATCGGTCGGCCGAGGCCAGATAGGCCAGCAGATCAGCATGCTCGGCAGCCCCGGCCGCGATGTGGGCCGAGTCTGCGCTGAGGGCAAGGGGAATATCCACCCCCACCCCGGCATGGCGCAGGGCGTTGAGCCGATTCTCTTCGGCTGCAGTCAGTGGCTGCTCGCCGTAGACAGGCCTGTGTTGGCGATCGGACCAGAGGTCCACTGTCGACCAGTGCCGCCGCTCAGAGACTCCAGAGGGCCCTCTGACCTCAATGACCACAGTTCCTCCTCGGAGGTCACGCGAGTTCGCGGCACGGGCGCCGGCTGACGATACGGCGTGCGGTGGCCATCCACCGTCAAAATGTATTCCGACCAGCCGCATGGGAGTGGATCCGTGAAGTTCCAGGCCCGGCCTCGGCGGGCATGTGCCGACACCCGCCGGAGAGCATGGCGGGGGATCTGCTCCAGCCGGACGAACACGTTGCCATCGGTTGATTCATCCCTCCGTCTGCCGCCATGCTGTCGAGGTATGGGGGAAGCGACGACACCGAAGGCCATCGGCGACGACACCGGGACACAGGTGGTCTTCCATCTCTTCGCCGCGTCGGATCGCGAGGAGACGGGTGCCGCGAGAGATGTGTTGAGCAGGGCCGGTGTCGCGTACGCGGACCTACGCCCGCCGGGCGCCGACGCCCCCGTCGACGACGTCCTCACCGGCACCGCCACCGTCGCCGCCCTCGCGGACGCCGTCTCCGCGCTCCGTCACCTCTTCCGGTACGGCATCGCCGTACGCCCCGCAGGACCGACCGATGTCGTCGTGCGGTCGGATCCCCGCATCGAGCACGGGCAGATCGTGATCCGCAAGCCACGCCGCGATGTGCCCGTACGGGACACCAGGGCCCTGCGCTCCGCTCTCAACGGCCTGCTCGCACAGGGGGCGCCGGACCCGGCGCCCCTTCCTTACCCGCCCAGCATCATGTTCCGCGACCACCAGAGCGCCGAGCTCGGTGCCGAGGCCACCCGGCTCGCCCGTGTCTTCACCGACCCGGACTTCGTCAGCGGCGCCGACCCCACCGGCACCATGCTCGACAACCTGGAGAAGCTGGCCGACGTATCCGGCAAGCCCCGCAGACTGCTCGACCTGCTCCTGCTCGCCCACGCCTTCTCCCCTACCGACGACGGCGATCACCGAGTGCGCGACCTGCGCATGCCCGGCCTGGACGAGGTCCGACGAGTGGCCTCCACCGTCGAGGTCTTCGTCCAGCCGTCCACCGACCCGGAGTCCCGGGTGCTGGCCCGCCCGCTCGCCGACGGCCGGCAGGGCTTCGTCATCGGACTGTCGCCGCAGACCAGTGAGTTGATGGCCAACCTCTCCTGGGCCCTGCCCACCCTCTTCGCCGTCACCGACGAAGCGGTATCCGACGCTTCCGATCCCGACTCCTTCACGCCCGACCGCGACAGCACCTGGGCCGACGTCGACACCACGGTCGCCTCATACCTGCGCTCCTGGCGACCCGCGCGCGCCGCCACCCTGCTCCCGCCCCGGCCGCTCATCCCGATGGCCATGCCGGAGGGCGAGATCCCCTACGGGTCCGGGGACCCCTACCTGGTCTTCGACGCGTGCAACCTTTTCCTCATCGCCCGCGAACTCACCCCGATCCTCCAGGGCAGGCTCGGCAACGGGGCCGAGCCGCCCCTGATGCCGTTCACCGCAGGGCTGCCCCGGGAGGTGCGCCTGGCGACGCAGGCGGACTGTGCCGCGTACGTCCACACGATGAACGCCCTCATCCTGGGGGCCGGCGAGGACGCCCCCTTCGTTCCCGACTTCGACAACATCCGGCGCCACTTCCATCACGGGCGGCCGAGCCGGTTCGGCCGGACCCGGCGGCTGGAGGAACAGGCGAGGTACGAGGCCGGAGTGGTGCTGGCCTGCATGAACCGCACGACCGAGGCGGTCCTCAGCTACTACGCCGTGGTCGACATGTTCGCCGCACTCGCCCGCGCCCGCCGCGACGGCGCGCTCGCCCGCCGTCTGGAGGCGATCGGTGAACGGCGCGAGGCGGTGTGCGGCTACATGCTGTGGATCAAGGAGCGTGAACTGCCCGAGACCTGGGGGCTGCGCACCCGGCGGGAGGGAGAGGAGAACGGGTGGGAGCGCGTACGGGAGTACGTCCGTCATGCGCAGCGGCATCTGGTGTCCACGCTGGTCGAATCATCCGGCTGACCTTCCGCCGTCGCGAGGACAGCCACCTCGGTGCGTCGTTACGGTGGCCCCATGAACGACATCACCGTCGGCGAAGCCATCGACCACCTTCGAGCGGAGCTGACCGCCGCCCGCGATCGCGCCGCGAACTCCGGTGTGCGCTTCGAACTCGGCGACATCTCCCTGGAGTTCACCGTCGAGCTGCGCCGCGAGCAGAGCGGGAAGGGGTCCATCAAGGCGTGGGTCGTGTCCGGGGAGGCGGGGGCCGTGAGATCCGAAACCGCCGCCCACAAGCTGGCGTTCACACTGCGCGCGGTGGACCAGGACGGCGAGGGCATCCACATCGGCAACAGCGACGCTCCGACGGGCGGTCTGGCCGATGGGGGCGGACTGATCCGGTAACTCGCCCACAGGCGGGCACGGTGAACGGGGGCACAGATGGAACTGAGTCGAATCGTCGCGGTCCTGCTGCCGGGTGCGGAGCAGCGGTACGGCGGCAACGGAACCGGCTATCTCCTGGGCTCCAGGCTGATATTGACGGCCCGTCATGTACTGGACGGGCGGGACGCCTGCGACGTACAGCTGCCCGGCGGTCGCGCCGTACCCTGCACCGTCGTCTGGCGCGGCGCCACTCACGTCGACGCGGCCCTGCTCCTCGCCGAGGCAGACGTCCGCGAGCAGGTCGCCCCGGTCCGCTGGGGGCGGCTCGTCACTGCCCGGCACCAGCCCTGCGACGTCGCCGGTTACCCCGAGGTCGGGCGCCGGTCCGACGGCGGCCTCGATCTTCAGCAGCCGCGCGCCACCCTCGCCCCCGGCACCGGCGCCCTGTCCCACCGCTACACCGTTGAACTCGCCAGCGCGCCGCCCGCCGACCCCGCCCGCCGCACACCCTCCCCGTGGAGCGGCCAGTCCGGCGCGGCCCTCTTCACCGGCGCGCTGCTGACCGGCGTCGTCGTCACCGACGTCAGCGGCTGGGGGCTGCCGCGCTGGGAGGCCGTACCGGTGTACGCACTGCTGGCCGACCCGGAGTTCACGGACCTGGTCACCTCGCACACCGCCGCCGCGCCCGTGTGGGAGCCGGTCGACCTTCGGGGCCTTGTCACGCCCGCCGCGGGCTGGCGGGTCCGCTCCCCGGCGACGCTGCTCGACCAGCGCGCCGAGGTAGTCCGCTTCCACGGCCGCGAGCACCTGCTGGGGGAGCTGATCGACGACTGGTGCGCAGGCGACGGCGTACAGCTCGCCGTCCTCACCGGGCCCGGCGGCGCCGGCAAGTCCCGGCTCGCCCGCGAACTGTGCACCCGGCTGCGCGACCGGCACGGCTGGGTCTGCGGCTGGCTGGACGAGCGCGGCCCGGCCGAGGACTTCGGCGTGCTCGCCGAGGTGGACCGCCCACTGATCCTGGTCGCCGACTACGCCGAGCTGCGGATCGCCCAGCTGACCGCCCTGCTCACTGTGCTGGACCGACGGCCCGACGGCCGCCCTCCGGTACGGCTGCTGCTCACCGCGCGGGGGAGGGGCGACAGCACGGGCGGCTGGTGGGACCAGCTCAGGACCCGCACGCGCGAGACGAGAAACCTGACCTACGACGCCCTGCACCGCGAACTGCCCGCGCTGACGGAGTTACCGGACCGCGACGCGCACTACCGCGACGCCCTCACCGACCTCGCCCGGCGCCTCCCCGAGGCACTGCCCAGGGAGCTCAGGGACGTCACCGGTGACTGGACGGGACGCGTCGCCCTCGTCGCTCCGCGCGATGTGAGCGCCCCCGAGTACGGCTCCGCCCTCACGCTGCACATGACCGCGCTCACGGACCTCCTCGCCACACATCCCGCGACCCGCCTGGACGACACCGGCCTACGGGTCGAGGAGCAACTCCTCCTGCACGAGCGCGCCTACTGGGAGGACAGCGCCGCCGGCCGTCCCCGACTGACGGAGGCAGGCCCCGTACCCCTGGCCGACGCGGTGGGCACCGCAGTCCTCACCGCAGGTGCCGAACCCGCCCTGGCCGCCCCGCTGTTGCGCTCCTCACCCGGCTTCCGAACGGCGGACGCCCCGACCGTGGATCAAGGCACGGCCTGGCTCGCCGAGATGTACCCCGCCCCGGGCGACAGCTGTTGGGGCGCCCTCCAGCCGGACCGCCTGGGGGAGTACCACGTAGGGGACCGGACGCGGGCGGACACAAGCCTGGTGACGCTGCCGTTGCTGACGTTGGCGGGGGCAGGGACGGCGCCGTGGCGGTCCCGCGTCGAGGAGCCGACGCCCGCCGGTAACCCCCGGTCGCGATCCGCCCCGCCGAGCGCTGAGCGCCGTACCGCGTCAGCGGCGGCCCGTACCGAACAGCCGCCGCGCGCCGGAAGTCCCAAGTCGCCTCCCGCCCACACCAGACAGCCGACGTCGGCCGAGACCCCTCCGCCGCCTCCCTCCGCCGCCCCCACCCTCCTCGCCGCCCTCGTCACTCTCTCCCGCGTGGCCGAACTCCCTCGCCACTGGGACCCTGTCGCCCGCGCCCTGGACGAAGCCCTCGCCCGTGACCCGGCGCTCGCCGGCACGGTCATGGAGGCCACCACCCTCACCGAGTCCCCCGAGCCCCTCCTCGACGCCCTGCACCGGCTCACCGACGCGCCCGGCACCGACCCCGAGTTGCTGCTGGAACTGCTCGACCGGCTGGGTGCGGGGAGGAGTCGGGTGCTCGCCGGGTGGGCCACACGTACCGCCGCCACGGCCGCGCGGGGGCTTCCACCGACCCCACGGGCCACCGCGCTCGTGCACGAGGCGGGGTGGCGGCAGGCCGCCGGGGACCACTGGACGGCGGTACACCGATGTGACGAGGCGCTGCGGTTGTACGACTCCGGCGAGGCTGAAGCCACCCCCGCCGCACGGTTCGCCGCGCTGCTGACGATGGCCCGCTCGCACCGCTGGAGCGCCGAGCTCGACGAGGCCCAGGCCGTGCTGGACCGGGCCGCCGACCTGGTCGGCACACTTGACCCGGCCGACCAGGTCCCCGCCGAGGCCGAGATCCTCGGCGAGCGTGCCCGTGTCCTCGTCGGTGGCGGCGACGCGGATGCCGCACGCCCCCTCCAGGAACAACGCGTCACCCTCCTCAGTTCCCTTGCCGACGGCGGCGATCCCGTCGTACTCGAACGTCTCGCGGACGCCGAGGCCGAGCTCGCACGCACCCTCAATCGCAAGGGCGAGTTCCGTGCCGCCGCCCAGACGCTGTCCGAGCCCACCGCGCAGACCCTGCGGCAGATGGCCGGCGAGCGGCCCGACACCCTCGGCTACGACGCTGTGGGCAGCCTCGTCGGCCGTGCCAACCGGCTGCGAGTGCTGGATCGGTACGAGGAGGCACTCGCCGTCCTGCGCGACGCGCTCGCCGTGGTCGACAGGCCGGAGAGCCTGGCCACCCCGGTGGCCGCGGGCACCCTGGCCGTCGTCCTCAACAACATCGGCGCGACGCTCATCTCCCTGGGCAGACCGGAAGAGGCGCTGGAGCCGATCCGCCGTGGGCTCGCCATCCGACGAGGCCTCGCGGCAGACACCGGCGCCCCGAACGAGCTGTTTTGGAGCTCCCTCCTCCAGCACGGGAACGTCCTGGCGGAACTGCGCCGCCTCGACGAGGCGCGGGAGGCCGCCGAGGAGTGCCTGGCGGTCGGCTCCGAACTCGTCCGCCGCAAGATCTCCGGCCGAAGGGTGGAGGCTCAGGCGCAGATCATGCTCGCCGAGAACCTGATCGACCTGGACCGAAGGAACCCCGATCAGCAGGGTGACTCGCGCAGGGCGAAGCGACTCGTCGACCGGGCCGTCCGCAGCTACGACCGCGACATCAAGAAGTTCCCGGGCGACCACCTGGGCGAGTACGCCGCCCTGCTTTCCGTCGCCGTCGACCTCTACTTCGCCCTCGGTCGGCACCGGTCGGCGCGCTCGACGATCCGTCGGGTGATGCTCGTCCGCCGCCACCTGGTCCGTCGCGACCCTGAGCAGCACGGCGACCGCGTGGCAGCGCAACTCGAAGCCCAGGCTCAGGAAAGTCTGCAGGCCGGGCAGATGGGCCAGGCGGAGGGCCTGCTCGGTCAGGCGGTCGCCCTCCGGCAGGTACTCCTCGACGTGTGCGGCCTGCCCACCGACCGGTCCGCCCTGGCCAACGTCCTCGCCCGGTACGGCGGTGTGCTCTCCCGGATGGGCCATCAGCGCGAAGCCCTGCCCCACCTGTACAAGGCACTGGAGCTGACCCGCGAGGCGGAGCCGCACACCGAGCCCGACCAGCATGCGCTCGCCATCGCGACCTGCCACTTCAATCTCGCGGACACCCTCCCCTGGACGGGCGCCTTCGACGAGGCGCTGCGCGAGGTGGCGGCCTCCGAGAAGTGCCTCGCCCCGCTCGCCGATCTCAACCCCGATCTGTACGCGCACGAGATGGCCGACTGCGACCGGCTGCGCGCCGAGATCATCAGGGCGGCGGAGCACGGACTTCCCGAACGACGTCATCCCTGATCCCCCATGGGGCGCGTCGGGTTCGTGCGGCGTCGGCCCTGACCTGGGGCGGGGCCCCGGTGGCAGGCGGGCCTGCCGAGGGTGCATGGTCGCCCTGGCGGAGCCGGGTGGGCTCCGCCAGGGCGATTCGGATCGTTACGGCCTTCCGCGGTGCCCTGCGCCACCAGGGCGGGGGCCAGCGGTCCGCCGGGTGGGTCAGCGGGTGTACGTGGTCCGGTGTTCCGCGCGGGAGCCGCAGTTGGAGCCGATCACCTGTACATAGGTGTTGGCGATGGAGCCGCCCCAGTCGACGCAGAGGCCTTTGCCGATGACGTAGGAGGGTCCTGCGTAGGACGTGTAGCGCCCGGAGTCGTCGTCGCCTTCGTTGGTCTCGGGGACGTAGATCCAGGCGGACATGTCCAGGGCGGTACCGGGGTTGTTGCGGATGGTGACGACGCAGTTGTTGCCGTTGGTGGAGTTGTAGGCGAGGTAGACGGTGCCCAGCGAGCCGACGGCGGCGGAGTTCACGGTCTTGTAGCCGCTCCCGCAGACTTTCTGCGGGGTGGTGTTCGGCGCGGCGGAGGCGGGCGCCGCCAGAGCGGTGGTGGCCCCCACCGCGAGAGCGGCCAGTGCGGCTGCGCCCAGCATGGAGTGAGTAAAGCGCATATTTCCCCCTTGTGTGCTTAGGAGTTGGTTGCTCCTGCCTTATGTGACGGGCTGGGCCTTCGGATGGTTGTGCCGGAGTTACTGGTGTTTTCAGTCATAACTGGCGGCATAGTTGGCCGAGTTGGGACGCAACCGGAGGCGCGTGAGCGGTGCGTGCCAGGTACGGGCTGTATGGACTGCATGGGCTGCAGGGCTTGACACACGACCGGAGAGTGATCGCGTTACGCGCTCATAGAAATGAGTTGAGCGACGCGGCCGCCGTTGCTATTTTCGCGGTGGATCGTGAAGTCGTCGTATGGAGGTGAGCCCCCGTGAACACAGTTACCCGTGGGTGCTCCCTCAACCCGTCACGGTCCGGCGGCTGACGTTCGGTGTCGCCAGGAGCGCCTGAGATCGAGGCACTCCTGGAGGGAGACTCCGATGAACACGAAGCCTTTCACGTCTGGCCTGAGCGAGAACGCGGTGATGATCACGCGCGTCGCGGACAGGCAATGGCATGCACTGGATGACGACCTGGTGGTCGGCCGTGGGCATGCGCAGCACCGGCCCGACGGACGCTTGTTCGTCAGCATCGATGCCTGGCACCACGCCGCCTTCGACCGGCTCGCCGAGGCGATGCTGGCGGAACTGCCGACGCCGCTGTACACGGTGGTCGACGAAGCCGACGTCGAGCTGACGGCCGGCTGGCGGCGGGCCGGGTTCACGGTCCGGCGCCGCGAGTGGGAGTACGTCGTACCGACCGACCCGCGGGTCACAGGGCTCGAAGCGGTCCTGCCGCCTTCGGGTGTGACGATCGTGCCCGCCGGTCAGACGGACGAGAGTCTGCTGCGGGCGGTGGACCGCGCGATCCGCGACGAAGTCGAGGCGACCGTCGGGTGGCAGTCGATGCCCGCGGAGGTGATTCCCCGCCCCGAAGGCGACACCATCGTCGACCCGTCGAAGTACGCGGTGGCTGCGGCAGCGGACCGCTACCTGGGTCTGATCCGGGTGGTGACGGTGAAGCGGCCACGCATCGGGCTGGTCGCGGTCCGGGCCGGCGAGCAGCGCCGCGGCATCGCACGGGCGCTGCTGGCCCACACGCTGGGGACGCTGCACCGCTCCGGGTTCGCCGCGGCCTGGGCCGAAGTCCACGAGTCCAACCAAGCGGCCTCGGCGCTGTTCGAGGGCATCGGCGCCCGGCCGATGAGCAGCAACCTGGAGCTGGTGCGATGACGAAGAACAAGAACGTCATCGAAGTCGAGGGCAAGGTCGTCGAGTGCCTGCGCAGCGCCATGTTCACCGTGGAGCTCGAGAACGGCCACCACGTGCTCGCGCACATCAGCGGGAGGATCCGCAAGAACTACATCAAGATCATGTTGGAAGACCGGGTGCTGCTGGAGCTCCCGCCGTACGACCTGACGCGCGGCCGGATCGTGTTCCGGTACCGGAACTAGCGGCGGTCGGCACGCTCCGCGGTAGCTGATCCTGGGGCCCCGGTCACGGCGTTTCCGTGACCGGGGCCCTGATCTTGGCTTCTTTGCGGGCCGGCACGCGCGGAAAGGAGTACAAGGTCGCCCCGACTCGTCAATGTCTGCCCCTGCCGACAATCGGCCACGCCTTCGCGCGGGGCGGGACCCAGGAGCGGGCGCGCCCTGGAACGGGGCGTGCTCGGCGTCGACGCGGTGCTTGTTCGGAGACGGAGATCGGCCAGCAAGTCTTCTCTGCCAGGCCGATGCTGGGCCCTGCGTCAACTGGGGTCGGTTCGCCTGCCAGTGAAGGGTCCGGGCGATTCGGCTTCGCCAAGGGCGCTTTCGGCGTCGGCGTCGGCGTCGGCGTCGGCGTCGTCGGTGACGGGCTGCGCCCCGCCCTGGACGGTTCGTCCCGGTCCAGGGCCCGCCGTTAATGCTTCAGGATCGGACGCTTCACGGCAGCGCCAAGCCGTTGTCGGGGGTCAGGCCGCTGAGCTTTTCGGGGTTGACCTGGAAGCGCAGGTTCTGGATGCGGCCGTCGACGAGGTCGAACGAGAGGGCGCCGACCGTGTGTCCGCCGAGGGTGGCCAGGACGCCCAGCTCTCCGTTGATGACGGCCGGCTCCATGGTCAGGTCGGCCAGTTCGGGCTTGGCCAGGAAACCCACCAACCAGCGCGCGACGTGGTCGACGCCGTGGAGAGGGCGGCGGGCGGCGGTGACCTTGCCGCCGCCGTCGGACCAGGAGGTGACCTCGGGGGCGAGCAACTCCATGACGGCATTCAGGTCGCCGCCCGCGCAGGCCTCCAGGAACTGGGCGGTGACCTGCCGACGCGCGTTCTCGTCGGTGTCGAAGCGTGGACGGCGGGCCTGGACGTGCTCACGTGCGCGGTGGGCGATCTGGCGGACCGTCGGCTCGGAGCGCTCAAGGGTCTCGGCGATCTCGGCGTGCGAGTAGCCGAAGACCTCGCGGAGCAGGAAGACGGCCCGTTCGACTGGGCTGAGGGTTTCCAGGACGACCAGCATCGCGGTGGACACGCTGTCGGCCAATTCGGCCTCCGCGGCGATGTCGGGGGAGGTCAGCAGGGGCTCGGGGAGCCACGGCCCGACGTAGGTCTCGCGGGTCGCCCGTGCGGAGGTGAGGCGGTTCAACGAGAGGTTGGTGACCGTGCGCACCAGGTAGGCCTTGGGATGGCGGATCGCATCGCGGTCTGCGGTGCTCCACCTCAGCCAGGTGTCCTGGAGGATGTCCTCGGCGTCGGTGACGCTGCCCAGCATGCGATAGGCGGTGGCGAACAGCAGCCTGCGGTGTTCGATGTACGGATCCTGCTCGTCCCTGGCGTCGACCATCGGCTCATGCTGCCAGCGCCGTAACCAAGGCGGCAAGGCCCGAGATCATGACACTGGGAGCCGATGTGCCCGTCATGCCGCGGGCTTGCGGGTCGCGCGGCCGCCCTTGGAGACGATGGTGGTGACGTTCATGCGCTTGCTGAATCGGTAGGTCGTGAGCGGGCTGCCGCTGACCATCTCCTTGTACGCGACGGCGCTCCGGCCGGTGAGGTGGATGCCGCGGGGGGTCTCGTCGGCCTTCGTGAACTGGATGACGGCATCATGGCGGCCGAGGCTGACCGGCTGGTGGAAGTAGCCGAAGCGGAACGGCTTGACGGCCTTGCCGCGCACGAGCCGCGCGATGGTGTCGGCGGTGTACTGGGCGGTGGGCAGCCCGCTCTGGCAGGTGCCGTGAAGCTGTCCCCAGGCCAGCCGGACGGCAGCGGCGTCGCCGATGGCGTGGATCTCCGGGTGGGAAACCGAACGCAGGGTGGCGTCGACCAGGATGAGGCCGCGGTCGTCGGTGGCGATCCCGGCGGCGGCAGCGAGCGGCGACACCTTGACGCCGGTGGTCCACAGGCAGGCGTCGGAGTGGACGAGTCGGCCGTCGTCCAGTTCGACGGCGTCCGGCAGCACCTTGGTGACGCGGGCACCGGTCTCAAGCGTGACGCCGAGGCGGTCCAGCGCGCCGTGGAGGTAGGCGCGGGCCTTGGCGCCCATCATGCCGCCGGGCTCGTCCAGGCTGATCAGCGTGACGTCCAGGCCGGGGTGGCTCTCGGCGATCTCGGTGGCCGCCTCGATGCCGGTCAGACCGCCGCCACAGACGGTGACCGTGCCGCCGGACGCGGCGACCTCGGTGAGCCGCGCGGCAAACCGACCGGCGATCTCCGGGCTGTTGAGGGTGAACGCATGGGTGTCGGCACCGGGGATCTGGCCGGTGTCGGTCGAGCTGCCCAGCGCGTAGACGAGCGTGTCGTACCCGAGGCTCTCGGCGCCGTCGACGGTGATCTGCCGGGCCTCGGGGTCGATGGCGGTGGCGGTGCCCTGGACGAACGTGACGCCGGTCCCGGCGAGCAGGTCGGGGATCTGATGGTCGGTCAGCTCCTGCCCGGCGGCGATCTGGTGCATCCGCAGCCGCTCGACGAACCGGCTCGAGGGGTTGACCAAGGTGATCTTCACGCCGGTCCGGCGAGTGCGGTGCGCCAGCCGGATGGCGCTGAACATGCCTGTGTAGCCGGCGCCGAGGACGACGATGCGGTGGCCGTTGTTCATCGGAACTCCCAAGGTAGGGCACCGACTTCGGTGTCGGTGACGCCCATGGGACAGGCGACCTCCACCGGACGTGACAGGCCGCCGATGTGAAGCACGTCACATCATGTGCGCCGTTGATGTGCCGGCAAGAACCCGCTGGTTGCCTCCCGGTGCCGGTACCAGTACCGGTACCGGCCGCGGCAGAACATGAGCCGAAGAGGCCGAGCCCGACTGCCGCCCGAGCCGGCGCGTATCCGACGCCCCGACGGCCCTCACTGCGGTCGGGGGGAGAGGAGGCCGGGTCAGATCACGCGGAAGACGCGGGAGAGGTCGTCGCCCAGCGTGACGCCGACCAGTTCCCCGGTGGCGTGCTCCACCTTGCGGGCGCGTTCACCGCCGGCCATCTGCCGGAAGCGGCTGATCAGCTCGGCCCACTGGGTGAGATGGCCGGAGCGCAGTCGCTCGGCGAGCCGGGCGCGCTGGTCGAAGGGCATCCGCTCCAGCCGGCCGGGAGCAACGCCCCACGCCCGCATCAGGGCGGCCTCCTCCCGCACGGCCTCGGCGGCCTTTGCCACCGCGTTCCGTGCGGCGGCACGGACGCCGGGGGCCGCCGCAGCGAGGGCCTGCACGGCGTCCTGGGCGGTCGAGGCCGCGCGGCGTCCTGCGCGGCCTCGACCGCCTGTTGTACGGCAGCGGCGGTCGGGGGGCGACACGGTGCCGTCCTCGTCGGCTTCGTCGGCGGCCTGTTGCAGCGCCTCGCATACTGCGGTCGCCGCGACTTCGGCGTCCTGCTGTGCCTTCTTCGCCTGCTCGGCCCGTTGCCGGGCATCCCGCGTGCGTTCCAGCATCCGGCGCAGTGCGGCGGCCTGGGCGAGCACGGCCATGGCGGCTGCGTAGGGGTCGCCGGCCGTCTCCCGGCGCAGCTCGGCGAACTCCGGTGATTCCACCAGTGAGGTGACGACCTGGTGGTTGACCAGCTGGGAGAGGTCCATTTCCGCGCGCTTGCGCAACCGCGGCCTGACCTTGTACGCAGCCAGGAACACGTCGGTGAGGAGGTCGGTGGTGTAGTTGTCGCGTCTGCTCAACTTCTCGGCGAGATCGCGCAGTCCGGCCGACTGCTCGTAGGTGTCGCGCCATGTCATCCGGTCGAACCGGTCCGCGATCACGGCCGCGGTGTGCGGCTCGGGAGAGGCGGCGGACAGGCCCAGCCCAGTCCCGGCCGGGCTCTCCGGCTCGTCGATCTTGGGCCGATCATCCTGGCGGTTTAGTGTGGATCTCCGGGTGAACGAACGAGGGACGGCCGTGATGCGCCAGTTCTATGGCTGGTGTGCGGCTTCGGGACGCGTCGGTGGGGATGGCGGTTGTGCCGGGGTGACGGTGTAGCGCCAGAACGGTCGGACAAGCAGTGCGCCGACGATGACGACGATCATGCAGAGCAGTGAACTGCCTGTCCACGCGACACCGAGACCGGTGGCGGAGGCCATGGCGCCGGCACGTAGGTCTCCGAGGCGCGGACCGCCGGCGACGACGACGGTGAAGACGCCTTGCAGCCGGCCGCGCATGGCGTCCGGTGCGTAGGTCTGCAGAATCGTCTCGCGGTAGACCGCGCTGACGAGGTCCGCCGCTCCGGCAGCGGCCAACAGGGCTGCGGCCGCGAGGAGGTGGTGGACGGTGCCCGCGAGGGCGATGGCCGCCGCCCAGGCGGTGACGGCGATCGCCAGCGCCCGGCCTTGGCGGCGCACTCGTCCGATCCATCCGCTGAACAGCCCCGCTGCGACCGACCCGATGGCGATGGCCGAGTACAACAGTCCCACCCCTCCGCCGAAGCGCAGCTGTGCCGCTTCCGGGAACAGGGCGGTCGGCATGGCCAGCGTCATCGCCGCGATGTCGACCGCGAAGGACATCCAGAGCACGGGGGCGGCGGCGATGAACCGCAGCCCGTCGAAGACCGAGCGCAGCCCGCCGGTGCGGGCCCCCGAGCCGGTCGGCAGGATCGGGGGCAGGCCAACGGCCGAGTAAAGCAGCACGGAGAACAGCACGGCGTCGGCGCCGTAGGCCCAGCAGTAGCCGTTCGGCAGCGAGATCAGGAGGCCCGCCACAAGGGGACCGGCGACCTGCCCGACATTGCCGACGGTGAAGTACAGCGTGTTCGCGGCGGGTACCAACGGGGTGGGAACGATGCGGGGAATGATCGCGCCGCGGGCGGCGGACGACACGGCGAAGGCGCCGGCCTGGACAGCGACGAGAGCGAGGATGAGGGGCACCGAGCGCAGATCGGCGAGCGCCTGGAACAGCAGGGCGATGGTGATGGCCCAGGTGAGGCAGGCTGATGCCAGGTAGACCGTACGGCGGTCGAACCGGTCGGCGATGGCGCCGCCGTACAGGCCGAAGACCACGAGCGGTACGAGGCCGGCCAGCCCCGTCAGCCCCACGAACAGCGACGACCGCGTCAGCGCGTACACCTGTACCGGGATGGTGACGCCGGTGACCATGGTCCCGATGTATGCCGCACCCTGCCCGATCAGCAGGCGACGGAAGACAGGGTGCGTCAGCGGGCGGGTGTCGAGGGCGATACCGCGCAGACCGGAGACCAGCCGGGCCTTCAGTGCGGGCGGGGCCGTGGGAGGAAGATCGCGCGGGGTGTGGGATGTCGTGGGCATGGTCACCACGCTGGCAGGACCGCGCGGTGTACCGCTTCCGTTAATCTGCCGTCGTATGTCGGAAAACAGTCAGACGGAGGAGGCGGCGGAGCCCAGGGACACCACGCACGCCCACCTCGCGGGTGAGGCCATCGGCCGCCACCAGCACGGCTATCACCAGCTTCTCTACGTCAGCGCCGGTGTGCTGGCGGTGCAGACGGGCGAGGCATCCTGGGTGGCGTCCAGGGCGCGCGCCGTGTGGATTCCGGCGGGCATCTGGCATCAGCACCGGGTGCACGGACACAGTTCCGTGCACACGCTCGGCTTCGCCGCCCACGACGTCCTGCTGAGGTCCCGGGCGCCGGTCGTTGTGGCCGTGGACAACCTCGTGCGCGAACTGATCATCGCGTGCAGTGAACCGTCCCTCCCGCAGCAGGAGGCACGCCACCTGCGCGCCGTCCTGCGCGACCGGCTGCGGCGAGCCCTCGTGGAGCCGTTGACGCTGCCCACCCCCGACAACTCCCTGCTGCGGCAGGCGTGCGCGCTGGTGACCGGCGACCTGCGACAGCCGCGGACCGCCGCCTGGCTCGCGCGGAGCATCGGCGTGAGCGAGCGCACCCTGGCCCGGCTGTTCAGGAACGAGTTCGGCATGACCTATCCACAATGGAGGACCAACGTCCGGGTGTTTCACGCCATGGTGCTGCTGGCGGAAGGAGCAAGCGTCAGTGAAACGGGACGCCGGTGCGGATGGGCCACGACCAGTGCGTTCATCGACACGTTCAGCCGCACCATGGGCCAGACACCGGGAACCTATCGCATCGCACCCGGTGGGTGAATTCCCAAGCCAGGCTTCGTGAGCCAAAGGCCCAACTCGACCTCGAACAGCACCGAGGACGCACCCCCGGCGGTTTCATCGCCCGCGTCATGCAGCGAACCCTCGCAATAACCGCCGCGATCTGGCACAACGATCACACCAGACAGACAGACAGACAGACAGACAGCCCATTCTGCGCTCACTGACCGCCTATGACCACTGATCCCTTGGAATCGATCATCTAGCGGTGCTGGGGCGGCGTCAGCTCAGCGCACGGACCTCGTGCGGTTCATCCCACACCCTGACAACTTCCTGATATCCGCGCTCCACGCTGGCCCCATGCACGATGGATCATCCACACATCACATATGCCCGGCCCCCGCCCCGGCCCCGGCAGCGGCGTCCGCGTCGGGCCCGGGCCCGGGCCGCACCCTCCCGTCCCGGTCCGCCCTGGCGCTGCTGTCGGTCTCGGTGTGCCTGCTGGTCGGCTGCAGCACCGGGGCGTCGGATGCGAAGAGCCCCGTCGGGGACGCGGCGAAGACCCCGGTGCAGGCTGCCGGGGCGGCGCCGGGGCCCCGGCTGGAACTGCAGGCCGGCGACGGGCAGGAGCATGTCCCGGTCACCGTCGGAGGCCGGGTCACGGTCGAAGGGGGCACGATCACCGAGGTGTCCCTGTCCACCGCGGACGGCCGGGCGGTGTCGGGCGAACGGTCCCCGGACAAGAAGAGCTGGGCTCCCTCGGGTGAACTGAAGCACGGGACGACCTACCGGTTGACCGCCGTGGCCACCGGCGCCGACGGCCACCGCACGACCAAGGCCGTGACGTTCAAGACCCTTGCCGAGGCCGACCGGTTCACGGGCACTTACACCCCGGAGAACGGCTCCACGGTGGGCGTGGGCATGCCGGTCTCGATCACCTTCGACAAACCGATCACCGACAAGAAGGCCGTCGAGTCCGCCGTCGAGGTCAGCGCCGACAGCGGACAGACCGTCGTGGGCCACTGGTTCGGCGGGCAGCGCCTCGACTTCCGTCCGCAGGACTACTGGAAGCCCGACTCCACGGTCACCGTCAGGATCCGCCTAGCCGGAGTGAAGGGAGCCGCCGACGCGTACGGCGAACAGGACAAGACCCTTCGGTTCAAGGTCGGGCGCAGTCAGGTGTCCACCGTGGACGCCGCCGCGCACACCATGAAGGTCGTCCGGGACGGCGCCACCGTGCGGAACATACCGATCACCGCGGGCGCTGCCTCCTCGCCCACCTGGAACGGGCAGATGGTCATCTCCGAGAAACTGATCTCGACGCGGATGAACGGCGCCACGGTCGGTTTCGCCGGCCAGTACGACATCCCCGACGTCCCGCACGCCATGCGGCTGTCCACCTCGGGCACCTTCATCCACGGCAACTACTGGGGGGACGACTCCGTCTTCGGCCGGTCCAACATCAGCCACGGCTGCGTGGGGCTCAATGACACCAAGGGCGGCGGCGACTCCGGCCAGGACGCCGCCTGGTTCTACGCCAACTCCCTCATCGGCGACGTGGTCGTGGTGAAGAACTCCGACGACAAGGTGATCGCCGCCGACAACGGACTCAACGGCTGGAACATGCCGTGGAGCGAGTGGACGGCGGGTTCGGCGCGATGAGGCACCTCTTCCTTTCTTCCGCAGGCTCCCGTCTGCCTGTTCCTGTCGCGGTTCTGGCCCTGGCCCTCGCCCTGGCCGGGTGCGGCGGCCCCGACGCCGGGACGGCGGCGAGCGTCCCCTCGGCCGCCGCCGGTGCGCAGGACGTCCAGGCTGTCGCGCCCGAAACGGCTCCCGCCACGGCTCCCGCCACGGCTCCCGAAACGGCTCCCGCCACGGGTCCCGTCGGATCCGGGCCGAGCCCGGCAGGCGAGACGGGCACGGCCGCCGGAACCCCGGCCCCGAGCCCTTCCGCCCCGGCCGACCTGCCGGGCCTCGGCCCCCGGACGCTGGCCGAGGTCCCCGACACCGCCCGGCAGGTCCTGATCGTCACCGGGAAGGACAAGGACTCCTCGCAGTCGCAGGTGGTGCTGTACGAGCGCCGCACCGCCGACAGCGGCTGGACCGCCGGGCGCACCTGGGCCGCCCACAACGCGCTCAAGGGCTGGACCGACGACCACTACGCGGGCGATCTGCACTCGCCCATCGGCGTGTTCACCCTCAGCGACGCGGGCGGACTGCTCGCCGACCCGGGCACGAAGCTGCCCTACGACCGGTCCGGCAGCTTCACCATCGGCGGCACCGGATTCGAGGGCGAGCCGCTCGCCGGCTCCTTCGACTACGTGGTCGCGATCGACTACAACCGCGAGCCGGGCACCTCCCCGCTCGACTGGACCCGCCCGCTCGGCACGAACCGTGGCGGCGGCATCTGGCTGCACGTCGACCACGGGGGCCCCACCCACGGCTGCGTGAGCCTGGCGAAGCAGCACATGAAGGAACTGCTGCTCGCACTCGACCCCGCGCTGCACCCGGTGATCGTGATGGGGGACCGCACGTCCCTCGAACGGTGACGACCAATACCGCGAACGCCCCATCACGAACGCCCCATCACGAACGAGCAATCACGAACGAGCAGTCACGAACCGAGAGGAAATCTCAGGTGGAGTTAGGCGCGAGACGAAAAGGCGCGATGGTCGCGGCGGCGGGGCTGGCCACCACCGCCCTGCTGCTGACCGCCCTCCCCAGCGAGGTCGCCCAGGGGGCCCCGGCCGGTACATCGGCCACCGGGAGTTCCCGGTCCGGTCCGCTGAAGACGGTGACCCTGATCACCGGTGACCAGGTCACGGTGGACGGTGCCGGAAGGTTCACCGGTGTGGTGCGGGCGGAGGGCCGGGAGCGGGTGCCGTTCTCCGTCCAGGCGGTCGACGGACACACCCGGGTGGTACCCGGTGACGCCGAACTGCTGCTGGCACAGGGCAAGTTGGACGCCCGGCTGTTCGACGTCACCCAGCTGGTCGCGGACGGGTACGACGACGCGGGCCGTACCGACGTACCGCTGATCGTCACCTTCCGAGGGAAGAAGGCGCCCTCGATGTCCCCGTTCACCGGGGCCGGGGCCCGGATGGGCCGTGCGCTGCCCGCCGTCAACGGGAAGGCGATGCGGTCCGTCAAGAAGCGCGGCACCGACTTCTGGGACGCCGTGACCGATACCGGCGCCGACGCGTTCACCGCCTCGACCGCGGTGGAGAAGGTGTGGCTCGACGGGCGGCGCAAGGCCAGCCTCGACAAGAGCGTCCCACAGATCGGCGCGCCGACCGCCTGGGCCGCCGGTTACGACGGCACCGGCGTCAAGGTCGCCGTGCTGGACACCGGGATCGACACGAACCACCCCGATCTCGCGAGCCAGGTCGTCGCCGAGCAGGACTTCACCGCCTCCGAGTCCGGCACCGCCGACAAGTTCGGCCACGGCACGCACGTGGCGTCCATCGCGGCCGGGACGGGCGCCAAGTCCGGCGGCACATACAAAGGTGTCGCCCCCGGCGCGAAGCTCCTGAACGGCAAGGTCCTCGACGACGGCGGCTGGGGTTCGGACTCCGCCATCATCGCGGGCATGGAGTGGGCGGTGGCGCAGGGCGCCGACGTCGTCAACCTCAGCCTCGGCGGCACGGACTTTCCCGGCATCGACCCGACGGAGGAGGCGGTCAACCGGCTCTCCGCCGAGTCCGACACGCTCTTCGTCATCGCGGCCGGCAACGAGGGTCTCGACAGCGAGTTCGGCGAGGAGACCGTCGGCTCGCCCGGCAGCGCCGAGGCCGCGCTCACCGTCGGCGCGGTCGACAAGTCCGACGCGCTCGGCGACTTCTCCAGCCGTGGCCCGCGTGTCGGTGACGGCGGGGTCAAGCCCGACCTGACCGCGCCCGGTGTGGCCATCTCGGCCGCCGCGGCCGCCGGCAGCGTCCTGGAACGCTCGAAGCCGTCCCCGGCACCCGGGTACATCACCATCGGCGGCACGTCCATGGCGACCCCGCATGTGGCGGGCGCCGCCGCCATCCTCGCCCAGCAGCACCCCGACTGGACCGGTGAGCGCATCAAGGCGGTCCTCACGGCATCCGCCGAGCCGGGCACGTACAGCTCCTTCCAGCAGGGCACCGGCCGTACGGATCTCGTACGGGCGCTGGCGCAGGGTGTAGTCGCCGAGCAGGGGCCGATCAACTTCGGCGCGCAGCAGTGGCCGCACGGCGACGACGAACCGGTGACCAAGCAGCTCACCTACGAGAACCTCGGTACGGAGCCGGTCACCCTGGACCTCTCCGTCGACGCCTTCTCGGTGGACGGCAAGCCGGCGGCCGAGGGCATGTTCTCGGTGTCCCCGCAGCGGCTCACCGTCCCGGCGGGCGGCAAGGCCGGCGTCGACGTGACCGCGGACACCCGTTCCGGCAGCGCCGACGGCACGTTCGGCGGCTCGGTGTCGGCCGTCTCGGCGGACGACAAGGTCGCGGTGCGCACCGCCGTGGGGGTGCAGCGCGAGGTCGAGTCGTTCGACCTGACGCTGAAGCACATCGACGAGAACGGCGCGCCGACCAGCGACGCCGTCACCACCGTGATGGCCCTCGACAGGGACTTCTACAACCGGTACACCGACGCGGCGGACGGCGAACTCACGGTACGGCTGCCCAAGGGCGACTACGGCCTCACCGGTGTGATCCACCCCGACTTCACGTCCTCCACCCAGTCCGTGCTGATGCAGCCGAAGCTGACCCTGGACAAGGACACCACCGTCACCGTCGACGCCCGGCAGGCACAGCCGTTGGACATCACCGTGCCCGACGCGACGGCCGAGAACACCGAGGCCACCGTCGCGTTCCGCTACGAACGGGCCGCGTGGATGCCCAAGAACACGAACGGGTACTGGCTCCCGACCTTCGAGGGCATGCGGTTCGGGCAACTCGGCCCCGAGGTGCCCGCCGAAGCCGCGTTCGCCCAGTACTCCGGTGACTGGACAACCCAGGACGACGACGGCAGGCCGGTCACCTACCACCTTTCCTGGGTCCGCCGCGGCGACCTTGGCGGCTTCGCCACGAAGGTGGAGCAGGAACAGCTCGCCAAGGTCGACTTCCAGGCAGGCGCACCCGCCGCGGACAAGGAGGTCCAGATGGCCGTGAACTCCCATATGCCCGACGGGGACCTCTTCGGCCGCTACAGCCTGCTGACCGGGAAACTGCCGCTGCGCACGACGGAATACATCCTCGACAACGGCGTCAAGTGGTCCTTCGACCTGCAACAGAGCAGCGGTGAGGGCGAGTTCGAGTACTTGCTCCACGGCACGCCCAGGACCTGGCAGGCCGGCCAGAGCCACACCGAGCGGTTCAACGTCGGCGTCTTCGGCCCGGCCCTGGGCGGTGCCGCGGGCTCCGTGGGCTCCGTGGCGACGGGGAAGCCCGGTATCGAGCGGTCCGGGAACGTCATCACGGCCTTTCTGCCGCTGTTCGGCGACGGCGCCGGACACTACGACAGCGGCGGCGGACCCGCCTCGGCCCAGAGCTCGCTCCAACTCGACGGCGAGGAGATCCCGCTCAGCTCGTCCCCGTCCGGCAGCATCACCGAGGTCACCGTTCCCGACCAGGCCGGTACGTACAAGCTGACCCTGGACAGCTCCCGTGATCCGGGGCTCTCGTCGGTCAGCACTCGCGTCAGGGCGGAGTGGACCTTCCGCTCCGCCAAGACGCCGGAGGACGAGCCGGCCGCACTGCCGGTGTCGGTGATCCGCTTCTCCCCCGAACTGACGCTGTCCAGCACGGCGAAGGCGGGCGAGCGGTTCGAGGTGCCCTTCACCATCGAGGGCGCGGCGGCCGGCCGACAGCCCGCGAAGCTCGCCTTCGAGGTCTCCTACGACGAAGGCGCCACCTGGCAGTCGGCCGAGGCCGTCGACGGCACGCATCTGTCGCTGGAGCACCCGGCCGAGCCCGGCTCCGTCTCCCTGCGGGCCGAGCTGACCGACGACTCGGGCAACACCCTGGTCCAGACGATCGAGCGCGCCTACCTCACCACCAAGTGATCTGACGCATACCTCTCAACAGGTCTCGCCCGGGGCGGTGTTCGACCACCGCCCCGGGCGAGTTCGTCTCACCGGCTTCCTACCCCACGCATATCACCGTCTGGCGTATGGCGTCCGGTGGCGGCCAGGCGGTCCGGCCCTACTTCAGGTGCCGGCCGAAGAACCGGCTCGCGTCTTCCCCTTCGAACCACGGGGTGCCGGTGTGCCCGCCCAGATTGGCGTGCAGCGTCTTCTCCTTGGTGCCGAAGGCGTCGAACAGGTCCAGGGCCCGCTGCCGGGGGTTCCCTTCGTCGTCCCACTGCAGCAGCATCAGCAGCGGAACGGTGACCTGCCGGGCCTCCTCGCGCTGGGCGCGGGGCACGAAACCCCCGGCGAAGAAGCCGGCGACCGCGATGCGCGGCTCGACCACCGCGAGCCGGATGCCGAGGGCCATCCACCCCGAGTACCCGACCGGGCCGCCGATCTCGGGCAGCGCAAGGAGGGCGTCCAGGGTGGTCCGCCATTCCGGGACCGCGTTTTCGACCAGCGGGCCGACGAGGGACTCGAAGATCTCGTCGACCGGCTCGCCGGCCTGCATCGCCCGGCGGAGGTCGGCGCGGGCCTGGTCGTCGGCGGCGGAACGGGGCCGCTCACCGCACCCGGCGGCGTCGATGGTGGCCACCGCGTAGCCGTACGCCGCGGTGTGCCGGCCCCGGGCCACCAGCCGGGCTTGGCTCTTGGGCAGGCCGTTGTTGTGGGCCATCAGGATCAGCGGGGCAGGCGCGGGGGACCCAGGCGTCCACAGGGTGCCGGGGATCTCGCCGAGGGTGAATTCGCGCTCGAGGACGCCGTCGTCGAGGTGGTGTTCAGAAGTGAACTGCACGATCGTGCCTTTCGGGAGGGCTCTTGAACGGCGCTCCCGGACGACCTATCGCCCGACCATGACCCCGGAGGGGAGCACCCATGTCGATACTGTGTTCACGGGTACCACCTCCTCGTTCTCTTGCACGGCCTCCGGAAAAGTAGCAGTGGTCGCCGTGGTACGCCAACGGTTTTCCGCGGAGGCTCCGTGGCCGGACGACGCTGCGCCGCATGACCGTCCCGGAAGAGTCATTGGAACAGCCATTGGAAGCTCGGCATGACTTCCTGCGGGGCTCGACGGCTGGCGCCCGGCCGCGGAGGCGATCAACCGCTTCCATGGGTGTGTCGCAGCACCATCAGGTCGGGACGCGACACCTCCGGATGGTTCGCCACCGCGGTGTCGAACAGATCTCCTCCCGTACGACGCGCATGTCGTTGTCGACGTCCACGAGGACCGTCGGCTCGTAGAAGTACCTGCCGAGACCGCCGCCGTCGGTGGCCCGGCCGCCGGTCAGCACGCGGGCGCCCTCGTCGCGGCCGAGGTCGACGTACCCGGCGACCTTGTCGCGCTGGTCCTCGAAGGCCAGTGGGCCCAGCTCGGTCTTCTCGTCCAGGGGGCGCCGATGACGATCGTCCGGGCGCGCTCCGAGACCCCGTCGAGGAGTTCGTCGTAGATGTGACGTGCCCGGGAGATGATCTCCGCCCGGCAGTCGGGCAGCGCCGCGGCGAGCCGGCGGGTCATCTCGGGGGTGGACCCGGGATCGTCCTCACCCGTCACCGCCAGGGCCCGTACGGCGATGGCGCCCAGGTCCGGGGCGAGGTCGGCGTCCGCCGTGGCGAACACGCGGTAGCAGTTGAGCGGTGGTACGACGGCACCGGCGTCACCCCCGACCGGCAGTCGGACCGCGAACACCATGTCGTCCTGGAACTGATCCCAGTCGGCGCGCACTGCTGGCGGGGCTGCCCATCGGCGGTTCGCACGAGGCGTAGGCGTCTCCGCATCGGCCGGGTTCCGCCTCTTGGGGGGCGGGGCCCGGCTTTCGGCTTACGGGGGGCCTGGCGGGGTGGCTTACGGGGACCCACCGGGGAGGCTTACCGGGAGCTTCCACGGCGGAAATCTCCTCGTAACGCCAACCGGGTCTACTGATATGCAACAACGATTCACCACAGTGGACACCCTAAGGAGGGGCCCATGGTGACTGCCGCCCCCGATCTCGCCGATCTCCCCGATCTCGCGGAACTGGTTCGCGCCGACGGCATCGAGTTCGTCCTCGCCGTCTTCGTCGACCTGACCGGCAAACCCTGCGCCAAACTCGTCCCGGCCCAGGCCGTCGAGGAACTCCGCGACGAGGGCGTCGGGTTCGCCGGATACGCGGCCGGAGCACTCGGTCAGCAGCCCAGCGACCCCGATGTCGTCGCCCGCCCCGACGCCTCCTCGTACACCCCCGTCCCCTTCGTCAAGCCCGGCCTCGCCCTCGTGCACTGCGATCCGTACGTGGAGGGCGAGCCCTGGCCCTACGCCCCGCGCGTCATCCTGCGCCGGCTGCTGGAGCGGGCCGCCGCTCAAGGGCTGTCGCTGTCCGTGGGCGCCGAGGTCGAGTACTTCCTCGTCAACCGGGACGAGCACGGTGTGCTGAGCGTCGCCGACACCAGGGACACCGCCGCCCAACCCTGTTACGACGCACGCGGGTTGACCCGGATGTACGACCATCTCACCGCTGTCTCCAGCGCCATGAACTCCCTCGGCTGGGGCAACTACGCCAACGACCACGAGGACGGCAACGGCCAGTTCGAGCAGAACTTCCAGCACGCCGACGCCCTCACCACCGCCGACCGGGTCATCACCATGCGCTACCTGGTGTCAATGCTGGCCGAACAGCGAGGCATGACGGCCACGTTCATGCCGAAGCCGTTCACCGACCGCACCGGCACCGGCATGCACATGCACATGTCGCTCTGGCGGGGTGACCAACCCGCCTTCCCCGACGCCACCGACGAGCGCGGCCTCGGACTCTCCCCGCTCGCCTACTCCTTCGTCGCCGGGATCGTCGAGCACGCGCGGGCCCTTCAGGCCGTCATCGCGCCGACCGTCAACTCCTACAAGCGCACCGGCGCGGTCAACACCCGCTCGGGCGCGACCTGGTCACCGCGCGTCGCGGGGTACGGCGGCAACGACCGCACCCACTTCGTACGCGTCCCCGACGGCAACCGCATCGAACTGCGCGGCGGAGACGGCGCCGCCAACCCCTACCTCGCCGCTGCCGCCGCCCTCGCCGCAGGCCTCGACGGCATCGAACGCGGCCTCGACCCGGGCGAGCCCGGCGCGGCCGGCAAGGGCCCGGAACTCCCGCCGACCCTGCTGCACGCCGTCGAGGCACTCCAGGCGGACGAGGTGATCAGCGGCGCGCTGGACGCGGTCGGGGCCGGGGTGAGCCGGTACTTCGCAGATCTCAAGCGCGAGGAGTTCTTCGAGTGGCACGCGACGGTCGGGCCCTGGGAGCTGGACCGCTATCTGACCGCCTTCTGAAGGGAGTTGGCATGTGTGGAATCGTCGGGCTCCATCTGCGGGAGCCCTCATTGGAACCCCGGCTGGGCGAGCTGCTGACCGCGATGCTCGGCCAGGTCGTCGAACGCGGCCCCGACTCGGCGGGCGTCGCGGTCTACGGCGACCCGAGGCTGTCCCCGCCGGGACGGACCGTCGTATCGCTGCTGGGCACCTCGAAGGCCGAGGTGGAGGCTGTACTGCCAGGCGTCCAGGCCTACGATGCCGACGCCACGACCGTGGTGCACGCCGACGTCTCCTCGGTCGTCGCCGCGCTTCCCGGCGCCAGGGTGATCGGCTCCGGCGAGGGGTTCGCCGTACTCAAGGGCACCGGAAATCCCGTCGCGCTGGCCGAGTCCTTCGGGCTCGCCGACGTCACCGGCTGGCAGGGCGTCGGCCACACCCGGATGGCCACCGAGTCCGCCGTGACACCGGAGGGCGCGCACCCGTTCTCCGTCGGCCCCGGACAGTGCCTGGTGCACAACGGCTCCTTCGCCAACCACGCCACCATCCGGCGTGAACTGCGCGCCCAGGGCGTCGAGTTCGACAGTGAGAACGACTCCGAGGTGGGTGCGCGGTTCGTCGCCCGTCAGTTGGAGCAGGGCGCCGACCTGGAGAAGGCGCTGAGGCTGCTGTGCGAACGCTTCGACGGCTTCTACACGCTGCTGGTGTCCACCGGCGACTCCTTCGCGGTCGTCCGCGACGCCATCGCCTGCAAGCCGGCGCTGATCGCCGAGACCGACGCGTGGGTGGCGATGGCCTCCGAATACCGGGCCCTCGACGTCCTGCCGGGCGTCGAGCACGCCCGCATCTTCGAACCGGAGCCGGAAGAGGTGTACGTATGGCGACGCTGATCGACCTGGCGGAGACGCCGGTACGGGAGCTCAACCAGGCTCTGCACGGCCCCGACGCGACGTCCTGGCGGGTCCTCAACCCGCGCGGCGCGCACGCCGTGGCCTGCGGGATCCGCGAGGACCACACCGTCGACATCGAGGGCCACGTCGGCTACTACTGCGCCGGCATGAACCAGCACGCCACGGTGACTGTGCACGGCAACGCGGGTACCGGCGTCGCCGAGAACATGATGTCCGGCACCGTCCGGGTGCACGGCAACGCCTCCCAGTCCGCCGGCGCCACCGCCCACGGCGGCCTGCTGGTGATCGACGGGGACGCCTCGGCGCGCTGCGGGATCTCCATGAAGGGCGTGGACATCGTCGTCGGCGGCAACGTCGGCCACATGAGCGCCTTCATGGGACAGGCCGGACGCCTGGTCGTCTGCGGCGACGCGGGCGACGCCCTCGGCGACTCCCTCTACGAGGCCCGGATCTACGTCCGAGGCACGGTCAAGTCCCTCGGCGCCGATTGCGTGGAGAAGGAAATGCGCGCCGAACACCTCGCCGAACTCGCCGAGTTGCTCAAGGCGGCCGAGCGGGACGAGGCCCCCGCCGACTTCCGCCGCTACGGCTCGGCCCGGCAGCTGTACCACTTCAAGGTCGACAACACGACCGCGTACTAGGCCTTGCACCAGACCTTGTACCAGACCTCTCACCGGAGGAGTCCAGCCTTGGAACCCGCATCCCACGGTCTGCGTGAGTCGGCGACCTTCGACCGCGCCACCATCCACGCCATCCAGCGCGCCGCCGAGACCGGCATCTACGACATCAGGGGCTGGGGCGCCAAGCGCAGGCTCCCGCACTTCGACGATCTGCTGCTGCTCGGCGCCTCCATGTCCCGCTACCCGCTCGAGGGTTACCGCGAGCGCTGCGACACGGACATCGTCCTCGGCGGCCGGCACGCCAAGACCCCCCTCCGACTCGCCACCCCCGTCACCATCGCCGGCATGAGCTTCGGGGCCCTCTCCGCGCAGGCCAAGGAAGCCCTCGGCCGGGGAGCGTCCGACGTCGGGACCTCGACCACGACCGGCGACGGCGGCATGACCCCCGAGGAGCGCGGGCACTCCAAGCACCTCGTCTACCAGTACCTGCCGTCCCGCTACGGAATGAACCCCGACGACCTGCGCGCCGCCGACGCCATCGAAGTGGTCCTCGGCCAGGGCGCCAAGCCCGGCGGCGGAGGCATGCTGCTCGGACAGAAGATCACCGAACGGGTCGCCGGCATGCGCACCCTGCCCGTCGGCATCGACCAGCGCAGCGCCTGCCGCCACCCCGACTGGACCGGCCCCGACGACCTCGCCATCAAGATCCTCGAACTGCGCGAGATCACCGACTGGCAGAAGCCGATCTACGTCAAGGTCGGCGCGACGCGCACGTACTACGACGTCAAGCTGGCCGTGCACGCGGGTGCCGACGTCGTGGTCGTCGACGGCATGCAGGGCGGCACCGCCGCCACCCAGGACGTCTTCATCGAGCACGTCGGCATCCCCACCCTGGCCGCCCTGCCCCAGGCGGTGCGTGCCCTGCAGGAGCTGGGCGTCCACCGAGAGGTCCAGCTGATCGTCTCGGGCGGCGTCCGTTCCGGCGCCGACATGGCCAAGGCCCTCGCCCTGGGCGCGGACGCCGTCGCCATCGGCACCGCCGCGCTCATCGCACTCGGCGACAACCACCCCAAGTACGACGCCGAGTACCGCGAACTCGGCTCCGCCGCAGGCTACTTCGACGACTACCAGGACGGCCGCGACCCGGCCGGCATCTCCACCCAGGACGAGGAACTCGCCGCCCGCCTCGACCCCGTCGAGGGCGGCCGCCGGCTCGCGAACTACCTCCGGGTCATGACGATGGAGGCCCAGACCCTCGCCCGCGCCTGCGGCAAGGCCCACCTCCTCCACCTGGAACCCGAGGACCTGGTCGCCCTCACCATCGAGTCCGCGGCCATGGCCCGCGTCCCCCTCGCCGGTACCGACTGGATCCCCGGGAGCGGGCTGTGATCGCCGTCGTCGGCGCCGGGCTCATGGGCGCGGCCACCGCCTGGCAGCTTGCCCGGCAGGGCCACGAGGTCACGTTGATCGAGGCGTACGACATCGGCCACAAGCACGGCAGTTCGCACGGCAGCTCACGCATCGTCCGACGGGCGTACGCCGACCCCTTCTACGTCGGGCTGACCGGGCAGGCGTACGAGCAGTGGCGCGAACTGGAACACGACAGCTCGACTCCCTTGCTGCGCATGACAGGCGGCCTCGACATGGGCGAGGATCGCGACCCGAAGGCCATCGCCGACCTGCTTGCCGCGGCCGGCGTACCCCACGAACTCCTCGGCCCGGAAGAGGCCTCGGAGCGCTGGCCGTACATCCGTATCACCGGTCCGGTGCTGTACCACCCGGACGCCGGCGTGGTCGACGCCGACCAGACCGTTGCGGCCTGCGTCCGGCGGGCGATCGAGCACGGCGCGGACGCGATCATCGGCGCGCGCGTCACGAGCATCGACGTCCAGGGCGGCGAGAGGGTGCTCCTGCGCACCGACGACGGCCACGAGATCGTCGCCGACACGGTGGTGATCGCCGCCGGCGCCTGGCTGCCCGAGCTCCGACTTCCCGTCCCGCTGACGCCGTTGGAGGTGACCCAGCAGCAGGTCTTCCACTTCCGCCAGCGGGACCCGTCCGTAAAGTGGCCGACCCTGATCTGGGACGGGGCACTGCACCTGTACTGCCTGCCTTCGGGCAGCGACGGCGGCCTGCTCCCCGCCGTCAAGGTCGCCGAGCACGATCGCGGCACGCCCACCACCGCCCGCACCCGCGACGGGGTCGTCGACCAGTCGTCGCGGACGCGGGTCAGCGGCTTCGTACGGGACCGCCTCCCGGGTCTCGAACCCGACCCGGTGGCCGAGGCGAGCTGCCTCTACACCACCACCCCCGACGAGGACTTCGTCCTCGACCGCCACGGCCCCTTCGTCATCGCCTCCGCGTGCAGCGGCCACGGTGCCAAGTTCGCCCCGCTCATCGGGGCCATGGCCGCTGACCTCGCCACCGGCCGCGCCGAACCCCACCCGCGCTTCCGCCTGGACCGCCGGGGCTAGAATTCGCCGGTGAGCGAGCACCCCAGCCCCGCAGAGGACTCCGACGACAAGGCCCTGGAGCGCATCATCGCGGTCCGGGCCCGCGAGTACCGCCAGGCGGCCGGGGTCTCGGTCGGTGAGATGGCCCAGCGGGTCGGCATCTCCAAGGCCATGCTCTCGAAGATCGAGAACGCCCAGACCGCGTGCAGCCTCACCACCCTCTCCCGGCTCGCCCGCGGTCTGGACGTCCCGGTGACGGCCCTCTTCCGTGGCATGGACGACGAGCGCGAGGCGGTCTTCGTCCCCGCCGGCCACGGCGCCCGGATCGTCCGGCGCGGCACCAGGGTCGGCCATGAGTACGCCCAGCTCGGCTCGCTGCGGGGCGCCCACAAGCGGATGGACGCCCTGCTGGTCACGCTGACCGAGCAGAGCGAGGTCTTCCCGCTCTTCCAGCACGCCGGAACCGAGATCATCTACATGCTGGAAGGAGTCATGGCGTACGGCCACGGCAAGTCCAGCTACACCCTCCGGCCCGGCGACGCCCTCCAGTTCGACGGCGAAGCGCCGCACGGCCCTGAACGCCTCGTCGAACTGCCGATCCGCTTCCTGACCGTGACGGCCTTCGGGGACAGCCCGCAGCACTGAAGCCCGGCTGTGTTCAGCCACGGAGCGGGCGACGACGGACGACGGGATGCCTGGCCAGGGCGGCTGCCAGTGGCTCCATCAGGGGTGGACCCGGAGGACAGTTTGACCGGGGCCCACGGGGGCCGGTGGAAGCCTGCCGCACAGTGGCAAACAGCGCGTCGCTCCGCGGAGCTGCTGCCCTCCGCCCTTTCCACAGAGGCGGCGACCCGACCCGGCCACCCATGCCCGACTGGGCTGTTTGCAGCAACAGGAAGCGGCACCGGTATCCACGGCCGGTGAAGCTTGACCTGCACTGCCGTCGCCCACCTTCAGGAGCCTCGATGCCTCTGCGCCCCGCACGACCTCTTCGTGCCGTCCTGCGTCCACGTCTGGGGCCCGTGTTCGTCATCGCGGCCGCCTCTTTGGCGGTACTGGTACCGGCCACCGCGGGCACCGCCGCCGGGCCGGCGACCGCCGCAGGGCCGGCGGACGACCGTGCGCTGCAGCGTCAGATCGAGCGGCTCGTGAGTGAGCCGGGCGGTCCGCCTGGAATCATCGCC
This sequence comes from Streptomyces sp. NPDC002623, assembly GCF_053592635.1. Classification (NCBI taxonomy): domain Bacteria; kingdom Bacillati; phylum Actinomycetota; class Actinomycetes; order Kitasatosporales; family Streptomycetaceae; genus Streptomyces; species Streptomyces sp. NPDC002623. The sequence goes on along the minus strand of NZ_JBSFWB010000026.1, from coordinate 56,672 downwards.
GTGCTGCGCGACGGCCGGCAGACCCGCGTGTTGCGGGCCGGTGTCGCCGACCTGGCAACGGGCCGCCTGCCGCATGAGAAGGACCATATGCGGATCGCGAGCACGGCCAAGGCCTTCAGCGGAGCGGTGGCCCTGTCCCTCGTCGACCGCGGCGCACTGGGTCTGGACGACACCTTGCACGAGCGCCTCCCGCAGCTCCCGGACGCCTGGGCCCAGGTGACACTGCGGCAGCTGCTGAACCACACCAGCGGCCTGCCGGACTACTCGCAGGCCCCCTCGTTCACCGCGGTGGTCGTAGCCGACCCGCGCCACCACTTCGACTCCCGCCGCCTGCTCGACTACGTGTCCGGCGAGCGCCTGCGGTTCAACCCGGGCAGCCGGTACGAGTACTCCAACTCCGACAACATCGCCGTCGCCCTGATGGCCGAGGCGGCCACCGGCACCCCGTACGAACAACTCCTGCGGCGACTGGTCTACCGGCCGCTGGAGCTGCGTGACACCAGCCTCCCGCAGGGCTACCGCATGCCCGAGCCCTACCTGCACGGGTACGACGTGAGTGACCCCGCGTCCCCGCAGGACGTCAGCGAGCTCGTCAGCGCCTCCGGTGCATGGGCATCCGGGGGCATCATCTCCACTCCGGTCGACATGACCCGCTTCATCCGCGGCTACGCCTCAGGCGCGCTCTACGGCAAGGGCGTCGTGTGGGAGCAGCGCCGGTGGATCGCGGGTGCCTCCCAACCCGCCGGTCCGGGACGCAACACCGCGGGACTGGGCATCTTCCGCTACACGACACGGTGCGGCGTCGTACTGGGCCACACCGGCAACTTCCCGGGCTACACGCAACTCGTGGCCGCCACTCCCGACGGCCGGCGCTCACTGACGTTCTCGGTCACGAGCCAGATCAACGGGACCAACGATCCCGCACGGCTCGAGCGGCTGCGCGCCGTCCAGGAAGACTTCGTCTGCGCACTGCTGCGCGACGGGCGGTGAGCATGCGGCGTTGTCACCCAAGGCCGGCTCTCGTGGGCGTGTTCGGCGAGGACGGGACGCCCTGACGTTCGCGGACTGTGGTCGCGCGAGTGGGACCAGGCCGGCCGCCCCGAACCGGGCGGCCACCGCGTCCTGCGCGCCGACGAGCTGGAGATCCAACCCGTCGATGGAGCTTTCCCACACCGCCAGGTACGTCTCCTTCCACCCCTCGACCGTCTCGGCCTCGGGCAGCGAGGCCCCCACGTAGCCCTGGTGGGCCAGGAGGGTCAGCAGCTCCAGGTTGGCCGGGGGAGGTTCCGGCGCCGTGTTCGCACCAGCCACCCGCAAGATCATCGCGTACATGGCAGACTGATCCTGCAGGTTGCGGCCGGGCAGGAGCGCTCTCGGGCAGTCCAGTTGCCGGGGCAGGGAGGACACATGGGCGGAAACGATCCGCACATCCATGTCGAGGCGAAGGTAGTCCGCGGGAATGCCGTGGTCCGGAACATGCTGGCATCCACGTTCGGTCTGGCCGGCGACCTGCCGAGCCTCGTCGCTTCTGGATGCGGGCTGCGGGTGCCGTACGCGATGACCTCCGCGCGGTCGGATCGCGTCACCTGCCTGGCTTGCCGTGAGCATGCACGGCGCGAGCACCTCCGCTTTGCGGAGGAGGTCGAACGCTTGAGCCGCATGCCCGGATCCACCGTCAGCCCCGCTCAGGGGAGGCTGGCCGCAGACAGGCATCGCGACCTCGCGCAGGGGTTTTCTGACGCGGAGGGCTGAGTCCGTGGCTGGGACAACGACAGCCTGGATCCGGCGAGAATCTCGACTTCCGGCGCGAGTTCGTTGCCGGCCGCCGGGTCGCCTTCGTGGTTGCCTCGGGCCGCCGCGAACGCGCCTCGGTGATCGTGACCAGCAACAAGCCCTTCGGGCGACGGGACGAGGTCTGCGGCGACAACACGGTCGCCGCAGCGGTGATCGACCGTCTCGTCCGTCACGCCGAGGTGATCTCGTTGAAGGGCGACCTCAGCTACCGCATGTGCGGCCGTGCCCTCGGGCGGGTTCGCGCGGTCGGCACCGGGGAATGACCGACGTCGACTGACGTAGCGGGGTCGTTTTCTCACCTGTCGGATGTGGGTGACGAGTCGCGCGTAGCCGACATGTGGGTCCGCACCATGATCGCGCGTGGGTCGACGCGCTGGGGGAAAACATGAACGACGAGACAGATCCCGGGATGCGCGGGCTGTGCGAGGTGTCCGTGTCGGGTCGATCGCCCCGGTCGTGATGAGGGTTCCCGGACCGGACGGAGCGTCGTCCCTCCACTCGCCCGTCGACCCGCCCACTCCCGACTCGGCGCTGCCGGACGCCAGCCTCGGCGCGTTCCGCCTGCCCGACGAACTGTCCTTCGTGATCGCGGCGGGCGCCGGATCACGGATCAGGACCACGCGCGGGCGCGAGCTCATCGACCTGGTGATGAGCTGCGGGCCGCTCGTCCTCGGGCATGCGCATCCGCGTGTCGTGGAGGCGGTCGAGCGTCAGCTGCGCGACGGCACGACGTACTACTACCTCAACGCGCCGGCGGCCCGGCTGGCGCAGCGGATCGTCGAACTGGTCCCGTGCGCCGATGCGGTCAAGTTCTGCGCGTCGGGGAGCGACGCGACCTTCAGCGCGCTGCGGCTCGCCCGGCGCGCGACCGGCCGCGACATGATCCTGAAGTTCGATGGCGGGTACCTGGGCTCGCACGACTACGGACGGGCGGTCGAAGGCCCCGCCTGCGGAGGCGTTCCGGCCGCGGTCGCCGCGGATGTGCTGCACGCCCCGTTCAACGACCTCGCCCAGGCCGCCCGGTTGGCCGAGGCCCATCGAGAGCGCCTCGCCGCGATCATCGTGGAGCCGGTGCAGCGCGCGATCGAGCCGGCCCCCGGCTTCCTCTCCGGGCTGCGCGCCGTGTGCGACCGGATCGGTGCCGTGCTCGTCTTCGACGAGGTCGTGACGGGTTTCCGGCTCGCTCTCGGCGGCGCTCAAGAGCTGTACGGCGTGATCCCGGACCTGTGCGCGCTCGGCAAGGCGCTCGGCGGGGGACTCCCGATCGGCGCGGTCGCCGGCCGGCGGGAGCTGATCGAACTCGCCGCCGCCCGGCCGATCGAGGCCGCCGGGGGGTCGCACGAACCCGATGTCTACGTCAGCGGATCCACGCTCGGCAATCCCCTGTCGTGCGCGGCGGGGCTCGCCACGCTGCGTGTCCTGGAGGACGAGGACGGGATCAGCCGCATGGCCGAGTCGGGCCGGGCGCTGCGCGGGCGCCTGCTGGATGTGGCGGCCGAGTTCGGCGTCGAGCTCCAGGTGATCGGCCCGGGCGCGTTCATCGAACCGGTCTTCGGCCCCGGGCCCGTCGTCGACCAGCGTTCGTACGAGGAGCAGGACCGGGTTGCCTCGCGCGCCTTCGGCCTCGAACTCATCCGGGCAGGGGTGTTCGCCTACCCCGGCTTCAAGATGTACCTGTCGACGGCCCATGACCAGCGAGACCTGGACGAGATTGCCGACCACGCGCGGACGGCGATGCGGCGGGTGCGCGACGACGGCCTCCTGCGGGGACAGCCGTGAGCGGCGGGGGAGATCGAAATGAGCCGGGAAGGGGTTGGATCGGCCGTGTCTGAAACGCCCGTGTCCGCACGTGGATGATCATCGCACCGGGTGAGCGGACCGGGCGGAGCTTTGGTGCCGTCAAAGCTGGGTTCTGGCACAGATCTTGGGGAGCGGTCGCGGAGAGTGGCGGTATCGCGTTCGAATGCGTGGTTCCCCATGCCGCGCTGTCCCACTGGTCGGGAACAGACGGCGACCATGACCGGGCCTGCTAGGTGATGGACATCGTTGGAGTCCTCGCACTGCAGGTACCGCTCGGCACCTCGGGTGCTCCACGCCGACCCCTTCTCCGCCGAGGGGTCAGCCAAGGTGCTGCTGGAAGAAGGCGGCCGCCTCCTTGCCGACCCGCACGCGGACAGCCGGGTCGGCAGGTTGCGGGGCGAAGAAGTCGTCGTGGCGGACATGGGGCCCGGCCGAGCAGCCACTCGCTGTGGGGATGTGCTCCAGATACGGCCTGGTGTCGACTTCGTACGGATTGACTGTGTCCGCCCCGCCCCAGCGGATGCCCACAGGCACCCGCACGGTTGCCAGGCTTTCCGGGGTCACGAGACCGCCGACTCCGGGGGCCACTTGGAAGACCGCCCGCACTCGCGGATCCGAGAGGTCTGCTGCGGCGGCATCCAGCGCACGTCGTGACGACTCGTTGAGCGGGTGCTTCTTCCGCAGCGCCTCCAGCGCGCCGGGGAACTCGGGGATCTCCGGCAGCGGGACTGCCCCCGTCAGTACCGCCCACAGGATCTGCGGATCGACACGGGCCCCGGCGAGCGCCGCCGCCGTATAGCCGCCGAGGGAGAAACCCGCCACACCGACCGGACCGAGCGGTTGTTCCTGGGCGAATGCTTCGAGGACGAAGGAGACGTCCCGGGGCCTTTCCCATACATGGAGAAAGCCCTCCGGCTCGTAGCCGTCGATGTAGTTGTTGCCGTGGTGATCAAGGGCAACGACCCGGAAACCCGCCTCGTGCAGCGGTCGTACCAGCCACTCCATGTCACTGCCGGAACCTCCGGTGCCGTGAGAGACGACGACCAGCGGAGCGGGTGCAGGCTGTGGGCGGCTCGGCTCCCACAGGTAAACACGGACAGGACGCGGACGAGCCGGATCCCGCAGGTCACTTCGGGACTCATCGTGCAGGACCTGTATCCGCGGCTGTCCCTGTCCAGAGATCGTCATGGCGACATCGTAGGGAGGTCGCCCGCCCTAAGAGGTCCCATCGATCTTTCCGTTGAGTTGTCGTGTCCAGCGAGAGACCGGTTTTGGTGAGGCAACCGTCGATGAAGTCGGTACGTCGTTGGATGTGGCGCAGGCCGCTGCGCGGTCCAGGTCGTTTGGGCGCTGCTTCCGGTCGCGGTCAGCGTGACGGCCGAGCCCGCGATCTCCTCCCAACGCAGATGAGGGTCGGGAACGGCCGGGTTCGCCTGCTCGACCACAGCGCGAACCGACGGACGGCTGCTCGCCGCCGCCGAAGTCCCCGTGTACGCCGGTCCCCTTACCGAGACCGTCGCCGTGCCGGAACCGCGCACAAGGGTGGCCTTGCGCTCCGGACTGAGCTGGACCAGCGGGGCCTGGACAACCTTGGACACCGAGTAGCCGTCGAGCGAGTGCGGCTGGTAGCGCACCAGCGCCAGACGCACGAACGGAAGCCACGCCGCGAGCGGCGTCCCGTTCGGCGCGACCAGCTCGACGTCGGCATACCAAAGGTCGCGGGCCGCGTCGAAGGAGACGTCATGGCCGGCGATCGTGACCGTCGTGCCGGATACCTCTGCCAAGGTCACGCCGGTGGCCGACTCGGCCGTGCGAGGGAGTGACGCCAGCCGCGGGTAGGGAGGCAGGACGAAGTCCGTCACCGTGGGGTCCACACCCTGCATGGTGAGGTACGGGCGCAAGGCCTGGGGCGGTTCGGTGCTGCTGCTCACCAGCACCACACCGAGCTTCTCCCCGGCGCCGGAGGACCACCAGGGACGCTCCAGACAGATGCGGACGGCGTTACCGCGACGCCTGCTCTGGTCGGTTGCCGGGGCGTCCCAACGGAACAGTGGCACGACCTGTCGCACGACCGGAGGCGCGGGTTGCGCGGTGCTCAGGACGGTGATCTCTTCCTCGTCCGAGGAGAAGTTCTCGTCCGGAGCACCTGGATCAAGGGCGAGTGGACCGACGACGTCCTCTTCGGGCTGCTCGCCTCTGAGTACTGTGCCGTGCGGGAGGACCACGGCCGGTAGCGTCACCGAAGGCCGGTCGGCCCGGCACGGCTTTCCACCTCGCGCCAAGGCTGTCCGACTCAGAAGCCTTTGGCTCGGGGGACTGCGGAGTGGAGCTCGTCGAGGAGTGCGCGGCCTTCCGAGTCGTCGCTGACTCCGATGTAGAACGACGCCACGTCTTGTTCACCCGACCACAGCGCCGTGACGCTCGTCCCGAAGTCGTCGAGGGGCAACCTGCCGAACCGCCCGGCCGAGGCGGCAGCCTCGCGGACCGACCGGCGGAAGGCGCGTTCACCAGTACTGCGGTTGCGGCGGACGAGTAGGTGGTGCTGGCCGGGCTATGTCTCGGCGACGACTCGCCATGCCGCATATATCCATTTCGGTAGAAATGAGCAGATTGAGTATGGCTTGCTCAATCGTCACGGTGGTGCGTGGCCGTCTCCTGGAGTGGTCGGAAACCCGCTCCCAAGGTCGTGATCATCATGAGTCCCACCGCGCAAGCCGTCGCCGGCACTCCCACCCGAGTCCCCACCGCCTTGGTGAAGCCCAGGCTGTCCACGGCGGCTCGGACCGCCCTGGCATGGGGTCTGCCGCTGGAACGTGATCTTTCGTCCCCCTCTACCGCCCGCCGCGAGGCCCGCAGGGTGATGAATTCCTGGGGGCTCGAAGGCGAGATTCTGGATGACGCTCTGCTGGTCGTCTCGGAGCTGGTCACCAATGCGGTGCAATATGCTCTGCCGCCCATCAGCCTGTCTCTCCACCTCTCCGACGACCAGGATTTGCTCGTCGACGTGTCCGACGGCGGCCCTTCCCTTGTCGACGACGGGTGGACCGCAGACCGTCCTGCCGACGAACACGGGCGCGGCGGTGTTATCGTCGGCGCCCTGACCGCGGGCGCCGGTGAAATAAATCGGCATGACGGAGCCGTCCACCGTTGGGCCGCCGTGGGGTCACCCGACGATTACCGGTCCTGAGCTCGCAGCCGTAGAGCTGCTCCGGTCCGGCCCTCGCCCGTTGCCCCGGCTCCAGTTAAGTACCCGTTACTCATTTCCACCGCCGAGCCCCTTGAGACCCTGGTGGTAAGCCTGGTTAGGCGGACTATCTCAACCGGGGCGAGCCTCAGGACAGCAGCCGAAAGAACAGCTTCACTCACGCTGACTTCAGAGGATCATCTCGCGGGGCAATAAAGCTCTCGAATGGATAGAGCGCTGAGCGCTGTTCTGAGGACAGGTCGGGGCGCACCGTCTATTTACCAGTTTCGATTTAAGGATATTCCTCGTGAATGGCCTCCCCAATCCAGACCGGGCCGGCGCACCGGCGCGCGTGGTTCGCCAGGGTGCGGTTCTCGCCGTGACCTGCCTGGCACTGGCGACCGTCGTATCGGCGATGGCATCGCTGAACGTGGCGTTGCCCGACATCGCCCGTGAGACGCATGCCAACCAGACCGAGCTGTCGTGGATCATCGACGCCTACAGCCTGATCTTCGCCTCTTTCCTGCTGCTCGCGGCGACCCTCGGCGACCGCTTCGGCCGTCGCAAGGCGCTCCTGGCCGGGCTCGGACTGTTTGCGGGAGTCTCGCTGGGCGCGACCTTCGCAACCGACCCGGTCGTCCTGATCACCCTTCGCGCGGTCCTGGGCATAGCAGCGGCGTTCGTCATGCCTGCCACACTGTCGACGATCACCAGCACCTTCCCTCGAGCTCAGCAGGCGCGTGCCGTCAGCGTCTGGGCGGCGGTCGCGGGAGCCAGCGCCGTGCTGGGACTGCTCGCCTCCGGCGCGGTGCTCGAAGTGTGGTCGTGGCGGTCGGTGTTCTGGCTGAACGTGGTCCTGGCAGGAGCGTCGTTCATCGGCACCTACCTCTTCGTGCCCGAGTCCGCGCAGCCGGGCAAGCAGCGCATCGACGTGGTCGGGGCAGTACTCACGGTGGTGGGACTGGGTGCGCTGGTCTACTCGGTCATCCAGGCGCCCGAGCACGGCTGGGGCAGCGCCCGCACCCTGGTGGGCATCGGTGTCGGGCTCGCCGTGCTGATCGGGTTCGTCGCCTGGGAACTCAGGCACCCGCACCCCCTGCTGGACCCGCGGCTGTTCCGCCACATGCCGTTCGCGGCCGGATCGCTGTCGATCACGCTCCAGTTCTTCGCGTTCTTCGGATTCATCTTCGTCGTCATGCAGTACCTCCAACTGGTACGCGGCGACAGCGCTCTGATCGCTGCCGTCAGCGTGCTGCCGATGTCCGCGGCGATGATTCCCAGCGCCCGCCTGAGCCCGCGACTGGTCGCCCGGCGCGGTGCGCGCGGCCCCTGGACCGTGGGTCTCCTCCTGGTCGCCACCGGCCTGATCGTGCTCGCCCAACTCGACGCCGACAGTTCGTACTGGCTGATGGTGGGCGGGCTCGTGCCGCTCGGCGCGGGCATGGGGCTGGCCATGACCCCGGCCACCGCGGCCATCACCGACGCACTGCCTCCTCGCCTGCAGAACGTGGGTTCCGCCGTGAACGACCTGTCCCGCGATCTCGGCGGCGCCCTCGGCATCGCCGTCCTCGGCAGCGTCCTGAACGCCGGATACCGCGACGAGCTCGACCTCACAGGACTCCCGGCCCCCGTCGCGGAGGCAGCCCGCTCGTCCCTCGCGGCGGCCAACCATGTGGGCCTCGCCACGGGCAACTCGTCACTGATCGAAGAGGCTCGTGACGCCTTCGCCTCCGGAATGCACCTCGCCCTCATCAGCGGCGCCGGAGCCACACTGCTGGCTGCCGTCGTTGTCACCTTCCTGCTTCGCCGGGCAGGCAAGACCAGCACGGTTGTCGGAGAGACGCCGGACAGCGACACGGGCCACCGATTGGCGAAGTCGGTGCGGTAGCAGGTAGCAGGTAGCAGGTAGTCGGTAGCCGACTGACGCCATGTCACACGCGCTACCGGGCGGGGCCTCGCACCGCGGGGCCTCGCCCGGTAGCGAGATAAGGACCCACCATGACCACTCCGAGGCACCCCCAGCGGGTGCACCACTCCCCGTCTCCGCAGCAACTGCCCGAGCCCCTTGTGGCCCTCGCCTCGGCCTTCGCCCTGCTGGGCAGACGCTGGAACGGCCTGATCATCGCGGCCGTGGCCAAAGGCCCGGCTGACTTCGCGCAGGTGCGCGAGCGCGTGCCCGGCATCAGCGACCGCATGCTCTCCCGCCGCCTCCGGGAGCTGACCATGGCCGGCCTTGTGACCGGCACTGCCCAGCCGGGCGCGTCACCGTGCACCCACTACACGCTCTCTTCCCATGGTGCGGCTTCTCTCATCCCCCTGGCCGCCCTGACAGTGTGGGCGCAGGACCACGTCACCGCGATGGGGACGCCGTCCCCCGGGCTCCCCGAGCGCGGTGCGCGCAGCCGTCCCGACCTTGTGGTGAGCGAGTTGGACCTGGCGGACGAGGCGACGGCGGCGGCAGTGCACCGGATCGGCCGCCGCGCGTATGCCGTCGAGGCCGAACTGATCGGTTTCGACGGCATACCGGCCCTGCGCGAGAGTCTGGAGGAGATGCAGGCACAGCCTTTGCGCTGGCTCGGGGCGAAGACGGACGGCGGACAGATCGTCGCCTTCGTCGCCTGGCAGCACCTGGCCGCGGACGGCGGCATCGACATCGCGCGCGTGTGCGTCGATCCCGCATGGTTCCGGCACGGTGTGGCGTCACGACTGCTGGAGCACCTCTTGGCCACCCCTGCCCCCAGCGGGCATGTGCTGGTGAGCACAGGCGCCGACAACTCTCCCGCCATCGCCCTCTACGAGCGCCATGGCTTTTCCCGCGTGGGCACCACCGAACCCGCCCCCAACCTGCGTATGGCCCAGTTTCGGCTCACCCGGCAGCACGCGGAATCCGGAGCCGACGATTCCGGGCCACAGCGGGCATCATGAGCGACCGTCGAATTGAGGCCGGCCAATGACTCTCGTGACGTTCAATGACATCTATGCGGCCGGCCAGCGCCTGGCGCATGCGGTGTCCCATACATCGTTGCTCAAGGCGTCCTGGGCGTCGTGCGCCCACCGTTCCCTGCTTCTGAAGCCCGAGAACCTGCAGATCACAGGTTCGTTCAAGATCCGCGGCGCTTACAACCGCTTGTCGCGGCTGTCCGAGGCCCAGAAGGCACGAGGGGTCATCGCGCGGTCAAGCGGAAACCATGGCAAGGCCCTCGCTCACGTGGCGCGCCAAGAAGGCGTGAAGGTCACCATCGTCATGCCGGCCACTGCGGCCAAGGCCAAAGTCGACGGCGTTCTCGAATACGGGGCCGAGGTGAAGTTCGCCCCTCTCGAAGAGTGCGCCAAGGTCACCGAGGAGCTGGCCGAAAAGCACGGCTATGTCATCATCCCGCCATTCGACGACCTCGACATCATCGCCGGCCAGGGGACGGTCGGCCTCGAAATCGCCGAGGAGGCGGTTGCCCGGGGGCTGGACGTCGACACGGTGCTGGTGCCGGTCAGCGGAGGCGGCCTGATCTCCGGTGTCGCGGCGGCGCTGAAACTCACCAGGCCCGGAGTGCGAGTGGTGGGCGTAGAGCCGGAGTTGGCGGCCGACGCCAGGGAAAGCCTGCGCACCGGCAGGCGGGTGACCTGGCCGACTCAGCGCGTCAGCAGAACCCTGGCCGACGGGATGCAGATGAGTACCGTGGGCGTGCACCCCTTTGAGCACATGCAAGTACTCGTCGACGACATCATCACCGTCACCGAGGAGGAGATCTGTTCAAGCGTAGCTGTCCTGGCACGGCAGGCCGGCATGATCGCCGAGCCTTCCGGGGCCGTCACGACGGCGGCATATCTCTATCACGAGCGCGACCTTCCGGCCGGTGCCGCGCACGTTGCGATAGTCAGCGGTGGAAATATCGATGCCGACCTCCTCGAATTGCTGCTGAAAGAACCCCCGGTCCCGTTCGTGGGTTGTTGCCATTAGCCGGAGCGCATCGACGGGGTGACCCACTGCTTGAGGGTCGCACTGGACGGCGCGTATGCTGGGTACGCCCGAGTTCACACTGAGTAAGTGATTACCTGCCCTGCATGGGACGGCTCTGTGGGCCGCCGGCAAGGAAGGGGCGCGGATGAAGAAGATTGGTGTCGGACAGCGTCCGCTGGCAGGGCGCGACTCCGAACTTCGCCTCTACCGAGCTGCGTTGGCCGACCCGGAGTGCAGAGGTTTCGCGATCTTCGGACCGCAAGGCGTCGGAAAGTCGAGACTGGCTGACGAATTCCTCAAAGTGGGCGCAGAGGACGGATGGAAAACACTCCGCGTAACTGCCACGAGGGGAGCGTCGACTGTCCCCTTCGGTGCTATCGCGCACCTCATTCCAGTCGGAGTGGCCGCTACCGATATTGCCGCGGTTTTCACCGGAGTCGCATCCGGTCTCGACGAGAAGATGAGAGAAGGGACTCTGCTTCTCGTGGAGGACATTCCCCTGCTGGACCAGTCCTCTCTCATCATCGTTCAACGGCTTTCCGATGCGGGGAAGATATTTCTGATATCGACCATGCGTGACGGAGAGCGTGAAAATCCGGACGCTGATTCCCTGACCAGGGGGTACGGTTTCCGGCAAATAAACCTCAAGAATCTCAACCAGGACTCGATCCATCGCCTGCTCGAGTCCACTCTTGAGGGAGCCGTGAGCCGGCGGACCTCGTACGAGTTGTACTTGAAGAGCGCAGGGAACCCGCTGTTTCTCCGCGAACTTGTCTTTGCCGCACTCGAGTCTGGGTTCATGAAGAACGACGGCGAGGTCTGGGAGCTGGAACCGGCGGCGGAATCCGCCACGACCACACCGCAACTCGTCGATCTGGTCGAGTCCAGGCTCTCGGCCATCTCGGCCGAGGGGCGCGCTCTTCTTGAGGTGATCTCCGTGTGCGGTGAGGTCTCACTCGATGGCGTCGTCCCCCGGGAAAAGCAGGAAGACGCCCTGATGGAACTCGAGTCCGAGGGCCTGGTGAACATTGCCCTCGACGGGCGTCGTACACGCATCGACCTGGCGCACCCCATCTATGGCGAGGTTCTCCAGAGGAACATGCCTCCCTTCAAGCGGAGACGCGTGTACCTCAATCAGGTCGCCTCACTGGAAGCTCATGGTCTACGGCGTCGTGACGACTTCTTCCGGTCGGTCGCCTGGCGTGTCGAGGCGACCGGATCGGCGGAGACGGATCACCTCGTCTCGGCCGCCAGGCTCGCCCGGGACGCGCACAGCTACACCCGAGCCGTACAGCTTCTGGAGGCCGTACCGCGGCCGGAGAGAACCGCTGCCCGACTCCTCCTTCTGGGGCACTGCCTTGCTCAGGCCGGCAGGACAGAAGAGGTCGAGGACGTGCTCGTCCAGGCTCAGGGGCTGGCCGTCGGCGAGGACGAGATCCTCGACGTCGCCTTTGCCCGGGTGCAGAACCTGTTCTGGGTCCAGGGCGGCAAGACCGAGGCATTGAACGTGATCGCCGAGGCCGGGCGGCACGCCCGCAGTTCATCGGCGCTGTTCCGGATTCGCTCTGCCGAGGCCACCATCCGCATCGCCTGCGGTGATCCGCAGGCCGGCCTGGACGCCCTAGGCGAGATCGACTACGACGTCGAGGATCCCGCAGAGATCAACGTGCTGCTGCTGAGCCTCATGTACCAGTCCCCGGGACTGACCATGACCGGCCGTACGGCCGAGGCCATCAGCACTGCCGAGAACGCGTACAAGGTCAACCTCAAGTACCACGATCAGGCGCTCTACCTGCACCCTTCCGCCCAGCGCAACGGCCTGATCTTCGCGCTCGCCGAGGCCGGCCGACTGCCGGAGGCCCGGGCCGTGGGCGACCTCGCCCTGGGGGAGCTCATGGCCGCGCGAGCCCAGGTGCCCCATGTGTGGACGGCACTGCAGATGGCACGCGCCGAATGGCTTTCGGGACATCCGCGTTCGGCCAGGCACTGGTACGCGGAGTCGGTCGCCCTGGCCAGGTCGCATGGTCAGACGCTGGCGATGCGACCCGCTCTGTGCGGCCTCGCGGCGGCCGCTGCGCAGGTGAACGACACCGTCAGCGCGCGCAAGGCCATCGACGAAGCAGCGCGGTACCCCCATGTCGGCCTGTTCGTGGGAGAAGACGACCTCGCCACGGCCTGGCTCTTCGTCGCCGAAGGGAAGCTCGCAGCCGCGCGCGAGGTACTCGAGGCAGCCGCGGCCACGGCCCGCGCAGCCGGGGTTCTGAGTTCGGAAGCCGCGCTCCTCACCGATGTCGCCCGACTGGGTGACGCGCGGCAGGCGGTGAGCAGACTAGGGGAACTCGCAGACGTCTGCGACTCGGCTTTCACGCGTGCTCGGGCCGGCTATGCCGGAGCGCTGGCCGCGAACGACCCGGCTGCCTTGGAAGCCGCGTCCGTCTCGTTCGAGGAGATGGGGGCAGACCTGCTCGCGGCGGAGGCGTCCGCGGCGGCTGCCGCGGCGTGGAAGCGCGCGGGCGAGGCCCGCAAGTCCACAGCCGGCGCCAACCGGACCGCCCGGCTCGCTGTCCGGTGTGAGGGCGCCCGGACTCCCGGCTTGACCATGGCCCTCGAACCGGCTGCGACACTGACGGCCCGTGAGCGAGAAATCGCTGTCCTGACCAGCTCCGGCGCATCGGCGCAAGCTGTGGCGGAGGCGCTCTCGATTTCCCGGCGGACCGTGGAGAACCACCTGTACAGCGTTTACAGCAAGCTGGGCGTCTCTACTCGCGCAGAGCTCAAGAAAGCGCTGGAGGCAACGAACTGAGCCGCTCGGCTCGTGCGGTGCGCCCTGCACTTCGAGAACCGGTCGAGAGCGGGGGGGGGAGGGCCGTGCCGCCTGCAGTGACGGCATGGCCCCTTTTCCGATCGGTGGCGGCACCGACCGCGCGGCACAAGGCCCCGAGATCCCCGGGCCGTCCCGGGTTCAGACGGAGATCAGTTCGCGGTCCTCGTCCGGACCACCCGCGCTCCGGGACGTCTCCTTGTTGAGCCGCTCGCCCTCGACGTCGACGTTGGGCAGACTCCGCTCCAGCCGGCGCGGCAGCCACCAGGCCCGTCGGCCGAGCAGGGCCAGTACGGCCGGAACGATCGCCATGCGGACCACGAAGGCGTCGAAGAACACCGCGATCGCGAGTCCGAAACCGATCATCTTGATCATCTGCTCGCTGGATCCGATGAAGCCCGCGAAGACCGCGATCATGATGACGGCCGCCGCGATCACCACGCGGGCACTGTGCCGGAAGCCGGTGACAATCGCCTCCCCGGGCTGTTGGCCGTGGACGAACGCCTCGCGCATCCGCGTGACCAGGAAGACCTCGTAGTCCATGGCGAGGCCGAAGACCACGCCGATCATGAAGATCGGCATCATCGACATGACCGGGCCGGTCTGCTCGACGCCGAACAGCGAGCCGAGCCAGCCCCACTGGAAGACGGCCACGACGGCGCCGAGCGCGGCGACGACCGAGAGCAGGAAGCCGAGCGCCGCCTTGAGCGGCACGAGCACCGAGCGGAACACCACCATCAGCAACAGGAACGCGAGGCCGACGACCAGCGCGAGGTAGGGCAGCAGCGCGTCGCTCATCTTCTGCGAGAAGTCGGTGTTCAACGCGGTCGCACCGGTGACATAGACGTGGTCGCCGCTTCTGTCCCGGATCTCGTGGACCAGGTCCTCGGTGGCAAGCGAGGACGGCCGGCCCTTCGGGATGACCGTGATCATGGCCGTGTCGCCGGCCTTGTTGAGGGTCGGCGGGGCGACCGCGGCCGCGCCGTCGAGATTCCGGATGAGCTCGATCGCCCGGTCGGCCTCGGCCCGGTCGCCGTCGACGACGACCGTCAGCGGGCCGTTGAAGCCGGGGCCGAAGCCGTCGGAGAGCAGGTCGTACGCCTTGCGCTGGGTGGTGCTGACGGGCTGCGAGCCGTCGTCGGGCAGGCCGACCTCCAGCGAGGCGGCCGGCACGGCGATCGCGCCGAGGCCGACGACGCCGACGAGCAGGACGGCGACCGGGTGACGGAGCACCAGACCCGCCCAGCGGGCACCCACGTTCGGCTTGCCGGAGACGGCCTTGCCCCGGCGGACCTTGCGGCCGAGGACCCGGTCCCCGGCGAAGCCCAGCAGGGCCGGAATCAGGGTGAGCGCGATGAGGACCGCGATGACGACGGTACCGGCCGCGGCGAGGCCCATCTTGGTGAGCAGGGGGATGTTGACGACGGCCAGGCCCACGAGGGCGATGACCACGGTCAGGCCGGCGAAGACCACGGCCGAGCCCGCGGTGCCGGCGGCCCGTCCGGCGGCCTCCTCCTTCTCGCGTCCCTCGGTCAGTTCCGCGCGGTAGCGGGAGACGATGAACAGCGCGTAGTCGATGCCGACCGCGAGGCCGATCATCATGGCGAGCGTCGAGGTGGTCGTGCCCAGGTCGAGGGCTGCGGCCAGCGCCGTGATCGTGGAGATGCCGATGCCCACGCCGACGAGCGCGGTGAGCAGCGGCAGACCCGCGGCGATCAGCGACCCGAAGGTGACGACCAGGACCACCCCGGCGATCACCACACCGATGATCTCCCCGGCGCCCGTCTCCGGCGTGGCCTGGAGCGCGTCGCCGCCGATCTCGACGGTGAGCCCGTCGTCCCGGGCCTGCGCACCGGTCTCCTTCAGGGCGTCGAGGGTGTCGTCGGTCAGCTCCATGGAGCCGACCCGATAGGTGACGGACACGTACGCCGTCGAGCCGTCCTTCGACACCGCCTGCGCCGTGTACGGGTCGGTGACGGAGGCGACCTGGCCGGAGCCGGACTTCAGCGCGGCGACCGCGTCGGTGACGTCGTCCCTGGGGCCGGCGTCCGTCATCTTCTCGCCGGCGGGCGCCTTGAAGACGACGCGGGCGGTGGAGCCGTCGGCACTGCCACCGGGGAAACGTTCGTCCAGCAGGTCGAAGGCCTTCTGGGCCTCCGTGCCCGGGACGGAGAAGGACGACGAGGTGGCAGCCGGCGCGGACGCCGCGCCGAAGCCGGCGAGCGCCAGTAGGGCCACCCACATGAGGGCCACAAGCCTGCGGCGACGGAAGGACAGCCGCCCTAGTCTGTAGAGAAACGAGGCCACGAGGGCTCCCTGTTCATTGAGGGGGACGAGAGGAACAGGGTCGGCCTGCCTCCTTGACCACTCAGGTCAGAGAGCTGCGCCGCACCTCAGGCGCGGGTCCTCTCAGGTACTCATCGTCCTTCCGGCTCCGAGCCCCTCACATGAGTAAACGATGCCTACAAATGCCCGCTGGGCGCTGGGCGCTGGGCGCTGGGCGCCGGGAGCCGGGCGCCGGGGGCGGGCTCAGGGCGTCTGGTTCGACTTGAGGGTGGCCTCGATGGCCGGGGCCAGGCCGTCCTCGATCTCGTCCCGGGTGAGGGCGGTCACCGCAGGAAGGCGCAGCAGGTAGCGGGTCAGCCCGAGGCCGAGGAGCTGGGAGGAGACCAGGCCCGCCCGTCGTGCGGCGAGTTCGGGGCCCAGGGCCGCGACCAGCGCCGGGGCGATCTGCGTCGCGAAGATCTCGTGCATCCGGGTCGCGGCATGTTCGTTGGTGACCGCCGAGCGCAACAGGACCAGCAGCGCGTCGTCGGCCGGGTCGCCCTCCCAGCGTTCCAGGAAGTGCCGTACCAGCGCTCGTGCCAGTTCGTCCGGCGCGACGGCTGTGAGGTCCGGCAGGCGCAGGTCGATGGCCAGCGCCGCGTCGAAGAGCTGGGCCTTGTTGCCGAAGTAGCGCATGACCATCGACGGGTCGATGTCGGCGTCGGCGGCCACCGCGCGGATGGTGGTGCGTTCGTAGCCCGCGGCGGCGAATCGCTCACGCGCGGCGCGCAGGATCGCGGCTCTGGTCCGGTCGGAACGCTTGTCTGTGCTGGTGGTCTCAGTGCCCGGCATCATGCCAACAATTGTAGGCCAACGACGGTTGACTTTCCAGCGCGGATCCAGGCACTCTGTCAACAGACGTAGGCCAACGGTTGTTGGCTTCCCTTCTGGACGCGAACGGAAGACTCCGCCATGAACACCACCGCACTCCCCGCCCGCACCGAGGTCGCCATCGTCGGTGCCGGCCCGGCCGGCCTCGCGCTCGCCGTCACGCTCGCTGCCGCCGGCATCGACTTCGTCGTCCTGGACAAGCTGGCGGAGGGCGCGAACACCTCGCGCGCTGCTGTCGTGCACGCCCGCACCCTGGAGGTCCTGGACGAGCTGGGAGCCTCCGAGGAGCTGATCGCGCGCGGCATCAAGGTCACCCGGTTCGCCGTCCGGGACGGCTCCCGCAAGCTGCTGACCGTGGCGTTCGACAAGCTGCCCACGGTCCACCCGTACACGTTGATGGTTCCCCAGTACGAGACCGAGGGGGTGCTGCTGGCCCGGCTGCGGGCGCTCGGCGGCGATGTGCACCGCCCGTACGAAGTCACTTCGGTCGTCGAGGACGAGGATGGCGTCACGCTCACCACGAGCACCGGGCAGACACTGCGCGCCGGGTACGCCGTCGGCACCGACGGCATGCACAGCACCGTGCGCGAGGCGTCGGGCATCGGCTTCACCGGCAACGCCTACGCCGAGTCCTTCGTGCTCGCCGATGTCGTGATGGACTGGGCCCCGGGCCCCAGCGAGGTGTCGCTCACCTTCGGCACCGCCGGTCTCACCGTCGTCGCCCCGCTCCCCGGTGGCCACTACCGGGTCGTCGCCACCGTGAACGCCGCTCCGGAAACCCCCGACCTCGCCTTCGTCCAGCAGTTGCTGGACGAGCGCGCCCCCGGCCAGGCCAAGGTCACGAGCCTTGCATGGTCCTCGCGCTTCCGGGTGCACCACCGCGTCGCCGACCACTACCGGGCCGGCCGTGTGCTGCTGGCCGGAGACGCCGCGCACGTGCACAGCCCCGCCGGCGGCCAGGGGATGAACACTGGTATCCAGGACGGCTACGCCCTGGGCCGGGCGTTCGCCACCGGGCAGCTCGACGGCTACGAGGCCCGGCGCCGCCCCGTCGCCCAGCGGGTGGTCGCCTTCACCGACCGGATGACCCGCATCGCCACCACCCGCAACGCCTTCGCGCGCGGTACCCGCAACATCGTCCTTCCCCTGCTCGGCCACACCGCCATGCCCAAGAAGCTCGCCACCGAACTCGCCGAGCTCAACTACCGGTAGAGATACCCGCAGCAGCCACTCCGTGCGCCGCCGCCCGCCACCCGCCATTGCCAGGTGATGACGCGCGGAACGGCCGCGGTCACATTCCGGATCATTCCGGCCGACGGGCCGCTTGGTATGCGAGGGCTTGGGCGAGGTCGGCTCGGTTGCGCACGCCGAGTTTGAGAAAGATGTGCTGGAGATGGTTGTCGACGGTGCGGACAGAAAGCGTGAGGCGCTGGGAAATCGCTTTGCTGGAGTTTCCCGCGGCGGCCATCAGGGCGATCTCTTGTTCGCGTTTGGTCAGTCGGCCGGAGGGGGTGCCGAGCGTGGACAGCAGTGGGGTTCGGGCACCTTCGCACTGGGCTGCGAGGGCCGTGGCGCGAGTGGCGCCGGCAGTGGCTTTGCGCGGGTCGCCATGGTGTGTCCAGGCGCCGGCTGATGCGGCTGCCGCCTCGGCGGCGAGGATGGGCGATCCCATCTGCTCGAAGTTGTGCGAACAGTCCATGAGGCGGCCGGGGTCGTTGTCTGCCAGGGCGGTCGCGAAGCGTGCCCGGGTATGGGTGATCGCCCCGTCGCAGTCGGAGGCGAGTGCGGTGAGCCGGTGCTGGACGCTCGGGGCGTCACCGAGGCGTGCGATGTCGGTGAGCAGGAGGACCTCGGACAGGGTGTGGCCGGTGCGACGAGCGTGGGCGGCCGCGGCGCGCAGGACGTCGCGGGCGCGGCTGAGGTTGCCTCGGGCCGCGTGCAGCCAGGCGGTGCCGAGAGTCTCCTCGCCGGCCATGAAGTCGGTCGGTGCGTACTGTTCGAGATCCGGGAGCAGGGACGCTGCCGTCTCAGTGTCGCCGGTCAGTGCCGCGCAGGCGATCAGCCCCGATACGAAGTGCCTGGTGGTCCTGGTGTGTCGGTGCGTGCGGGCGAGGGCGGCGGCTTCCGCGTACCAGCGGCGGGCACTGGACGGACGCCCGGCCAGCCACTCCGTTCGTGCGCTGTAGTAGGCGAGCCACTGGCGCGCGAGGGGGGAGGGCGAGGCCTGAAGCTTGTCGAAGGCGCTCAGGCAGGCCTCGCGAGCCTCACTGATCAGACCGGTCTCCGAGAGCGCCAGCGCGAGGGGCGCCAGCTGGATCGCGGGATGGGGGAGCAGCGTTCCTTCGCCGATCGCCTGGTGCATGGTGTGCCCGTGCTCGGCCAGGGCCCTGGCCTGTGCCACCCGGCCGACAGTGGCCAGGCCCAGGGCTTTCGCGGTCACTGCCAGCAGCCAGATGTCGGGGCTGTCCTGAGGTGGGGCTCCTGGGAGGTTGTCGAGAAGCCGCAGCCCGGCCTCGGGCTGCCCGGAGGCGGCCCGCATGGCGCCTTCCATGAAACGCAGCTGTTGCTTCGCCGTCCGGCTTCGCAGCACCGCGCGGGCGTCGGCGCAGACGGAGAGCGCTTGGTCGAGTTGCGGGCTGGACCAGAACAGGTTCATGCTGCGGATCGTCACCGCGGTGATCTTTTCCTGGTCGTCGCGGGCGTGGGCGTCGGCCTCGGCGAGGATGGTTTCGGCGCGTTCCAGCTGGCCGGTGTACGTCAGCACGCGGCCCAGCAGGACCCGGGTCTCCAGGGTGTGCTGGTCCGGTTTGATCGCCGTGAGCAGCTCGATGACCTGTTCGTTGTCGTTGGCGTTCATCGCGATGGTGGCGGCGCGGGCGAGGAGGGCGGGGTCGGCGGTGCCGATGGCCGCCAGCCGCCAGGAGGCGATGTGCAAGGCGTCGTCACGGCGTTTGAGTCCGTGGGTCTCGAGCCGTTCGGCCAGGTTCAGGCCCAGGTCGTAGCGCTGGAGGGGCGAGATCCCGGCGGCGATGACCTCGCTGTACAGGGGGTGGGACAGCGCGACGGTGATCCTGCGCCCGTGTGCGGTTACCCGGATGATGCCCGAGCGTTCGACTTCGGACAGGTGGGCGCGGTCGATGAGGGACACGGCATCGGTCACGGAGAGGGTGCCGCAGAGGGCGAGGGATTGCAGGAGGGGGAGTGCCGCGGGCGGCGCCGACGCGATTTTGGCGGTGATCAGGTCGTTGAGGTGCGGGGTGACGGCGAGCCACTGGTCGGGAATCTCCCAGACGTCGCCGTTGAGGCTGAGGCTGCCGGATTCGACGGCTCCCAGGACGAGCTCTCTCAGGAACAGGACGTTTCCACCGCTTGCCGTGAACAGCGCGTGCAGGGTGCGGCTGCCGACGAGGCCGCCGAGGACGCGCTGGACGAGTGCTTCGACCTGGGTGCGGTCCATGGACGACAGGTCGATACGGCGGACGCGGTCCCCGCGTTGCAGCAGGGCCTCGACGGCGTCGCCGACCGGTTCGCCGGTGCGGGCGGTGCCGACCAGGGCGATGGCCTGGGAGTCCAGGAGCTGGCCGAGCAGGACGGCTGAGGACCCGTCCAGCATGTGCATGTCGTCGACGAACACCACGGTGGGCTTGCCCGGCGGTCCGGCCAGGGTCTGGGCGACAGCGCGGAAGCCGCTGACCGGGTCGGTCAGGTCGATGCCCGGGGGCAGCAGGTGGGAGATCGCGCTGAGGGGTATCTGCGCGGCGGCCTTGCTGGCCAGGGCCCTCGCGGTGCGCTGTCCGCTCACGGCGATGGCCAGTCCCAGGAACTCCTCGGCGAGACGGGTCTTCCCCACTCCGGCCGGCCCGCAGATCATCCAACCGTGGGTGTGTCCGTCGGCCAGGTCCCGGGCGAAGGAATCCAGGAGCGGCTGCCGCCCCACGAGCGGCCATCTGTCTGCCCAGCCCTGCATGGAAGTGCTCCCTCAAGGGGCGACCGGTTCGCCAATGCTACCGAACCGCGCAGAAGGCCGGTGATCGAGAGATGGAGGGCTGCCCTGCGCGGATCCATCCGGCATCGCCTCAGCGGGTCCACCCGGCATCGCCTCAGGGGAGGTACGGATGCGGGCCGCACACGAGTGGTGAATACTCACGCCTTCCCCGCCCTTCGCTCTTCAAGCTGAGTACCTCGGGCCGTGGTAGACGCCCGAGTCGTTTCCTTGGAGGGGCGTCACGTGTCCGTTACCGGTCCGACCGTGTCGGGTCTGAGACGTACCGTCAGGGGGGCCGTCTCGGGGATGCCCCGAGAGTTCTGGTGGCTGTGGACGAGCACCCTCGTCAACCGGCTCGGCTCGTTCGTCGCCACGTTCATGGCCCTCTATCTCACGATGGGGGAGGGCGGCTACTCGGCCTCGTACGCCGGCCTGGTCGTCGCGCTCCACGGCCTCGGCGGGGTCGTCTCCTCGCCCGTCGCCGGGGTGATGACCGACCGACTGGGACGTCGGCCCACGATGCTGCTGGCGCAGTCCTCGGCCGCGGCCTCGGTGGCGCTCCTGGGCTTCATGGAGGATCCCCTGGCCATCGCGGGGGTGGCCTTCCTCGTCGGGATGACATCCAGCGCGTCACGCCCGGCCGTCCAGGCGATGATCGCGGACATCGTGCGTCCGGAGGACCAGGTCCGAGCCTTCTCCCTCAACTACTGGGCGATCAACCTCGGCTTCGCGATCTCCTCGACCGCCGCGGGCTTCGTCGCCGAGTACAGCTATCTGGCCGGCTTCCTGGGCGAGGCCTTCATGACCCTCGCATGTGCGGTGCTGGTCTTCCTGAAGCTGCCGGAATCCCGCCCCGAGCAGGTGAAGGCGACGGCGGAGACCCCGGCGGCCCCGAACATCGGCATGGCGACAGTGCTGCGCGACGGCCGTTTCATGAGCGGCGTCGGGCTGTCCTTCGTCACCTCACTGATCTTCATGCAGGGCTATGTCGCGCTGCCGGTGGCCATGGGCGCGGACGGCTTCACCAGCGCCGACTACGGGCTGGCCATCGCGGTCAACGGCGTCCTGATCGTCGTGTTGCAGATGCCGGTGACCCGTTTCATCCAACACGGCGACGCACGAGGGCTGTTGATCCTCTCGTCGCTGGTCGCCGGGTACGGATTCGGGCTGACGGCCTTCGCGGACTCGATCGCCGTGTACGCCCTGACCATCTGTGTCTGGAGCCTGGCCGAGATCGTCAACGCGCCTACGCAGACGGGTTTGACGGCGCGGCTCTCCCCGGTGCACGGCCGGGGCCGCTACCAGGGGATGAGCAGCATGTCGTGGTCGGCGTCGGCCCTGGTCGCCCCTCTGCTGGGCGGCCTCGTGATGGAACACGTCGGCGCGGCGTGGCTGTGGGGCGTGTGCGCGGGGCTGGGAACGGCGGCGGGGCTGGGCTACTGGCTGCTGATGCGGCGGCTGCCCCAGGAAGAACCGGAAGCGGACGTGGCCTCCTCACCCCGCCGCGCGACTTCACCGGGGCACTGATGCGGCCTCCTGGCCGCCTTCCGCCTCGTGGAACGCCATGCCGGGCGGCGGATTGCGGAACATCCGGGTGAGGTAGGCGAGGTAGACGACGCCCAGGCCCAGCCAGACGACACCGAGGGTGAGGGCCGCGCCGTCCAGGTTGTACAGCAGGTAGAGATCGACGGCTGCGCCGATCGCGGGCGCGACAGCGTAGGTCAGCGGATTGGGCCGCTCGCCGTCCCGTCGCATGCGGAGGTAGGGGGCGATGACGGCGACGTTGACGAAGGTGAAGGCGACGAAGGCGCCGAAGTTGATGAACGAGGTCGATGTCGCCACGTCGAGCCGGAGGGCGATGAGCCCGATCGCGCCGGTCAGCAGGATGTTGAGGGCGGGAGTGCGGTAGCGGGGGTGGACGCGGGCGAAGAAGGTGCGGGGCAGGGCGCCGTCACGGCCCATGGCGAACAGCAGCCGGGAAGCGCTGGCCTGGGCGGCGATGCCGGAGGCGAACTGGGCCACGACGAGTCCGGCGAGGAAGACCGAGGAGAAGAGGTCACCGCCGATGCTCTTGGCTATCTCGAAGGCGGCCGATCCTTCATCGTCGAAGCGGGCTCCCGGGTGGTCGAGCTGAGCGGCATAGGCGACCGTGACGAAAATGGCGCCACCGATCAGGGCGATCAGAAGAATCGCGCGCGGCATCGTGCGCTTGGGGTCGACGGTCTCTTCCGTGAGGGTGGTGACGGCGTCGAAGCCGAGGAAGGAGTAGGCGGCGCCGGCCGAGACGCCTGCCAGCGTCGTTGCACTGTTCGTGAAGGGGCTGGTGCCCACCAGAGCGCCGGCACCGCCGCCCGAGCCCGCCCGGTCGGTGCGCGGCCGGTGGCTTCAGCCGGCTGTGCCGCGTTGTGGAGGGGCGAGCTGACGTCGCGTCGCTGGGCGGCCGGTGGAAGTCGGGCAGCAAACACCACTTGATCTGCGGCGGAGAGGCATTCTGCTTGGGGACCTCGTCGGCGTGGCCGACGTCGCCGGGCGGTGGCCGGGGCGCCGTCCTGTTCGCGGCGACTGCGCTCGGGGGTCGGCATGGCGTGTTCAGCGCTGTCCGAGAGTGGCCAGGATGGCGGGGGCGAGGGCGGAGACGATCTCGTCGGAGGTGAGGCGGGCGACTGCCGGGAGACGCAGCAGGTGGCGGGTGAGAGCGAGGCCGAGGAGCTGCGCGGAGACCAGGCCGGCCCGGGCGGCAGCCTGTTCGGGGCCGAGCGCCGCGGTGAGGGCGGGGGCGACCTGGGCGGCGAAGATCTCGTGCATGCGTTGCCTGGCATGGTCGTTGGTGACTGCGGAGCGCAGGAGCAGGAGCAGGGCGTCGTCCTCGCCGTCGTGCTCCCAGCGGGAGAGGAAGTGGCGCACCCAGGCCCGGGCAAGGTCGTCCGCGGGGACGCCGGCGAGGTCGGGAAGGTGTAGGTCGACGTCGAGGGCGGCGTCGAAGAGGCGGGCCTTGTTTCCGTAGTAGCGCATGACCATCGAGGGGTCGATGTCGGCGTCGGCGGCGACGGCGCGGATCGTGGTGCGCTCATAGCCGTGGCCGGCGAAGCGTCGGCGGGCGGCTTCCAGGATGGCGGCCCGGGTGTGGTCGGAGCGTCGGGGAGCTGCGGGTTTCTCGGTTTTCTGCATCATGCCAACAAACGTAGGCCAACTCGCGTTGACTTTCCAGCGAGGGGTAGGCATCCTGTCAACAAGTGGTGGCCAACGCTTGTTGGCAATCTGCTCCGTGCCCGTCCCGGAGACCGAGGTCCGCAGGCCCCCGGTCCGGAAGGAAAATCGCCATGAATTCGCTGCTCGCCTCGAAGCCCGATACGGCGTACGGGGCGCAGTGCACAGACCGAACGAAGACCGGCAGGGACGACGCGCGCCGGACCGAGGCCGTTCCCGGCCCGCTCGTCTCCTTCGCCCGGTTCGTCCTGTGCGGCGGCGGTGTGGGCTTCGCTTCCGGCCCGGCCGTGACCCTGCTGGCCGCGCAGCTGCCCTGGGCGTTGGCGAACGCGCTGGTCACCGCAGCGTCCACCGTCCTCTGCACGGAACTCCACGCACGCTTCACCTTCAAGCCCGGGCTGCGTCCCGGATGGCGCCGGCACTGGCAGTCCGCCGGGTCGGCCACGGCCGCCTATGCGATCACCTGCGCGGCGATGTTCGTCCTGCACCTGATACGGCCGTCGGCCGGGACGCTGAGTGAGCAGGCCGTCTACCTCAGCGCTTCCGGACTCGCCGGAATCGGACGTTTCCTGGTGCTGCGCCTGTTCGTCTTCGCAGACAGCCCGACCACCGTGCAGCAGAAAGGTCCGGCGGGGGCTGAGGAAGCGAGCGAGAGCACACCATGGTCCATCACGACTCCGGAGTGACCGAGAGCCACGCGGCCGGCGAGTGGGCGCGCAGGGTTGTGGAGCGTGCCGGTGACCCTGTCGCACGCGCACGCTCAGAGGCAGCGTCATTCGGTGTCGAACATGGTGAAGTCGAAGTCGGCCAACGGGTTCGCCGGGAGGATCTGTTCCGCCCAGATGGTTTTGCCCTCGGTAGTCTGCCGGGTGCCCCAGGCGGCTGTGAGCTGGGCGACGAGGAGCAGGCCGCGGCCTCCTTCGTCGAAGGTGCGGGCACGGCGCATGTGGGGGGCGGTGCCGCTGGCGTCGGAGACTTCGCAGATGAGATTTCGGTCGTGGATCAGGCGCAGATGAATGGGGGGTTCTCCGTATCGGATGGCGTTGGTGACGAGTTCGCTGACGACCAGTTCGGTGACGAATTCGGCATCCTCCAGTCCCCAGGCCGCCAGTTGGACACTGGCGTCCTTTCGGGCCTGGGCGACGGCGGCCGGGTCCGCGAGTATTTCCCAGGTGGCGACCCCGTCGGCGTCCAGCGCTTTGGTACGGGCGATGAGCAGGGCGATGTCGTCGGAGGGACGGCCGGGTAGCAGGGCGGCCAGAACCGCGTCGCACAGATTGTCCAGGGCGGCTGACGGTTGGGCGAGGGCCTGGCACAGCAGGGACAGGCTGACGTCGATGTCCCGCTCGCGGGATTCGATCAGCCCGTCGGTGTAGAGGGCGAGGAGGCTGCCCTCAGGCAGTTCGATGTCGGTCGCCTCGAAGGGGAGCCCGCCCAGTCCGAGCGGGGGGCCGATGGGGAGATCGAGCAGTTTCACGGCCCCGTCGGGAGTGACCAGGGCAGGAGCCGGGTGTCCGGCGAGGGCGATCGTGCAGTGCCGGGACACCGGGTCGTACACGGCATACAGGCACGTCGCGCCGACATCTCCTGCAGTCTCCGCCCCGGGGCCCGGCCGCACGGCGTCCCTCCCCTCGGCGGACAGACGGGCGACGAGGTCGTCGAGGTGGGTGAGCAGTTCGTCGGGGGGCAGGTCGATGTCGGCAAGGGTGAGTACAGCGGTGCGCAGCCGGCCCATGGTGGCGGAGGCATGGATGCCGTGGCCGACGACATCACCGACGACGAGCGCGACCCTGGCGCCGGACAGCGGGATGACGTCGAACCAGTCCCCGCCCACCCCGGCCCGGCCGCCGGCCGGCAGGTAGCGGGACGCGACCTCCACCGCGGCCTGCGCCGGCAGCGCTTGTGGCAGCAGGCTGCGCTGCAGGGTGACCGCGGTGGCGCGTTCGCGGGTGTAGCGCCGCGCGTTGTCGATGCATACCGCCGCTCTGGCGGCCAGCTCCTCGGCCAGCACCAGGTCGTCCTCACGGAACACCTCCGGATGCCGGTGGCGGATGAAGACCACGACGCCCAAGGTGGTACCGCGGGCGGTCAGAGGCACGGTCATCACCGAGTGCACGCCGAAGTCGCGGACCGTGACGGACCGGGCCCGATCGCGGGCCGTCCATTCGGTGATCGCGGGGTCGGTCGCGTGGTGCAGCAGCGCACGTCCCGACCTGAGGCTCTCGACCGGCGGGGAACCGTCCGGATAGCTCTCCACCTGGCCTGGAACGACGACCGCCTCGAAGGTTCCCGGCTCCACGGACCGGTGGGCGACGCGCCGCAATGAGACCGGACCGCGCGGTGTGCCCGGGGACGGCTCCTGTGCGCCGTCCAGGGAGGGGAGCAGGTCGACGCTGACGAAGTCGGCGAATTCCGGGACGGCCAGGTCCGCCAGTTCCTGAGCCGTTCGCGTCACGTCCAGGGTGCTGCCGATCTGTGTACTGGCCTCCGCGAGCTGCATGAGCCGCTTGTGCGCCCAGTACTTCTCGGTTATGTCATGACCGGCCAGACCTATGCCCTGAACACGTCCGTCCTCGCCCTTCAGCGGGGTGACGAAGACCGACCAAGCGTGTTCCCGGCTCTCCCCGGAGGCCCTTGCGTAGACCTCCAGGAACTGCGGCTCGCCGGTCTCCAGCGCCCGCAGCATGGACCGCTCCACCCTGTCCATCTCCGGATGGTCTATGTACTCGCGAAGCCGCAGCCCGCGCGTCGCGTCCGGGGGAAGAGACACGTCACGCTGCCAGGCCTCGTTGGCCCTGCGCAGGCGTAGCCCGGTGTCGTACAACCCGACAAGGCAGCCCGAAGCGTGCTCGTGGTGCAGACTCGCGAGAGCGTCGTCGTCGGGCTCGGGCCGCAGCCCTGTCAGTGCGGAGACCAGGAACCATTCTCCGGGTCGCCCGCCGTTCGGCACCCGTTTGTGTGCCAGGACCCTGACCTCCAAGCGGTGACCGTCGCGGTGCCGGAGAGCGATCCGCCCGTTCCATCTCGGCAGCTGCGTGAGGGACCGCAGCCCCTCCTCGTCGATCTCATCGGTCAGTAGACCAGCCGCGGGTTGCCCCACCATCTGCGTGGGCGAGTACCCGAGCAACTTCTCGGCCCCCGCGTTCCACGCTGTCACCATGCCGTCCTCGTCGACGATGACCTGTGCACTGAGTGCCTCGTCGAAGATGCGCTCGGAAGACCCCGGCACCCGGTTGGTGGCCCTGCGTCGCGCCATGGCTGCTCATCTCCTACGGAGATCTTCACCGCTTCCAGGGTGCGGCGCCCGGACTCGCACGCCCAGCCGACCGCAGCTTCACATTCGCACTATGACCCGTGATCGGCCAGAGCCACCCGTTTGCCCAACGGTACGCCGTCTGTTCCCACCAGCCCGCGACAACGCCGGGCGTCGCTGGGAACCCTGAGGCTGGATTCTCAGACCCCGTGCGCGCTGGGGCCCGATGTGGCACACGGATCACCCGGCGGTTGCCGCTGAAATCACGGTGCGCCGCGAGATCGGCCAAGGGACATGCCGTGGTGCCCGATGCCAGTCCCAGCCGAACGCCAAGCCGCCTGGCACGCATCGGGCAGTGCACCCACGGTGGACGTGCCCGACTTCGGTGGCTGGTCCGGCCCGACCGTGCCGACCATGCGGGCCGTGTCCGCCGACAGCCAGGCATCACCACCCCGACCGTCAGTCTTCCGGTCGTGCCGGTCACTTCGTTGCGGCCTTCGCAGAGGGCGGCGGCCGGGTGGGGTTCTGGCACGTCAGGCACAGCTGGTGACGCCCGTCGGGCGTGACGACGGTGCCCCATCCCAGGCATCTCTCGCAGTCGTGGGCCAGGGCGAGATCCGGGCGGGGAGCGGGGGTGCGAGCGCCATCAGCCATGTGCTGGCCAACTTCCTGATGGTGAGCGGCAGACCCTACCCAAGTTGTCATACTTTGCCCCATGTGACCGTTACGGCCATCACGAATGGCTTCTGTAGTGCTCGTGATGCCTGCCCTGAGTGGACGTGACCTCAGCGTTTCCTTGTCTGATGCTCCGCTGGGGGCCCGCGATCCGGGTGCGCGGATGTCGTGCGAGGAGAGTGCGGTCACGGCGCTGGAGGCCGATGCCGGAACAGTCCTATATGTGTCGGTCGAGCGCGGTGAGGGTTCGGTTCAGAGCGGCGAGGCCGTCCGTGTAGATGCTGTGGAACAGGGCGATGGCTTCGTCGTCGCTGGCGCCGTCCGGTGTGAAGACGCCGGACCACTCCACGCGGGCCGTGTCCTGCCCGGGCGTCCCGTGCACCGTGAGGGTCGAGAGGTAGTCAGTGACGGGGAAGGGGGCCTGGAGGATGGAGTAGCTGTAGGTGCGGGCCTTGTTGTCGAAGGCTTCGAGGCGCTCGACGATCATGCCGCCGTCCTCGTTCCTGAGACTGCGGACGCGTCCGCCATCAAGGAGTTCGCTGCTGGGGATGTAGGGGAGCCATTCAGGCAGTGAGTCGAAGCCGCCGATGAGCTGCCAGACGCGTTCGGGCGAGGCGGGGATGTCGAGGGATGCGGTGGTCGTGGCCACGGGATTCTCCTGGATGCGTGCGGGGTCACGGGGCAGGGGGCGGGGGGTCAGGCGGCGGGTACGGGAGCGTCCTGCGCTATCAGCCGCTCCTCGCGCAGATCCGTCCAGAACCCGGCCGGGATCGTCTCGCCGAGAGCGGCGATGTCCTCGGAGATGCGACTGGGCTTGGTGGCGCCGGGGATCACGGCCGCCGTCGCAGGGTGGGCGAGGGAGAACTGCAGCGCGGCGGACTTGATGCCGACCCCGTGCCGCTCGGCGAGCGCCTTGATCCGCTGCACCTTGTCGATGATGTGCGCGGGCGCCTTCTGGTACTCGAAGTGCGTTCCTCCGGCGAGGATGCCCGAGCTGTAGGGACCGCCGACCACGACGTCGACGTCCTGGGCGGCAGCAGCCGGCAGCAGGCGCTGCAGGGCCCGGTCATGGTCGAGGAGGGTGTAGCGGCCCGCGAGCAGGAAGGCGTCGGGCTTCGGCTCGTCCAGGTCGAGGGTGAGCTCCAGGGGTTCCACACGGTTGACGCCCAGGCCCCAGGCCTTGATGACGCCCTCCTCGCGCAGCGTCTGCAGGACGCGGAACGCGCCGGTGCGGGCGCTCTCATAGGCGGCCAGCCACTCGTCTCCGTAGAAGTCCTGGGCGACGTCATGCACCCACACGATGTCGAGGTGGTCTGTCCGCAGGCGCTTGAGGCTGTCCTCGATGGAGCGGAGGGTGGCGTCGGCGGTGTAGTCGTTGACCATCTTGTTCGGGCGACCGTGTTCGAAGAGGCCGCCCTTCTCGCCGAGGTCGCGTACGGCCGGGTCCTCGATCTCGTCGAAGATGACGCGGCCGACCTTCGTGCTGAGGATGAACTCGTCCCGGGGGCGCTGCGCCAGTACGTCGCCGAGCCGGATCTCGGAAAGGCCGGCGCCGTAGAAGGGCGCGGTGTCGAAGTACCGGATGCCCTGGCCCCAGGCGGCCTCGACGGTGGCCGCAGCCTCCTCGTCGGGGATGGCGCGGAACATGTTGCCGAGCGGTGCGGTACCGAAGCCGAGGGCGCCGGGCAGGAGGGACTTGATGCTCATGGGGGGGATCCTTGCGATAGCGAGGGTGATACCGATTGCTGCGGATTCATCAGCGAATGTGTGATCCGTCGGCCTTGCGTGTTCGAGGTTAGGATCCATAGATGAGACTGTCCAAGACTTGCTCGGACACACTTGAGTCCTTCGAGGTCCTACATGCTTGACCTGCGTCAACTCCGCTACTTCGTTGCCGTCGCCGAGGCCGAACACGTCGGCCGTGCCGCTGAGCGGCTGCACATCTCCCAGTCGCCCCTCAGCCGGCAGATTGCCCAGCTCGAGAAGAACCTGGGCCTGACCCTTTTCGAACGCAGCCAGCAGCGCATCCGGCTGACCTCCGACGGCCGTGTCTTCCTGACCGAGGCGCATGCCCTGCTGCGCCACGCGGACCGGCTGGAGAATCTCGGACGGCGACTCGGCCGGGGCGAGGAGGGCGGCCTGTGCATCGGCTACGTGACCGACGCCATGCACACGGGCATCCTGCCCACTGCCCTGCGCACACTGCGCGATCAACGCCCGGGCATCCACGTTGCGCTGTACGACCAGGAGTCGGCCGAGCAGTTCGAGGGGCTGCGCCAGCGCAGCCTGGACATCGCGCTGGTACGCACGCCGCCGCCCGAGGACGACCCGGACCTGAACGCGGCCCCTTTGCTGAAGGACCCATTGCTGCTCGCGCTGCCCTCGGAGCATTCCCTCGCGGGGCAGGAAGAGCTGACCCCCAACGCCCTGGACGGGCAGCCGTGGATCGCGGTGGGCGACTCCCAGGACCCGGCCTGGCGCGACGCGTTCGTTGCGTCGTGCGTAGCCTCCGGCTTCACTCCGGACATCCGTCTTGACGCAGCCGATCCACTCACCGCACTGGGCCTGGTCGCCTCCGGTCTCGGTCTCGCGCTCATCCAGAAGAGCATGATGCGCGGCACGACCGACGGCGTCGCGGTACGCGAACTGCCCTGGTACGGAGGGTCTGTTCAGCTGTGGGCGGCCTGGCACCAGGTCGATCTCCGTCCCGTGGTGGCCGCATTCCGCGAAACGGTCCTCGTGCGCCGGGGTGCCGTCTGAGCGAGGGTGCAAAACCGGGCCCGGGGCTGGAACTCGTCGACGTCACCGACCTGGAGAACAAGGCCCAGGTGCTGCAGGCGGCAGGCCGCAGGCGGCGACCGGCGACCGGCGACCGGCGACTGCCGGCCGTGCTGGGCACCACCTGCTTCCCGGCCGTCTTCGGTGCCGGAGCCCGCCTGCCGGACCAGCGCGGCACGGACGCCGCCCGCGCCGGTGTACAGCAGATCAGAGGTGACAACGCCGAGCCGACAGTACAGATCGGATTCGGTGCAGCGTGAACCACAGCACCACAGTGTGTCAGCTGAGAGGAAGGGTGGTGTCGCGCAGTGTGGTCAGGGCCGGGGCGTACATGCGGGACTTCATGGTGCCAAGGGTGCCGCCCGCCTTGTCGGCCTGCGACTGGGCGAGTTCGATGGCGGCCGTGCGTACCTCGTTTTCGGCGACCGCCCGGTCGACGATGTCGGCGGCCACTGCGTCGACTCCGGAGTAGCGGTGTGCGGTGAGCATGGCCTGGTGTGCGGTACGAGGGGTTAGCCGTGCCTGGATGAGTGCGGACATGGCAGGGGTGAAGGGGATGTCGATGTCCGCTTCGGGCAGACACCAGTACCCCCGATCTGCGCGCATGACGCGGAAGTCATGGGCGAGGGAGAACATCGCTCCGGCCGCGAAGGCATGTCCTTGCAGAGCTGCGACGGTGATCACCGGCAGGGACAGCATCCGGGCAAAGAGCTCCTGGACGGAGATGACGTAGCCGGGGTGCTCGCTGAGGTTGGCAAGCAGCCAGTCCAGGTCCAGGCCGTTGGAGTAGAACTTTCCATTCATCCAGCCGGTGATCGACCCGCCCACCGAGATGGCCCGGCTCGCGAAACTCCTCACCTGAGCTGACCCCCTTGCCGCACTCGACCTGCTTTACGGATGGCGAATCGGGGTCGGCGGCCAGGCCGGGGCGGTGTAGGGACAGTGGAACGTGTGGCGTCCCGAGCCGATCTCGAACGGGTCTCTGCCGTCGGGGAGTCGGACCTCCGCCCGGGTGTTCGGGGGGACCACGACCTCGACGACGAGGGTGTCTCCCTCGCTGCCCTCGATGCGCCAGCCCGCTTCGGCCCTGCCGTACGGGGTGTCGTGGGACGCCTTCGCCCAGGTCAGGTCGCCGCCCGGGACCGGGGCGATGCGCAGCCGCCGCCAGCCGGGTTCGGCGGCGGCGAGACCCGCCACCGTACGGTGCAGCCAGTCGGCGACGGCACCGAGCGCGTAGTGGTTGAAGGAGGTCATCTCGCCGGGGTTGACGGTGCCGTCGGGCAGCATCGAGTCCCAGCGCTCCCAGACGGTGGTGGCCCCCATGGTCACCGGGTACAGCCACGACGGGCAGTCCTTCTCCAGAAGCATCCGGTAGGCGAGTTGCGGTTCGCCCGCCGCGCACAGGGCGTCGCAGATCAGCGGTGTGCCCGTGAAACCGGTGGCGATACGGAAGGACGCGCGGCGCACGATGTGCGCCAACCGTTCGGCAGCGCCCCGCCGTTGGCGTTCCGTCGGCAGCAGGGAGAAGGCGATGGCCAGGGCGTAGGCGGTCTGGGTGTCCGAGGACAGCAGGCCGTCAGGGGTGACGAAGTGGTCGGCGAATCGCTCGCGCACCGCAGTCGCGTGCGCGCGGAAACGGGCCGCGTCGCCCTTGTCGCCCAGGAGTTCGGCGGTCTCGGCGAGGACCTCGGCCGAGCGGACCACATACGCGTTGGCGACCAGGTCGCCGTCGGTCCGCGCCTCGCCGGGACGGTCCGGCGGGGCCTGCGGGTCGAGCCAGTCCCCGAGTTGGAAGTCCTGCCGCCACAGCCCGTCGCCCTCGGCGGTGAGCCGGATCGTGGCTTCGCCCCAGGCCCGCATGCTCGGGTACTGGGCGCGCAGCACCTCCAGGTCCCCGAACCGCTGGTACAGGGTCCACGGCAGGAGCACCGCGACGTCGGCCCACACCGCCTGCGCGCCCACGCCCTGGAACGCGGTCGGCAGTACGTCGGGGACGACGAGGGGCGGCACGCCGTCCGGCCGTGCCAGTTGCTCCGCGGACAGGTCGCGCAGCCATCCGACCAGCATGCCGGCGCAGTCGTGGAGGAAGGACGCGGTGGGCGCGAAGACCTGGATGTCGCCGGTCCAGCCCATGCGTTCGTCGCGCTGCGGGCAGTCCGTCGGGACGTCGAGGAAGTTGCCGCGCATGCCCTGCACGACGTTCTCGTGCAGCCGGTTCACCAGCGGATCGGAGCACTCGAACCAGCCGGTGCGGGCCATGTCCGTGTGGAGCACGACCGCCTCGACGTCGGCGGGGTCGAGCGGTCCGGGCCAGTTCCCGATCTCGGCGTACCGGAAGCCGTGGAAGGTGAAGAGAGGCTCGTAAGTCTCCACATCCTCGCTCGTCTCCACGCCCTCGCTCGTCTTCGTACCTCCGCTCGTCTCCACGCCTTCGCCGCGCAGGACATAGCTGTCCGTCGCGGCGGCGAACCGCAGCGGACGGGTGCTCAGTTCGCCGTCCTCCAGCACCTCCGCGTGGCGCAGGGTGACCTCATGCCCTGCGGCCCCCGAGACGCGGATGCGCAGCCGGCCGACCAGGTTCTGGCCGAAGTCCAGGACGGTCTTCCCGGACGGTGTCGTGGTGACCGAGACCGGGGCGACGGTCTGGGTGCGCCGGACGGGGGGACCGGTCGGTGCGACCAACTCCGCCACGGGAGGCGGGAGTTCGCGGACGGGTGCCCAGTCGGACGCGTCGTGTCCGGGCGCAGACCAGCCCGGCCGCTCCCGCCGCGCGTCGTAGGCCTCACCGTCGTAGATCTCCGAACGCAGCACGGGCCCCTCCGCCGTGCGCCAGTGCTCGTCGGTCACGACGGTCCGCATCGTGCCGTCGGCGTACACGATCTCCAACTGGGCCAGAAGCGCGCGGTGTTCGCCGTAGATGTTGCGTCTGCCGCCGTGGAAGCCCAGTCGCCCGGTGTACCAGCCCTCGCCGAGGAGTGCCCCGATGGTGTTCTCGCCGGTGCGCAGCAAGGGGGTGACGTCGAAGGTCTGGTAACGCAGCCGGTGCGCGTAGGAGGTCCAGCCGGGGGCCAGGACGTGGCCGCCGACGCGCACGCCGTTGATCTCGGCCTCGTAGACGCCGTACGCGGTGATGTACAGCCGGGCCGAGGCGACGCGGCCGGTGAGGGCGAAGTCGCGGCGCAGCAGCGCGACGGGCAGCGGCTCACCCGCGGGGGCGTGGTCCGGGGTGACCGGGCGGGCGGTCCAGTCGGCGGGCATAAGGAGGCCGGTCTCGGCGTACGACACGTCCGACCAGGGCGACGGCTCGTCCTCCTCCTCTCCCCAGACGCGTACGCGTACGCCGACGCGTTCCCGGGAGCCGAGCCGCCGCCCCGGCCAGGGGACGAGGAGGGACTCGGCGGACGCCACCCGTCCGGTGTCGGCGAGGACCGTGCCGTCGGCGGCGATGATCTCCACCTGGTGCGCGGCCTGCCGCCAGTCCGTGGCGTCGGTGACCGTGCGCCAGCTCAGGCGGGGAGCGGACTCGCCGATGCCCAGGGGTTCGCGGTGGTGCTCGAAGGCGGGCGGTGTGACCTGCACGGGCGTCAACTCCGGTTCGGGTCATGGCAGATGTACACCCGTGGGGCACCGCCCTCGTCAGGGACGGGGTCCCCGGCACCGGCGCGCACGCCCTCGCGGATGGTCTCGCCGGTCCGGGGATCGACCACCCGATAGGGGAGCGGGACGTTCGCCGGATCGGTGACGAACAGCGGGCCGCCCTCCTCCGCGTAGCAGAGGTACAGCACTCCGGGCACGGACAGGCCCCGGGGCGCCAGTGCGGACCGCCAGTCCGGCCGCATGTCGGTGAGCGGAAGGCCGTCGAGGATCCGGGAGATGAGTCCCACATGGCGTGAGCCCTCGAAGTCGAGCGCTTCCCGCCAGCCCGCGTCCTTGGCCAGGAAGAACTCTTCGTGGCCGGGTTCGGCGGTGTGCAGCCGCCACTGCCACAGGCTGGCCGCGCCGTAGACCACGCCCATCGTGCCGCCGGCGCAGAGGTTGCTCCAGGCCTCGTGTCCCTGCCACCAGCCCGCGGCCCGGCCGGGGCGGCCGGTGTTCTCGTACGTCGGCTCGCCGTTGGCGACCGCTTTGGGCGGGGTGTTGCGCCACATGTCCGCGACCCGCTCCTGGACGTGCCCGCCCATATGGCCGGTCTGGCACCACTGGAAGTGCAGCCAACTCTCGCTCTGGTGGGCGCGGTTGTCGGAGTGCGGACGGTAGTGGATGCCGCAGGGCTGGCCGTAGCCGTCCCAGCGGCCGACCTCGGCGCCGCCCGCCGCGATCTGCGGCTCGCCGCCCTCGCCGTCGGCGCCGACCAGGTAGACGACGGGGGCGGCGCCGTAGCGGGCGACCAGGTAGCGGCAGTAGCGCGCGTATTCCTGCGGCGGGACGACCGGGCCCGCCACCCGCAGGCCCTTCCAACCGAAGCCGTGGAAGAGCGGCTGGAGCACGGGGACGATCCCGTGGTCGCGGAGGATGCCGGTCAGCCGGTCGAGGTACTGGAAGTAGGCCGGGTTGAGCACGTTGACGTGACCGGTGGGTAGATCCTCGAAGCCGACGTCGAAGCCCTCGTCGGCGGTGCGGTCGCGTGGCCCGCGTGCGTCCATGTCGGGCTGGACGGTCATCAGCAGGGCCGCGTTGAAGCCTTTGTCCCGCCGGTCGGCGGCGTACTGCGTGACCTGCTCCTCGGTGGCCCGCCAGGGCAGGGCCCAGGCGGTGTCGCCGACCAGCAGCGCGGGCGTCCCGTCGGCGTGCACCAGGCTGCGTCCGCCGGGCGACATCCGCCAGAAGCCATGCCGGTGGAAGGCGTCGCCGTCGTCTGCCGCGCGGCGGACGACGACCGTACCGCTCTGCCCGGACAGCCCTGCGTCCGCGACGGAACTCCCGCTGCGCCAGGTCCAGCGGCCCTCCGGCTCCGGGGAGGCGAACCGGACCTTCCAGGTCCGGCCGCCGTCCCAGAAGGCCGGGCGGCGCAGTGCGGTCCCGGACTCATGGGTGAACTCGGCCCATACGTCGACGTCCGTGTAGGGGTTGGCGTAGTCGCGCGCGCCGGTCAGGGTGATCTCGGTCTGCCGCCAGGGGGCGACCACGGGCTCCGCTTTCGCTCGCTTGTCGGTCATGACCGGCTCACTTCCGGCCGACGGCGACGGCGATGTCGGCGGTGAGCGGGAGGACAGCCGACGACGGACCCGCCTCCAGCGTGAAGGTCCCCGGTTCGACGGCCCAGCGGCCCGCCTCGGTGTCCCAGTGCCGGAACGCCCGCGCGTCCACCGTCACCGTCGCGACGACCTCCTCGCCGGCCGCCGCCTCGACCACGGCGAAGCCGGCCAGCCAGCGGACCGGGCGCTCCACGCCGCCGCCCGGACGGCCGGCGTACACCTGCACGACCTCCTTGCCGTGCCGCGTGCCACTGTTACGTATCCGTACCTTCACCGTGCAGTCGGCGTCGGGCCGCTCCGCGCCCTGGACGTCGATCGAGACGTACTCCCAGGTGGTGTACCCGAGTCCGTGGCCGAAGTCGTAGCGGGGCGGCTGCCGGTCGGCACGGCCGGCGCCCCGGTAGCCGATGAACAGCCCCTCGTCGTAGGCGAGGACGCCGTCGACCGGCTCGGTGGCGGGCAGTCCCCGCTCGGACGCGGGCCAGACCGTCGGCAGCCGTCCGCCCGGCTCCGCCACGCCCAGCAGGACATCGGCGAGCGCGTTGCCGAACTCCTGCCCGGGGAACCAGGCCAGCAGCACCGCCGCCACCTCCTCGGCCCAGGGGAGCAGCACCGGGGCCCCGGAGTTGACCACCACGACGGTACGCGGGTTGGCCTCGGCGACCCGGCGGACGAGTTCGTCCTGTCGGCCGGGCAGGGCCAGGCTGTCGCGGTCGAAGCCCTCGCTCTCGACCTCCTCGGTGGTGCCGACCACGACCACGGCGACGTCGGCCGCGCGGGCGAGCGCCACGGCCCGCTCGATCTCCTCGTCGTCGCTGCCCTGCGGTGGCTGGAGGTTGAGCTGGAACATGGTGACCGCGTCGCCGATGGCGTCGCCCGCGGAGACGGAGACGATGTCGTGGGTGAGCACGACCTCGGTCTCCTCGCCCTCAGCGAGATCGACGGCGTGGAGCCGTTGCGGCGGAGTCATCAGCCCCTCCACCAGGTCCGCGCCCGGCGGGAGTTGCAGGGTCACGTCGAACACCTCGGCCCCCGCGACGGACATCCGGAAGCGACCGATGCCCGAGCCGCCGAGTGCGTACCGTCCGGCGTCGGCCGCGCGGACGACGGTGTGCACCTCCACCCGGGCGACCTGGCCGACGGGCACACCGGGGCCGTAGGACCCCATCCAGGTGTAGGCGGCCCCGGCGCGGCGCTCGGAGCCGAGCAGGGTGCCGTCCGCGGCGAGGAAGCGCACTTCCGTGCCCTCGCCGGAGCCGTCCGGGTGGCGGAGATGGGACAGCGTCGCGACGGGTGTGCGGGTCTGCGGGGTGACGCCGATTCCGTGGACGACCTCGACGTCGTCCCCCAGAGCGGCCCGGATGCCGTCGAGCGGGGAGACGGTGTGGGGCGGGAAGACGGTGGCGCTGCCGCCGCCGAGGGTGCGGGCCACGGCGGCGTTGGGCCCCAGGACCGCGACTCGGCTCAGGGCCGCGCGGTCCAGCGGGAGCACGGCGTCCTCGTTGCGGGCCAGCACGAACCCGGCGGCGGCGGTCTCGCGCAGCCGGGCCGCCACCGACACGGCGTCGTGCTCCGGCGGCCGGGCGGAGGTGGCGGTGCCGGTGGTGGGCATCTCGCTCAGCGCGCCGACCCGGGCGGCGAGGCGCAGCAGCCGCAGCACCTTGTCGTCCACGAGTGCCTCGTCGACCTTGCCCTCGCGTACGGCGGCGACCAGCGCCTCGCCCCACGGGCCGATCGGGCCGGGCATCACCAGGTCGAGCGCGGCGCGCGCCGACGGCTCGGTGGAGCGCACGGCGAACCAGTCCGACATCACCAGCCCGTCGAAGCCCCAGTCGTCGTGCAGGACCTCGCGCAGCAGCGGGCTCTCGGTCATCGAGTGCCCGTTGACCCCGTTGTAGGCGGCCATGACGGCCCAGACGCGGCCCTCGCCGACGATGTGCTCGAACGGCGTCAGGTACAGCTCCCGCAGGGCGCGCTCGTCGATCCGCGCGTCGAGCGTCATGCGCTGGGTCTCCGAGTCGTTGCCGACGAAGTGCTTCACGGTGGCCGCGACGCCGCCGTCCTGGACGCCCCGGACGTAGGCGACGCCGATCCGCGCGGTGAGCAGCGGGTCCTCGCTGAAGCACTCGAAGTGCCGGCCGCCGTAGGGGGTGCGGTGCAGGTTCACGGTGGGGGCCAGGAGGACGTCCACGCCCTTGGCGCGTGCCTCGTGGGCGAGCAGTCCGCCCAGCCGCTCGATCAGCGGCTCGTCCCAGGTGGCGGCCAGCGCCGTCGGCGAGGGCACGTTGGCGGAGGGGCTGCGCTCGTCCCACAGCTCGCCGCGGACTCCGGCGGGGCCGTCCGAGACGACCAGCCGGCGCAGGCCGACGGCGGGCTCGGGATGCAGGGACCAGAAGTCCGCGCCGGTCAGCAGTCTCACCTTCTGCTCCAGGGTGAGCGCGCCGAGGCGCCGGGCGAACTCGGCCTCGTCGGCCGCGGACGGGGCGTCGGTGGTGGGCTGCCGGGTCACGGCGTCCTCCTCGAAGAAGTGGAGTCGATGGGGTCGGTGGGGTCGATGGGGGAGACGGGCGCCACGGGGGCGTCGGCTGCGCGCTCGACGAGGATCCGGACGTCCCAGGGGCCGAGCGTGAGCGCGCTTCCGGCGGCGAGGTCCGCCCCGGTGAACAGGTCGCGGACGTCGCCCGGCAAGCGGTAGTCGACCGGCTCCCAGGCCCAGTTGTGGACGAAGCGCAGGACGGCCCCGTCGGCGGTGGCGGCGGACGTGCAGGTGACGGACGCCGACCGGTCCTCGCGCCAGGCGTCGGACGCAAGCGAGACCGCGGCGACCCACTCCGCGAGGCTGCGCGAGAGCTCACGGTCCGGGACGGTGCCGACGTACGTCACCCGGCCGCCGCCGTGCTCGTGAGTGGTGACGGCGGCGAACTGGCCCAGGTGCGGATGGTCGTACCCGGCGAGAACCGTGGCGCCGTCCGCGATCAGCCCGTCGGCCCATGCGGTGGCCTGCCCCCGGAGGGCGGTTCCGTCCCCCTGGGTGATCGTGACCGGCGTCAGCACATTGGTGAACTCCTGGTAATACGCGCCCGCGGCGGGGCGCAGCACTCCGGGCATGACCGTGTGCCGGGCCACGGCCTCCTCGTCGGCGTAGCCGGTACGAGGGGTCAGGACGAGATGGCCGCCGGCTTCGGCGTACCGGCGCAGCAGATCGAGGGTCGCGTCGTCCGCGATGTACAGCGCCGGGACGACCAGCACCGGCCAGCGGGCTGCCAACTCCTCTGGGTCGGAGGGCAGTTGCTCCGGGGAGACGACGTCGACGGACAGCCCGGCGTCGAACAGCCCCCGGTAGAACGCGGCGACGATGCGGTCGTAGGACTGCGGATCGCCGAACCAGGCGGGGGCGTTCCCCCTGAGCGGGGCCATGAACTCCATGGCCCAACGGCTGTCGGCGGACAGCAGCAGCGCGACGTCGCTGCGGGGCCGCAGACCGTCGATCGCCGGCCCGGCCTGCTGCAACTCCCGGGCGATCACCGAGAGTTCCTCGTAGGTCCGGCCGGGCTCCAGGCTGTGGCCGAGGATGCCGCCCCAGTAGGTCTCCGCGCCGTAGTGCAGCGAGTGCCAGTGCCAGTACTCGATCATCCGCGCGCCGCGCGCGACCATGCTCCACACCGCCTGGCGGGCCTGGCCCCGGTACAAGGGGAAGTTGTCCGCGGAGCCGCCGATCGAGGTGGCGTTGGTCTCCATGACGAGGAACGGCTCCTGGCGGATACCGCGCGCCATGTCGTTCTGGAGGTAGAGCCAGGCGGGGCCGGACCAGGCGACGAAGAACGGATACAGGCCGCCCTCCGGCTCGTCGGGACCCGGCAGGGCCAGCCCTTCCTGGGTGGCGTAGTAGATGTTCGCCCCGGCGACGTCGAGCGGCCGGCCGATCGCCGAGATGTCCAGGCCCTGCTGGCCGAGGGCGACGCAGGTGGTGACGAAGTGGTGTTCCGGCACGAGGCCGCGGACCAGCTCGGCGTGCCAGGTGATGTACTCCTGGGTCAGCCGGGACTGATAGCGCCGCCAGGCGAGGTCGTACGACGGGGTGGAGTTGCCGTCGGGGGTCCACAGATCCGCCCAATCCTGCAACCGGTGGGACCAATACGTCAGCCCCCAGCGGCGGTTGAGCGTCTCGACGTCGTCGCCGTAGCGTTCGCGGAGGTGGTCGAGGAAGCCCTGGAACACCGAGTCGTTGTGGAAGATGCGCAGCCCGGGCTCGTTGTCGACCTGCCAGCCGATGACCGCCGGATGGTCGGCGTAGCGCCCCACGATCTTGCGGACCAGCCGCTCGGCGAGATGCCGGAACGCGGGGTGCGAGTAGTCCGCGTCCTGCCGCATGCCGTACGGGATGGTCTCCGCGGTACCCGAACGGGCCGCTGTCTCCGGGTACTTGCGGCGCAGCCACGGCGGGACGGCATAGGTCGGGGTGCCCACGATCGCCTTGATGCCGCGCTCGTGGGCGGCGTCGAGCACCGGTTGCAGCCAGTCGAGGTCGAACTGCCCCTCGCGGGGTTCCCAGGTCGACCAGACCGACTCGCCGACCCGGATGACGCCGAACCCGGCCTCGGCCATCAGATCGAGATCCTGCGCGAGCCGCTCGTAGGGCTGGTATTCGGTGTAGTAGGCCGCTCCGAAGAGCATGCGCGGGAAGAAGGTGCCCATACGGTGCTGGTGACTTTCTGTCAGGTGCCGGTCGGCTTTCTTGGACGGGATGAAGGCGTCAGTCCTCGCCCCGGTAGCTGAACCGGTCGAAGGCGACGGAGCCTTCGGCTGCGTACATGCCGACGACTCGGCCCGTGAAGGACGCCGCGGTCTCCGCGGAGAC
Organism: Streptomyces sp. NPDC002623; assembly: GCF_053592635.1. Lineage (NCBI taxonomy): Bacteria > Bacillati > Actinomycetota > Actinomycetes > Kitasatosporales > Streptomycetaceae > Streptomyces > Streptomyces sp. NPDC002623. The sequence continues at coordinate 16,011 of NZ_JBSFWB010000026.1, read as the reverse complement.
ATAGCGGCCGTCGAGCGCCGCGAGCTCGACCGGGCCGGTGCCGGTGCCCGTGCCGGTGCCGTTGCCGGAGTCAGTGCCAGTGCCGGTGTCGGGAACGACGGACAGCCGGACCACGTCCGGGCCAAGGGCGTCGAGACCCATGCCGCCGACCGGCTCGGTCTCGATCCGCACGGTCACCGGACCCGGGGGAAGCGGCTGCTCCCAGGTCTGGCAGAGCCCGCCCACCCGGGCCCGGGCACGGGCGACGCCGGCGCCCACCTCGATGTCGTAGTGGTGACGTTCGTCGATCCGCAGGCTCAGCCCGCCGACTCCGTCGGCGCTGTCCACCCGGACCGAGAAGACGGCCGACTCGTGCTGCTGGCGGCGGCCGACGAAACGCGGCCGCGGGTCGTCCATGGTGGAGCCGTCGGCGTGCACGACGAGGTGGCCCGGGCGCTCGGTGAGCGAGGACCAGTCGGCGGCCGGTGTACGGATGGACAGCCATTCCAGGCCGAGTTCTGCGCCGGTGAAGTCGTCGTGGTGCTCGACCGGTCCGGTGGGCGCGGTCAGCTGGACCGGTTGCACCACCGGCCAGCCGTCGACCCATTCCAGCGCGGTGCTGAACGTCTCCCGGCCCATGGGGGAGAAAGCCCTGGTCAGACCGCGGGGTCGCATGCCCAGCAGGATCAGCGCCCAGCCGTCGTCGGGGGTGCGCACCAGATCGGCGTGGCCGGTGTTCTGGACGGGCCGGTCGGTGCTGCGGGCGCTGAGCACCGGATTGGCCGGGCAACCCTCGAAGGGGCCGTCCGGGCGGGCGGCCCGGGCGATGCTCACGGAGTGCCCGCGCTCGGTGCCGCCCTCGGCGATCAGGAGGTACCAGGTGCCGTCGATCTCGTACAGGTGCGGGGCCTCGGGGAACATCAGTCCGGTACCCGACCACAGCGACCGGGGTGCTTCGAGGGCCCGACCGGTCTCCAGGTCCATACGGACCTGCTGCACGCCCAGATGCTCGCCGGCCCGGTCGCCGTCGAGCTGCAGACCCGAGTAGGTGACGAAACAGGTGCCGTCGGAGTCCCAGGCGAGGTCAGGGTCGATACCGGACACCCCCTGCATGACGACGCCGTCGGACCAGGGCCCCTCGGCGCGTTCGGCGGTGAAGATCAGACTGCCGCGCCCCATCGCGTCGGTGACGACCAGCCAGAAGCGGCCGTCGTGGAACCGGATGGTGGGCGCCCACGCGCCGCCGAGCGTGGGGACCTTCTCCACCGCGAGCTGCCCGGGCCGGGTCACCACATGGCCGATCGGCTCCCAGCTCACCAGGTCGCGGCTGTGGAACAGCGGCAGGCCGGGGAGGTACTCGAAGCTCGAACAGGCGAGGTAGTAGTCGTCGCCGACACGGGTGACGCTGGGATCCGGGTGGAAGCCGGGGACGGTGGGGTTGGACAGGGTCATGCTCGGTCTCCCGACGTGGAAGCGATCGTGGAAGCGTTGGTGGAGGCGTCGGCGGACGCGTTCGGGGAAGCGATCGTGGATACGGCTGCGGAGGCGCCCGGGGACGAGTCGGCCGCCGTCAGTCGCCGACGCTCGGCCCGGCGTTCCGCCTGGCGCTCCGGGTCCGGCACCGGCGCGGCGAGCAACAGCCGTCGGGTGTAGGGGTGTTCGGGCGCGGTGGTGACCGTCGCCGCGTCCCCGGTCTCGACGATCTCGCCACCGCACATGACCGCCACCCGATGGCTGATGTGCCGGACCACGGACAGGTCGTGCGTGACGAAGAGATAGGCGACGCCGGTGCGCTCCTGGATCTCGACGAACAGATCCAGCACCCGGGCCTGGGTCGACAGGTCCAGCGCGCTGACCGGCTCGTCGCACACGATGACCCGCGGGTCCCGGGACAGCGCCCGGGCGATGGCGATGCGCTGCCGCTGGCCGCCGGAGAACTCCCGGGGCAGCCGCTCCCCGGCGTCGGCCGGCAGCCGGACCTGGTCGAGCAGGTCCTTCACGCGCTGCTCGGCCGCAGTCCGAGAGGTGCCCGCGACTCTCAGCGGCTCGCTGAGGATGTCGTTCACCGTCATCGCCGGATTGAGCGAGGTGTACGGATCCTGGAACACCACCTGGATGTCGTCGCTGAGCGCCCGGCGTTCCTTCCTGCCCAGGCCCGAGATGACCTTGCCGCGGTAGCGGACGGTGCCGGAGGCGACCGGGGCCAGTCCGAGGACGGCCCGGCCCAGGGTGGTCTTGCCCGATCCGGACTCGCCGACCAGCCCGAGGGTCTCGCCCGCGCCGATGGCGATCGACACCCCCTTCAGCACCCGGAACGGCGGCTTGCGCCAGCCTTTCGACGGGTACTCCACGACCACGTCGTCGGCGACCAGCAGGGGTTCCGCCGGGAGTTCCTTGTCCAGTGTCCCGGTCATGCCGGACCCTCCTGACGTGCGGTGTTCGTGATCGCTGCGCTGTTCGCGGGCCCTGCGACGCCCACCGACACCGGGCGGCCGAGCGCGGATCGCGGCGCGGCGTCCTCCAACGTGGACGCCAGGAGCATGCGGGTGTACGGGTGTTGCGGATCGGCGAACAACTGCCGTACGGGTGCGGACTCCACGACGGCGCCGGTCTGCATCACCGTGACGCGGTCGCAGATGTCGGCCACCACGCCGAAGTCGTGGGTCACCAGGATCACGCCCATGTTCCGCTCGCGTTGAAGGGACCGCACCAGGTCGAGCACCTCGGCCTGCACGGTCACGTCGAGCGCCGTGGTCGGCTCGTCGGCGATCAGCAGGTCCGGTTCGCAGGACACCGCGCCGGCGATGAGGACGCGCTGCGCCATGCCGCCGGATATCTGGTGCGGATAGGAGTGGAAGACCCGTTCCGGGTCGGCGATGCCGACCCGCTCCAGCAGGCCGAGAGTCTTCGTCCTCGCCTCGGCCGCCGACACCCCGAGGTGCCGGCGCACCGGCTCGACCAGCTGGGCGCCGATACGGAAGGAGGGGTCGAGGTTCGACATCGGCTCCTGCGGCACATACGCGATCCGGCGGCCGCGGTACCGGTTCATCTCCGCGCGCCCGAGCCCGCCCAGCTCAGTGCCGTCGAACACCAGCCGGCTGCTGGCGACCCGGGCCTCCCGGGGCAGGAGGCCGAGGACGGCGAAGGCGGTCTGGCTCTTGCCCGAGCCCGATTCCCCCACGAGTCCGAGGACTTCACCCCGACGCACCGTCAGGGAGACTCCGTCGACGACGGTCTTCTCGCCCTCGGTCGTCGGATAGGAGACCTTCAGGCCTTCGAGGACGAGCAGGGCGTCGTCCGTCTCGGACGTGCTCATGCCGGGTGTGACGGGCGGCGTCTGCTTCTCTGCGGCCTGCTTGCGGGCCGTGGCACGGCGCGGCTTCCGACCGGTCGCCGTGCTGCCGTCCAGCGCGTCCCGAAGGGCGTTGCCCAGCAGGCCGAACGCGGCGACGGTCACCGCGAGCGCCAGTCCGGGCCAGACCATCAGGACCGGCTTGGTGTAGATGTTGGCGAAGGCGTCGTTCAGCATGGAGCCCCAGCTCGCCTGGGTCGCCGAGCCCAGGCCGAGGAACTCCAGGCCGGACTGGATGACGATGCCGAGACCGAGCATCTGGGCGGCCTGGATGACGGTCGGCGCCTGCACGACGGGCAGGATGTGCCGGCGAATGATCCGGGGGTCGGCCAGACCGGACACCCGCGCCGCGTCCACGTACAGCTCTTCGCGCACGGAGATCACCGAGGCGCGGATCAGCCGGAAGACGCCCGGGGACATCAGCACGCCGAAGACCGCCATGGCGACGTAGGTGTTCTGCCCCACCGCGGACATCACGACCAACAGCACGATGATCGCCGGCACGGCCATCAGCAGATTGGCCAGCCAGCTGCTGACGGCGTCGAACCACTTGCGGTAGTAGCCGGCCACCAGACCGGCGGGCACGCCGATCACCAGGGCGACGGCCACCGCGATCAGGGCTCCCAGCAGGCTGGTGCGCCCGCCGTAGAGCAGTCGGGACAGGACGTCGCGGCCGACGCCGTCACCGCCCAGCGGATGCCGTCCGCTGACCGGGGCGAGGCTGTCGGTCAGCGAGGTGTGGGCCGGGTCCTGGCTGGTCAGGAGCGGCGCGAACAGGCTGGCCAGCGAGATGAGCGCGAGGACTACCAGACAGGTCACGGCGGCTGGGCTGCGCAGGAGGCGGCGCAGGAGGCCCGCCCGCCCGGGTGCGGCGGTGGCGAGGGCGATCGTGTCCGGCGTTGCTGCGGACTGGGGGAGCGTCATCCGACACGCACCTTCGGGTTGAGCCATCCGTACGCGAGGTCCATCAGGATGTTGACCACCACGACGAGGGCGACCATGACCACGACGACGCCCATGACCACCGGGGTGTCGCCCTGGGATCCGGCGGTCGTCGCCTGGCTGCCGATCCCGTTGAGGCCGAACACCTTCTCGACGACCACCGCGCCGCCGACCAGACCGATGAACTGCAGCGCCAGCACGGTCAGCGCGGCCGGGGCGGCGTTGCGCAGCGCATGCCGGAACAGCAGACTGCGCTCGCTGATGCCACGGCTGCGGAGCGTGCGCACGTAGTCCGCGCGCAGGACGTCGACCATGGAGCCGCGCACCTGCTGGGCGGTGGCGGCGATCGCTCCGACGGCGAGCGACAGCGCCGGGAGGGTGATCGACCGGAGCCAGCCGCCGGCCGAGTCCGCCAGCGGCACGTAGCCGGTCGCGGGCAGCCAGCCCAGGTCGACGCCGATCACCACGGCGAACACCAGGGCGACCAGGAAGCTGGGCACGGCGAACCCGAGGACCGCGAGCAACTGCACCAACTGGTCCAGCACCCCCCGGCGGACGGCGGCGGCCACGCCGAGCACCGTGCTCAGCACCGCCGACAGCAGCAGCGCCGCCAGCACGATCGACAGGGTGACCGGCAGCTTGTTGGCGAGTGAGCTCGTCACGGACTCGCTGCTGAACCACGAGCTGCCGAGGTCGCCGTGTACCGCGTCCGCGAGCCAGTGCCCGTAGCGGACCACGAAGGGATCGTCGAGCCCGAGTTCGGCGGACTTGGCGGCCGCCTGCTGCTGGGTGGCGGTCTGCCCCACGATCTGGCGCACCGGATCGGAGCCGGTGAGGCCCATCAGCGCAAAGGTCGTGGTCGCGATCACCAGGACCAGGACCAGCCCGGCGGCGATGCGCCGGATCAAGAAAACGATCATCAGTCTCTCCACCTTGCCTCTCCCTGACCGGTGTTCATCGGCGGCCGGGCGGGATCGGAAGAAACGTTCCCGCCCGGCTCGCCGACCGGGTCAGCCAGTGGGCTTGAAGTTGTAGATCGGAGGAACGACGGCGAACGCCTGCGGGGTGAAGGTGACGTTCTTGGTCGTCGCGTAGGTGCTCTCCACGGAGTCCCAGGGCGCGTTCCACGCCTGGTCGACGAGGTAGGTGTTGAGCTCCTTGAACAGGGCGTCCTGGGCCGCGCCGGTCGCCGACCGGGCCTTGTCGATGAGGTCGGTGACCTTGGCGTCCTCGGTGTGCAGCGGATTCCACAGGGCGGTCTTGGCGACCTCGATCTGGATGGTGTCCCAGGGGTTGAAGGAGGCCAGTGTCATGTAGGACAGGGCGTACTTGCCCGCGAGGAGGGCGTTGATGAACTGGGCGACCGGGATCTTGTCGACCTTCACCTTGATCCCGACGTCCTCGAGCTGCTGGATCATGGCCGCCTGCTGGTCCGGGAAGACCGCCGAGACGTCCGGCACGGTGACCGAGAAGCCGTTCGGGTAACCCGCCTCGGACAGCAGCTGCTTGGCCTTCGCCGGGTCGTAGGAGTACGTGGAGTCCAGCGAGCTGTCGAAGGCCGAGCTCGCGGGGTTGAAGATCTGAGTCGTGGCCTTGCCCAGTCCCTGCTTCGCCGTCTTGACGATCGTGGACCGGTCGAAGGCGTAGTTCAGGGCCTGGCGGACCCGGACGTCGCCGAGCGCCTTGACGATCTTCCCTTCGCGGTCCCAGATGTACACGCCCTCGATGTCCCCGGACGTGTACTTGGTGACGTTCAGCCCGCTGCTCTTGGCCGGCGCGACGTTCTTGGCGCTGGCCAGCAGGGCGCCGTTGACCTGTCCCGAGCGCAGCGCGTTGAGCACGGCGGTCGGGTCGGTCAGCGGCTTGAGGACGACCTTGTCGAAGGGGAAGGCGGCCTTGTTCCAGTAGCCCGGATTGCGTACGAAGGTGTACGTGCTGCCCGCCGTGGTCGCGGACTTGTCCAGGGTGTACGGGCCGGAGCCCACCGGGGCCGTCTTGAGCGTCCCCGCGGTGATGGCCTGCGGACTGGCCATCATTCCGGCCACGTTGCCGAGGTTCGGCACCAACGAGGGGTCGGGGGCCGAGAGTTTGATGGCGACCGTGGTGGCGTCGACCACATCGACGCCGCTGATGCCCTTGAGCTGGCCCGCCGCCTCGTTGCTGCCCTCCTTGGTGTGCAGCAGATTGGCCTTGACCGCCGCCGCGTCGAAGGCGGCGCCGTCGGTGAACTTGACGCCGGTGCGCAGGGTCAGCGTGAGCACCGTGCGGGCCGCGTCGTACGACCACTTGGTCGCCAGGTTGGGCTTGACCTCGGCCGTCGGGGACAGCCGGAGCAGCGAGTCGTACACCGGCTGGTAGTACTGCGCGTTGTTGCCGAGTCCGGCGTCGGCCAGGTCCCACGGCTGCGCCGCGACCAGGGGGGCCAGGGTGAGGGTGCCGCCGGTGGCCGCCTTGCCCGAACCGGAGCCCGAGCCCGAGCCGCATGCGGCCGAGGACAAGATCAGGGCAGCCGATACGGCCGTCAGCGCGATTCTTCGCATGGGTGCTCCGCTGGTGAGTGGATGACCGGGCGGCGTCGGGCAGCGAGCCGCCCTCAAGGGCCTCGGAGGTAGGGGAAACCAGGTCCTGACGCGGCCTGGACCGTTCTTGGCGGTCAGCCGTCCCTGGTGGAAGGGCCGTTCGCTTCCACCGTTTTCGGTGGGGTGAGCGGACGTGGTGATGCGTACTGATACGTACAAGTGAAACGTATGGGTAACGTAGCCCCGCACTTTGGCGGACCACAAGACTCGTGCGTCAGCTTTCTCCGGATCGCCGGATCGCCGGATCGCCGGATCGCCGGATCGCCGGATCGCCGGATAGAGGGATAGCGGGATCGCCGAAAGCCGGATCGCCGAAACCGGGAACCGGAGGGGCGGTGCAGTGGGGCGCCGGGAAGCGGAGCGGTCGGCGTCAGGCCGACTCGCGTACCACCAGGCTCAGCGGGGTCACCTGGGGCGGCGTCGGCAGCGATCGGCCGGTCACGCCGTTGACGATCATCCGGGCCGCGCGGCCCGCGAGGACGTCGAGGTTGTTGTCGATGGTCGTCAGCGGCGGCATCGCGAACGGCGCCAGCTTGTCGTTGTCGACGCCGATCACGGCCAGGTCGCCGGGGGCGGCCAGGCCCACCCTGCGCATGCCCGCGAGGAGGGCGAAAGCCGTCTCGTCGTTGTAGGCGCAGACTCCCGTGACGGCGGGGACGGCCGCATGCCACTGCTCGGCGGCCGCCGCGGCCGCCGAGATGTCGAGGGGCACCTCGAGCACGACAGGGGGTTCCAGACCGCGTTCCGCGCAGGCGGCACGAGCGCCGTCGAGCCGCAGCGCCAGAAAACCCTCGAGCCGGGGATCCCCGGGAGCGGCGTAGCCGATGCGGGAGTGCCGTGTCGCCGCCAGCCGCTCGACCTGCATGGCACCGATGAGCTGCTGGGGGATGGTCAGGACGCCCGGGTCGGTCGTCGGGCTCATCCCGGCGCTGACCACGTGGATGCCGGCCGCACGCATGCTGGCCGCGTCCTCGGCGGAGACGTCGAAGGTCGTCATCACGGCCGCCGGCATGAGTTCCCGCCACAGCGACTCCAGCGGGGTGTGCCGCTCGCGCCGGGTGACGAGGTTCAGGCCGTGCCGCTCCAACTCGTCGCCGAGGAGCTCGACCAGGGCCGTCAGGGTGCCGCCGACCGGAACGTCCGGAAGGAACATCAGCACCAGATCGCTGCGGCCCAGGCGCAGCGCGCGGGCGGCGGCCGACGGTTTGTAGCCCAGCTTCGCCACCGCGTCCAGGACTCTGCGCCGGGTCTGCTCGGAGATCTTCTGGTTGGGCACGTCGTTCAGCACATAGCTGACCGTGGTCTGGGAGACCCCTGCCTCTTTGGCGACGTCGGTCGCCGTCACCCGGCCGGTCCTGCGCGCCACGGGAGCCTCCTGGAGAACATGTCGGACAAGCCGATACGGTGCGCCCGACCGGGCGGCAAGCATCACTGAATCGTAACAGTGAAGGTGCGGGGCACCCGAGACTTCGGACACCCCGCACCAGGAAATCCGGGCCGGGCCGGGCTGGGGCGGGACGGGCCCCGGGGCGGGGCGGGCGATAGAGTCGAGATGTGCGTTGATCTCCCGGGCGGCAGCCACGTGCAGCCACGTGCAGCCGCGGACGGTGTGGGCGCCTCGTAACGGGGTCGCCCCGGCAGGCATTCCCGTCTCACCTCACCGGAGATCCACACCTTGACTGCTCAGCAGCCCCTCACCTACGACGCGTTCGTCGAACTCGCTGCCGCTGATCCGGCCGTCGTCGGCCTTGTCCTCAAAGGGTCCCGAGCCCACGACGGCATGGTCACCCCGTACTCCGACCACGACCTGTATGCGGTCGTCGCCGATGACGCCAGGACCGATCTGACCCGGTTCGCGGGTCACCGCAGCGCCGGGCTCGACCTCGTCGTCGTCACTCTCACCGAGTTCCGTGGGGCCGGGATGCCCGGCTGGGAGCGCTACGCCCTCGCCCGTGCCCGGATCGTGCTCGACCGGCTCGACGGAGGTATCGCCCGCATCCTTGCCGACTGGGCTCGGCTGGACGCCGATGAGGCTTTCCGGGACTCCGGCGGATGGCTCGACGCCTACACCAACTCCCTCTACCGCTCCGTCAAGAACCACCGGGACGGCCGGGCTCTCGCCGCTCGCCTCGACGCAGCCGACAGCATGCGACTCCTGCTCGAACTGCTCTTCGCTCTCGACCGTCGCCCCCGCCCCTACAACAAGTACCTGGAGTGGGAACTCGCCCGGGATCCGCTGCCGGGCTGGGACACCGACGTGCTGCTCCGTGCCGTGGACCGCATCTCCGCCACGGGTGACGTGACCCTGCAACGGCAGCTTTTCGGCCTCGTCGAGACAGCGGCCCGGGAGGCCGGACACGGCGAGGTGCTGGACGCGTGGGGCGACGACCTCGACTTCATGCGACCGCAAGAGGCAGACGGCGGGACTCCGACTCCTTGATCTCGGCCCTGGCGGTGACGGCGTCGGAGCCGTCTGGATGTCTCCCCTCATTTGGCTGAGCCCGCGTCAGTTCTGCCGGGGGCCTCAGCCCTGGGAGAGTTCAGCCAGGGCGTCGAGCCGAGTGGGCGTCCAGCCGAGCTCGCGCTGGGCCCGGGCGCCGGTGAGTTGCTGGTCGAGGGCGAACGCCTCGGCGATCGGGCCCATCTGCTGTACGGCCTCGTCCAGGGACAGCGAGTCGATCCTGCCCGGGCATCCGGCGGCCTGGCTGAGTGCCAGAGTGATGTCCGCGAGCGGGAGGTTCTGTCCGCTGACCCCTGCGTAGACGGCGCCGGCCGGGGCGTTCAGGGCCAGGACGTACAGCTCGGCGATGTCGTCGACGTGGACCAGTGCCCAGTGGGCGGAGCCGTCCCGAATGCAGGGGACAGCGCCTGCGGCACGCCCCGGCTCGACGAAGAACGACTGCGCGAGCCCTCCGCACCGGCCATAGACCAGCCCGGGCATCACCACCACCGGGTGCTCTCCGGTGGTGGCCCGGGCGAGCACGCGCTTCTCGTTGTCCAGCCGCCAGGCGGTGATGCCCGGCGGGTTCAGCGGGGCGTCCTCGTCCACGACCCCGTCGGTGTCCCCGTACACCCACACCCCGCCGGTGTGCACATACGGCCGGCTCCCTGCGCCGTCCTGCATCGCCTCGGCCGCGGCGCGGTCGACGTCCGCGGTGCCCTCGGAGTAGTCCACCCCGAGGTGGATCACGCCGTCGGCCCGGCCGGCGGCCTCCCGCAGGACATCGGTGTCGGTGAGCGACCCCACCAGGGGAGTAGCGCCCAGGTCCGACACGGTGCGAGCGGACTGCTCGCTGCGCGCCAGCGCCGTCACCTCGATGCCGCGTCGGATCAGCGCGGCGATGACGGAGCGGCCGATGTAGCCGGAGCCGCCGGTGATGAAGACCTTCATTGTCCTCACGGTCCTTTCGGATGTCGGATGCGGCGGGAATCCTGCCGCTCCTCCACCCTGCGGCCACGCTGCGATGGGCGTCCAAGACCTCTTCTGTCAGTGCTGATGCCCTGGGGGCATCAGCACTGGGCGGCGGTGACGTCGGCGAACTCGGACATCAGTGCAGAGTGCCGGTCCGCGCTCCAGGCAAGACAGACCTCATTGGGGCCGATGTCGTCGATGGGCACGTGGGCGACGTCGGTGTGGGTGTAGTAGGCCGCGGTCGACAAGGGAAGGACCAGCACGCCCCCCGAGGTCGCGACATGCTCCAGTTTCTCCTCCACACTGCCGAAGGCGGGCCGCGCGCCGGCCTCCTCGTCGTCGATCCGGTCGGGGAGGTCCCGCCACTCGGGGACGGCGTCGGGGTCCTGGAGCAGGTGTTCGGCGGCCAGGTCCGCGATGCCGATGGACTTCTTGCCCGCCAGGCGGTGATGCGACGGAAGGACGGCGACGCGCGGCTCGCGCAAGACAGGGCGCAGCGTCAGGCCGCGGCGTTCGACCGGCAGCCGCACGAAGCTGACGTCGAGGAGGCCCTCGTGCACGGCCTGGACCTGGGTGTCCCAGGAGGTGCGCACCACCTGCACGTCCAGCTCGGGGTGCCTGGCGGTGAAGTCCCGCACGGCGCCGGTCACGGTGATTCCAGGCATGAATCCGACCGTGAACGTGGACACCCCTTGCGCGGCCCGCTGGACGCGGCGGCCGAGCGCCTGGGCGGAGGCCAGCAGGGGCCGGGCGTCCTCCAGCAGCTGGCGGCCGGCGGCCGTCAGCTCGGTGGACTGCTTGCCCCTGGTGAACAGTTGCGCGCCCAATTCGTGTTCCAGGGCCCGGATCTGCCGGGAAAGCACCGGCTGTGTGATGTGCAACCGCTCGGCTGCCCGGCCGAAGTGTGACTCCTCGGCCACGGCCACGAAGTAGCGCAGCTTGCGCAGGTCGACATCCACGGCAACTCCCACGGCAACTTCCACGGTACGAACAGCAACCTCTCAGCCTAGCCTGCCGTGCTCGCCACCGGTCCGGCCGACGGCCCCGCATTCGGACTGCCCGGGCTGGATGCGGCGACAGACGGTCTGCAGTCCGGCCGGCTGACGCCGGTGGCCGCCGCCTCGAATGCGGGCGGCAGTCTGCTGGGGCCGGCCGCCGCACGGCAGACCGCGCTCGTCGACAACCAGCGGAGCGTGGCCTGATGCCGTACGTGCCCCAACGGACCGGACTCGGCTGGCCGCGTCGACGAACTCCTTCGTGCCGGAGATCGCGGCCTTGTCGAATCCAGCGATGCGGCGGGCGAAGGCGTCGACGAAATCGTCCAGCTCACCTTCGGGCAGAACGCGGTTGACATAGCCGTATTCGGCTGCGAGCTGGGCGGCGATCTGGCGGTCTCCGCTGATGCGGGCCCGGGCGAGGGCAGTGCCGGGATCGATGCCGCGGGTGCAGAGTCGCCAGGCGGTCTCTGGGTCGAGCCGCACCGATGCGGTCGGCCGGCCGCTGGGTGCTTCGGCCAGTGACCAGCGGTCCGCCGTGGCGGTCACGGTCCAGGTGCCGACGGCCGGCTCATCGATGACCACCTGGAGTTGTGTCCCGGCGGGTGCGGGCGTGTCACGCAGTGTGTGGGGCAAGGCCCTCATGAAGGCGTCCAGGACCGTGGACAGAGCGTTGGGCTCCGGATCGGTGTCCCGCCCGGTGGCGTGGCGGATCTGCTGGCGGTGGGTCCAGTACTCGGTGAACTCCCGGGCGACGTCCAGCCACTTGGGCGCCGGGTCGGCCCCTGCCCAGGACACTCCCAGGCCCGTTGCGTCGAGGTCGTCACCCTCGAATTGACGGGCGACCTGGGTCCCGGCCAGTTCCAGGGCCTCGATGATCTCGATGGGGCTGTGATCGGCGCGACAAGATCGTGCACGGTCCAGCCCGGGACCGCAGCCCTGCTCCACTCATTGCGCCGCAGACCGCGTAGCAGGTCGAGGAGTGACGCCAGCTCTGGCCCGAACAGTGGGCGAGCGTCGATCGGCTTGCCCAGCCAGGAAGGGTCGGACACGCCGTCGGGCTGGAGACTCATGGTCGAAGCCTGTCAGCCGGGAGGCTCGGTCTGCCATCGAATACCTCGGTTCGCAGCGATGAACTCCCGCACTCCGGCAGTGAGATGAAGGCGCACGTTGTCCCCTCGCCGCTACGACGGCGAAGCGACGGTGGTCCTCCACCTCCGTCCGAAACAACAGCGCGCCTCGCGGCGCACTGCCATCCTCTACGTCGTCGACCGTATGACTTCCGCGGTTTTGCCGTGGATGTCGCGGACGGGGTTCGGCCGCTCGGCGGTCGGGGCCCCTCTGGCTCGTCTTCTCGTCCTCGGTCACCTTCGCGCGAGGATCGCGGACAGGCCGAACTCGAAGCGCTCGCCGAATGATTCCGCGTCGAGATGGCCGAGGACGCGATGGAGGGCGGGGTAGCCCGCCTTGGAGACCGCGTTCGCCAGACGGCCGTTCGAGGGCTGCTGGGCCGCCGCCTGTCCTTCCTGGGTGAGGCCAAGGGTGAAGTAGATGATCGCCCACGTGGTCCAGGCGGCCTCACGCTCGTCCAGGCCGCCGTCCAGCAACGCGCCCACCAGGGTGTCGGCGAAACGCAGGGTATGCGGTTCGGCGGCGTAGGTGCCGACGACGAGCGTGGCGCCGTCGCGGTGGGCGAGCAGGGCGCGGCGGTACCGGCGGGCCAGTTCGCGGGCGCGCTCGTCCCAGGGGGCCGGAAGATCGTCGAGCGGGGCTTCGCCGACGACGGCGTCCGCCATCAACTCCAGCATCCGGGCCTTGGTCTTCACATGCCACAGCACGGTGTTCATCCGTACGCCGAGCCGGTCGGCGACCGCCCGGGTGGACAGGGCGTCCAGGCCCTTCTCGTCCAGCAGTTCCAGCGCGGTGCGGATCACCGTTCCGGGGTCCAGTCGTGGGCCGCGGTCCCCGCTCGCTTGCCTATTGGTCATTGACCTAGTTTACTGCGGACGGTTTATTGGTCACTGACCTAGGATGGCTCATGGAACAGCAGGCTGTCATCGCCGGAGGGGGACCGGTCGGGCTCTGGCTCGCCGCCGAACTGCGGTTGGGCGGGGTTTCCGTCACCGTCGTCGAGGAGCGTGTGGACATCGACCAGCGCTCCAAGGCCCTCACCATCCACCCACGCACCATCGAGATCCTGGCCTCGCGCAGTGTGCACAAGCCCTTCCTCGCCGAGGGCCTGCCGATCCCGGGCGGCCACTTCGCCATGCTCGACGACCGGCTCGACTTCCGGGAGATGGAGACCGAATTCCCGTACACCCTCGCCCTGCCCCAGGCCCGCACCGAGGAACTACTGGAAGAACACGCGCTCGCGCTCGGCGCCAAGATCGTGCGCGGTCACCGCGTCACCGGGTTCACCGAGCACGCGGACTCGGTGACCGTGCAGGTGGACGGGTTGGACGGGCCGTACGAACTTCAGGCGGCGTTCGTCATCGGCTGCGACGGCTCCCGCAGCACCGTTCGCACCGCCGCCGGCATCGACTTCGCCGGCACGCCCTCCACCGCCCTGGGCTGGCTGGGCGACGTCACTCTTGACAGCCCGCCGCGGCCCGGGTTCAGCACCTTCGGACTCCGGGGCGGGGTGATGGTCGCGCCGCTGCCCGGTGGGCGCTACCGCGTGGTCGGTGTCAGCCCCGACAGCCTGACGACGGAACGGCCCGGCGACCTCGGCCTGGAGGAGCTTCGGGCCAAGACCGTCGCCATCACGGGCGAGGACTTCGGGATGCACGACCCGATCTGGCTCTCCCGATTCGGCAACGCCACCCGGCTGGCCGCCCAGTACCGGCGAGGCCGGATCCTGCTCGCCGGTGACGCCGCCCACCAGCACTTCCCGGCGGGTGGCGTCGGGATGAACGTCGGCATCCAGGACGCGCACAACCTCGGCTGGAAACTCGCCGCCACCCTCCGCGGCTGGGCCCCCGACCACCTGCTCGACACCTATCACACCGAGCGCCACCCCATAGGCGCCCAGCTGATGGAACACAGCCGCGCCCAGACCGCCCTGATGACCTGCTTCACCCCCGAAGGCCTCGACCTGCGCTCCCTGTTCAGCGGGTTGGTCGCCACCCAGCCGGCACTCAACAAGGCCCTGTCCGAACGTCTCACCGCGCTCGCCGTCAGCTATCCCGCGCCGGACCCGACAGCCCACCCGCTCACCGGCACCCGCGCCCCCGACCTGGCCTTCACCGGCTCCGAGAACCACCTGTTCTCCCGGTTGCGCCCGGACAGCTACCTCCTGCTCGACCTGACGGCGGGCGTCCTGGCGAACCGGACGCGGCCGGGGCTCGCGGTGCACACCTCAACCCTCGACCAGCCCCCGGCCGCATGGGCCACCGTGCGGGCCGCCCTCATCCGCCCCGACGGGCACGTCGCCTGGGCCGGCGTCGACGAGGACAACACCGCACTGTCCGCCGCCGTGGACAGTGCGCTCGCCACCACCCACCGCACTGCCGCCCGCTAACCGCGCCCCGCCGACATGCCTGGTCAACGGCGGCGGTCGCGGCAGCCTGTTCGGTCAGCCCGACTGCCGTGTCCGGACGACGTACAGCGCCCCGAAGGACGCGAGCGCACCGGGGTGGCTGGGCCCCGGCCTGCGAAGGTGCGAGCCGGGGCTGGTGGACGCAGGGTCAGATGGCGGTGTGGGCGGTGTGGGCGGCGTTGGCGGCGTCTTGGACGAGGCGGGCGGTGATGCGCGGGTGGCTCATCATGGCGACGTGGGAGGCGCCGGGCACGTCGACGATCTTGCGGGCACCGGCGCGTTGGTAGAAGAAGCGTTGCAGCGCGGGCGGGATGGCCTTGTCGGCTTCGGCCGTCAGTGCCCAGGACGGGATGGTGTGCCAGGCGGCGGTGGTGGTGACGTCGGTGAAGCAGGCGGTGCTGAAGGGCCGTTGGGTGGCCTGCATGAGGCGGGTGGTGGCCACGGGCAGGTCGGCGGCGAACGCGGCCCGGAACTTGTCGGCCTGGAGGTACAGGTCGGTACCGGTGGTGCCGTCGGGGCCTGGGTAGGGCACTGGCCGTGTCGCGGCCTGGATGATGCTGCCGGGGTATTTGTTGATCAGTACGCCGAGTTGCTCGTCCTTGTCGGGGACGAAGGCGGCGATGTAGACCAGCGCCTTGACGTGGGGGATGCCGGCGGCGGCGTTGGTGATGACGGCCCCGCCGTAGGAGTGTCCGACCAGCACGATCGGGCCGCTGATCGACTGGAGGACGCTGGCGAGGTAAGCGGCGTCGGTGGGCAGGCTGCGCAACGGGTTGGCGGGGGCCATGGTCGGGTAGCCGGCGTGCTGGAGTCGCTCGATGACGCCGTTCCAGCAGGAGGCGTCGGCGAATCCGCCGTGCACCAGCACGATGGTCGGCTTGGTTCCGGCCGTGGAGCGGTCGGCGGCGGAGGCGGGTGAGGAGAGCGGTCCCAGTGCTGCGGTGCCCGCGGCGGCGGCACCGGTGGCGAGCACTCGGCGGCGGGTGAGTTCAGGGCCCATCAGGGGCTCCTTCGAGGTGGGTCGGGAGGGAATGGGTCTCGCCCGGCTGCGGGCCGGAGGAGATGGTGCGGTGACGCGACGCGGCGGCATCGTCCCGCTGCTAGGCCTGGCCGTTGGTTCCTTGGGCTGCCTGGGCGATGACGGCGGCCACGACGGCCGGGCGGGAGACGTAGACGGCGTGGCTGCCGGGGGTCTCGGAGACGGTGGCCCCGGC
>NZ_JBSFWB010000025.1:0-147611 GCF_053592635.1 Streptomyces sp. NPDC002623 | reverse complement strand
TCGCCGATCCTCTACTACGGCGACGAGATCGGCATGGGCGACAACATCTGGCTCGGCGACCGCGACGCCGTCCGCACACCGATGCAGTGGACACCGGATCGCAACGCAGGTTTTTCGTCCTGCGACCCCGGACGGCTCTTCCTGCCGACCATCATGGATCCCGTCTACGGGTACCAGGTGGCCAACGTCGAGGCGTCGATGTCGTCGCCCTCGTCGCTGCTGCACTGGACCCGGCGCATGATCGAGATCCGTAAGCAGAATCCCGCCTTCGGGCTCGGGACGTACACCGAACTGCAGTCCTCCAACCCGGCCGTCCTCGCGTTCCTGCGCGAGGCCCCCCTCACCGAAGAGGGAGGGGACGACCTGGTGCTGTGCGTGCACAACTTCTCGCGCTTCGCACAGCCCACGGAGCTGGACCTGAGCCGCTTCAACGGGCGGTATCCGGTGGAGCTGTTCGGCGGGGTGCGCTTCCCGGCGGTCGGCGAGCTGCCCTACCTGCTCACGCTGGCCGGGCACGGCTTCTACTGGTTCAGGCTGCGCAAGGACGCGGCCTAGAACCCCGGGGCGGGGCGGTTTCCGCTGTCCCGCCCGGGGCACGCATCACTCACACCCCGACCCCCCGGGGAAAGGAATGTGACACATATGGCGGAGACTGTCACACTTTCCGGCAAGACCAGCCCCGGCCTGCTCGCGTCGTTGGACCCCCTGCTGCGGGAGTGGCTTCCCCGGCAGCGCTGGTTCGCCGGCAAGGGGCGTCCGGTCACCGGGTTCTCGCTGGTGACGGCCACCGAGCTGCTGCCCGCCGAGGCCAGGCTCGGCCTGTACCACCTGCTGGTGCGCGCCCGTCAGGGAGCCGCGCCCGGCGACTGCTACCAACTGCTGATCGGCGTCCGCGAGGCCCTTCCGCCCCGGCTGGCTCCCGCGCTGATCGGCCGCGTCACGGACGGCCCGCTGGCCGGGCGGACCGTGTTCGACGCCCTGTACGACAGCCGTCCCGCCGAGGTGCTCCTGGAGGCGTTGCGCACCCGGGCCCGGATCGGCGGACTGCGCTGCGAGCGCGACCCCGGGCAGGAGATCCGGTCGGGGCTGGTCCCGCGCCGGCTGACCGGCGAACAGTCGAACTCGTCCGTCATCTATGGAGATACGTTCATCCTGAAACTTCTGCGGCGGGTCGTGCCGGGCGTCAATCCCGACCTGGAACTGCCGCTGGCGCTGGCCCGCGAGGGCTGCCCCAGGGTGCCCGCGCCGACCGCGTGGATGTTCGCGGACCCGAGTGAGGGCGACGACGACGGCGGGGGCGAGGGCGAGTCCTACGTCCTGGCGGTGCTCCAGCCCTACGTCCAGGGCGCGGCGGACGGCTGGGAGCTGGCGTTGCGGGAACTGGCCAAGGGCGAGGACTTCGTCGCGGAGGCGCGGGCGCTGGGGCGGGCCACCGCCGAGGTGCACGGGGCCCTGGCCCGGGCGCTGCCCACGGCGACGCTGGGGCATGCGCAGATAGGGCCGATGGTGGACGGCATGACCGAGCGGCTCGACGCGGCCGCGCAGGCGGTACCCGTGCTGCGCCCGTACGCGCCCGCGCTGCGCACCGCCTTCACCGCGCTGGCCGATCTCGCGGCCGAGGGCTGCACCTGGACCGCCCAGCGCATCCACGGCGATCTGC
Organism: Streptomyces sp. NPDC002623; assembly: GCF_053592635.1. Taxonomy (NCBI): domain Bacteria; kingdom Bacillati; phylum Actinomycetota; class Actinomycetes; order Kitasatosporales; family Streptomycetaceae; genus Streptomyces; species Streptomyces sp. NPDC002623. The sequence goes on along the minus strand of NZ_JBSFWB010000025.1, from coordinate 145,951 downwards.
ACCTCGGGCAGTGTCTGCGCGCGGCCTCCGGCCAGTGGGCGCTGATCGACTTCGAGGGGGAGCCCGCCCGGCCGCTGGCCGAGCGGCGGATGCCCCAGCCGGCCGTGCGGGACGTGGCGGGCATGCTGCGCTCCTTCGACTACGCGGCCCGGTCGGCCGACCCGCCCGCCCCGGGCTGGGCGCACGCCTGCCGGGCGGCGTACTGCTCCGGGTACGCCGAGGCGGCGGGCGTCGATCCGCGCACCGACCCCGTGCTGCTGCGGGCCCACGAGACGGACAAGGCGGTCTACGAGGTCGTCTACGAGGCCCGGCACCGCCCCGACTGGCTCCCCGTCCCCCTGTCCGCGATACATCGCCTCGCCGCTCCCGACCTGCCTTGAGGAGGCTCCGTACGTGACTCCCCCGAAGAAGAAGGCCACCGCGAAGAAAGCCGTGACCAAGAAGGCTGCGGGCAAGGAAGCGGCCGGCGACGAGGGGGTGGGCGAGAAAGCCGTGAGCAAGAAGACGCCGGGCAAAAAGGCGCCAGGCAAAAAGGCTCCGGTCAAGAAGGCTCCGGTCAAGAAGGCGGCAGGGGCCGCGAAAGCCGCCGCGAAGAAGCCCGCGCAGCCCGTGGCGCCTCAGGCGCCCGTGGTGCCTGAGGCGCCCGTGACGCCCATAGCCCCAGCGGCGCCCCTGGAAGCGACCCCCGCCCTCGACTCCGCCGACCGCGAGCGGCTGCTGCACGGCACGCACCACGACCCGCACTCCGTGCTCGGCGCGCATCCGGCGTCCGGCGGGATCGTCTTCCGGGCGCTGCGCCCGTACGCGCGGTCCGTCACCGTCCTGTCGGGCGCGCTGCGCGCCGAGCTGCACGACGACGGCGACGGCTTCTTCTCCGGCCTGCTGCCCCTGGTCGAGGTCCCGGCCTACCGGCTCCTCGTGGAGTACGAGGGCACGACCGTGGAGACCGAGGACGCCTACCGTTTCCTGCCCACGCTGGGCGACCTGGACCTGCATCTGATCGGCGAGGGCCGGCACGAGGAGCTGTGGACGGTGCTCGGCGCGCACCCGACGGCCCACGAGGGCGTGCCCGGCACCGGTTTTCGCGTGTGGGCGCCGAACGCGCGCGGGGTGCGGCTGGCCGGCACCTTCAACTTCTGGGACGGCACCGGGTATCCGATGCGCTCGCTCGGCTCGTCCGGGATCTGGGAGCTGTTCGTGCCCGGGATCGGCGAGGGCGAGCTGTACAAGTTCGACATCACCCGCCCCGACGGCTCGCACACCCTGCGCGCCGACCCGATGGCGAGGCGTACGGAGGTCCCGCCGGCGACCTCGTCGATCGTGACCGCCTCGCACCACGAGTGGGGCGACGAGGAGTGGCTGGCCCGGCGGGCCGCGACCCCCGTGCACGAGGCCCCGTTCTCCGTCTACGAGGTCCATCTGCCGTCCTGGCGACCTGGCCTGACGTACCGTCAACTCGCCGAGCAGCTGCCCGCGTACGTCAGGGACCTGGGCTTCACGCACGTCGAGCTGATGCCGGTCGCCGAACATCCCTTCGGCGGCTCCTGGGGCTACCAGGTCACCGGCTTCTACGCGCCGACGGCCCGGCTCGGCACGCCGGACGACTTCAAGCACCTGGTGGACGCGCTGCACCGGGCCGGCGTCGGCGTCCTGATGGACTGGGTGCCGGCGCACTTCCCGCGCGACGACTGGGCGCTGGCCGAGTTCGACGGGCGTCCGCTGTACGAGCACGAGGACCCGCTGCGGGCCGCGCACCCCGACTGGGGGACGCTGGAGTTCGACTTCGGGCGGCGCGAGGTGCGCAACTTCCTGGTGGCCAACGCCAGTTACTGGTGCGAGGAGTTCCATGTCGACGGGCTGCGGGTGGACGCCGTCGCCTCCATGCTCTACCTCGACTACTCACGCGAGCACGGCCAGTGGACGCCGAACGAGCACGGCGGCCGGGAGAACCTGGACGCGGTGGCGTTCCTGCAGGAGATGAACGCGACGGTCTACCGGCGCAGTCCCGGGGTCGTCACGATCGCGGAGGAGTCCACGGCCTGGGACGGCGTCACACGGGCCACCCACCACCCGGGTCCGAGCGGCTTCGGCGGGCTGGGTTTCGGGCTGAAGTGGAACATGGGCTGGATGCACGACTCGCTGCAGTACATGAGCCACGAGCCGGTGCACCGCAGCTTCCACCACCACGAGATGACCTTCTCGATGGTGTACGCGTACAGCGAGAACTATGTGCTGCCCCTGTCGCACGACGAGGTGGTGCACGGCAAGCGCTCGCTGGTGTCGAAGATGCCCGGCGACTGGTGGCAGCAGCGCGCCGACCTGCGCGCGTACCTGGGCTTCATGTGGGCCCACCCGGGCAAGCAGCTCCTCTTCATGGGGCAGGAGTTCGCGCAGGGCGCGGAGTGGTCGGAGGCGCACGGCCCGGACTGGTGGCTGCTGGACCCGGCGTACGGCGCGCAGGCCGATCACCGGGGGGTCAGAGACCTGGTCCGGGACCTCAACACCGTCTACCGGGCGGCCCCCGCCCTCTGGCAGCGCGACACCGACCCGGGCGGCTTCCAGTGGGTGGTGGGGGACGCGGCCGAGGACAACGTCTTCGCGTTCCTGCGGTACGACGCCGAGGGCTCCCCGCTGCTGTCCGTCTCCAACCTCTCCCCGGTCGTCCGCCACGACTACCGCCTCGGCGTCCCCGACGACGTCCCGGCCTGGCACGAGATCCTCAACACGGACGCCGAGCGGTACGGCGGCAGCGGGGTGGTCGGACCGGAGCCGGTCAAGCCGGAGCCGCAGGCCCTGCACGGCCGGCCGGCGAGCATCCGGCTGACCCTGCCTCCGCTGGCGACGGTGTGGCTGCGGCCGGCCTGAGCCGTAGCCGTCCTACTTCCTGCCGAACATCAGCCGTCGCAGCGCCGCCAGCAGTCCTCTCGTCTGGTTCTCGTCCCGGTGGGAGGCTGCCGGCGTGGTCTGCCGGGGGTCCGCAGGGCGCGTCGTGGGCGCGTCGGCGGAGAGTTCGTAGCGCACGGGCAGCACCCGCAGCCCCCGCACCACCGGGCCCGAGCGCCAGGGCAACTGGTCGGAGGGGAGGGTCAGTTCGGCGCGGATGAAGTGGTCGAAGACGCGGCCCACGGCGGTGGTGACGATGAGGCCGCCGAGTTCGCGGGCCGCGCTGGGGCACTGGTGGGCGCCCGCGCCCCAGCCCAGATGGGCGCGGGTGGAGACGGTGGAGCCGACCATGTGGGAGGAGCCGATCGCCATCAGGTCCTGGTGGGCGGCGGCGGAGGACGGGGAGACGATGTCCCCGGCGCGGATCCAGAACCGGCCCAGCCGCACGTCCCGGGCGGCGAACCGGAAGCACATGTTGGCGACGGGCGGGTTGGCGAGGGCGGCCCGGTTGACCGTCTCGCCGAGCTGCCCGGCCGACAGGCTGCGGCGTACCGTCGCGTTGCCCCGCAACACCTCCAGCAGGGTGTTGAGGACCATGTTGCCGGTGATGTCGTTGAGGTAGACGGCGTTCATGAACAGCTCCCGGCCGAGCTGATCGTCGGTGAGGTCGGGGTCGGCGAGCATCATGTACGAGGTGAGGTCGTCGCCGGGTCTGGCCCTGCGGTGGGCGGCGAGACGGGTGAAGGCGGCCAGCGCCCGGCCGGTGGCGGGGCCGGAGTCGGGGCCGCCGTCGAGCATCCGCCACAGGTCCATGACCAGTTCGTCGCCGAGTTCGACCGGGCAGCCGAACAGTTTGGCGGTGATCATCAGCAGCAGCGGCCGGGTGTACTGCGCGCCCAGGTCGGCGAAGCCGGAGCGGCCCGACTCGGCAGCGAGCAGCGCGACGAGTTCGTCGGCGTAGCGGGCGACGGCCGCGCGCAGTTCCCAGCCCTCGGGGCTTCTGGCGTCCTGGAAGGGGCGCAGTGCGGCGTGCTGGGTGCGGCGGGCGGCCCGGTGCTCCTCGTCGTCCATGAACATCGTCTGCCGCACCTCGTAGCCCGCGAGCAGCGGCCAGTCGGGCGGCAGTTCGCCCTGGGCGCGGGCCCGCCAGTGCCGTACGTCGCGCCGCCACCGGCTCTCGTTCTTCAGGACCTCGAGGACCTCCCGGTAGTCGAGCACGAGCCACACCGGCACGCCCATGAGTCCGACCGGGGCCACGGGCCCGTACCTGCTCCGCAGCCGCCGGTACACCGCGCCGGGGTCCGCGTCGAACTCCGCCGTGAGCAGCGGCTGGACGGGGAGCGACCCGAGGTGCGGGCTGTCGGCCGGTGCGAGGGCGTGAGGCTGGGCTTCCATACCGCCACGCTTACCGCACCGGCCGTGCACGCGCAGTGATCACGGCACGAACTGTTACGTCTTGGTGATCCTGAGTCAGACCGAGGGCGCCTCCAGGGCCGCGGCCAGCGCTTTCGGCAGTTCCTTGGTATGGACCACCGCGAGTCGTTGGGTGGCGCGGGTCAGCGCGACATAGAGATCGCTGGTGCCGTAGTCGCCCGGTTCGACCACGAGCACGGAGTCGAACTCCAGGCCCTTGGACTGGCGGGGGTCGAGCAGGACGACGGTGTGGGTGAGGTCCGGTTCGGCCCCCGCGGTCACCCCGTCGAGGCGGGCCGCCAGCCGCCGGTGCAGTGCGCGCGGGGCGATCACCGCGAGCCGGCCCTCGGCGGGCGTGAGCTCGGCGACGGCCTCGGCGACCGCGCCGGGCAGGTCGTCGGCGGCGCGCGCCCAGGGCCGTACGCCGGTGGAGCGGACCGAGCTGGGCGGCTCGAAGCCGGGGTGCTCGGCGCGGACGACGGCCGCCGCGACCTCCATGATCTCGGCCGGGGTGCGGTAGTTGACGCCGAGCCGGGTGTGCTCCCAGCGGTTCTCGACGTACGGGGCGAGGATCTTCGACCAGGAGCCGACGCCGGCCGCCTCCGCCGTCTGGGCGGGGTCGCCGACCAGGGTCATCGAGCGGGTCGGGCTGCGCCGCATGAGCAGCCGCCACGCCATCGGCGACAGTTCCTGCGCCTCGTCGACGATGATGTGCCCGAACGCCCAGGTCCGGTCGGCCGCCGCGCGCTCGGCGGCGCTGCGGTGGTCGTCCTCCTCGTGCCGCTCGGCGAACCGCTCGGCGTCGATGATGTCGTGCGCGGAGAGGACCTCGCCGGCCTCGGGGTCGTCGTCCTCCTTGTCCTCGAACTCGAAGCTCCGGGAGGCGTAGGACACGTCGAGCACGCCCTGCGCGTAGGCGACCTGCGTCTCCCGCTCGCGCTCGGCGAGCGCCCGCGCCGAGCGGTCGTCCTCGCCGAGGAGTTCGGCGGCCTCGTCGAGGAGCGGCACGTCCGACACGGTCCAGGACGAGGTCACCGGGCGGCGGACGGCGGCCGCGTCCTCGGCGCCCAGGTGGGCCTCGGGGGCGGCGAGGAAGTCGGCGACCAGGCGCTGCGGGGTGATCCGCGGCCACAACTCGTCGATGGCGGACCAGACTTCGGGGTTCTCGGCGAGTTCGTCGCGGATCTGGGTGATGTCGCTCGCGTCGAGCATGTTGGAGCCGTCGTAGGGGTCGGTGCCGATGCGTTCGGCGACCATGTCCGTCAGCGCGTTGAGGATGTGGCCCTCGAAGTGCTCGCGGGCCGCGTTGTGCGGCAGCCCGGCGGCGCGGGTGCGGTCGCGGGCGACGCCGGCCAGTCCGTCGTCGAGCATCAGAATCTCGCGGTCGTGCTCGATCGTGATCACCGGGTCGGGCAGCGCCTGCCGGTCGCGTACGACGGCGGCGAGGACGTCCGCCATGTCGGCGCGGCCCTTGACCGCGGCCGCCTCGGGCCGGTCCGCGGCCGTCGCGTGGACGCCCGGGTACAGCTCGCCGACCGTGGCCAGCAGGACGCCGGTCTCGCCCAGCGAGGGCAGCACCTCGCCGATGTAGCCGAGGAAGGCGGGGTTGGGACCGACGATCAGGACGGCCCGCTTGGCGAGCAGCTCCCGGTGTTCGTACAGCAGGTACGCGGCGCGGTGCAGGGCGACGGCCGTCTTTCCGGTGCCGGGGCCGCCCTCGACGACCAGCACCCCTCGGTGCGGCGCCCGGATGATCTCGTCCTGCTCGGCCTGGATGGTCTGCACGATGTCGCTCATCCGGCCGGTGCGCGCGGCGCCCAGCGCGGCGAGCAGCACGGCGTCGCCGGTCGGGTCCTCGTGGCCGGTGCGCTCCTGGTCGCCGAGGTCGAGGATCTCGTCGTGCAGGGCGGTGACCCGGCGGGCATCGGTGGTGAGGTGCCGGCGTCGGCGCAGCCCCATCGGGGTGTGGCCGGTGGCCAGGTAGAAGGGGCGGGCGACGTCGGCCCGCCAGTCGATCAGGATCGGCGTGAGCTCGGCGTCGTCGGCCCGCAGACCGATCCGGCCGATGTGGTGCTTCGTGCCCGAGGTGAGGTCGATGCGGCCGAAGCAGAGGGAGCCGTCGACCGCGTTCAGCGCGGCCAGCAGCCCCGAGCGCTCGGCGACGAGGATGTCGCGCTCCAGCCGGGCCTGCATGGGCGTGTTGCCCTGCGCGAGGGCGTCGGTGACGGAGGACTCGGTGTCACCGCGCAGGGCGTCCACGCGCGCGTACAGGCCGTCGATGAATTCCTGTTCGCGGCACATTTCATCGTCTGGAAATTCGCTGTTTGACAATTCCGCTCCCGCCCGGATATACTGTGCTCACTGAGCTTCTTTGTGACTCAATTCCCGTGAAGTCACGAACCATTAAATATACGCAAAGCAATCCCCCGAGCGCAATTGCGCTCGGGGGATTGCTTCGTATTACGTCAGGTCAACGGACGTCCGGGAGCACCTCGGACAGTTCCTCCAGGAGCCGGCGCTTGGGCCGGGCGCCCACCATCGACTTCACCGGCTCGCCGCCCCGGAAGACGATGAAGGTCGGCATCGACAGCACCTTGTAGGCGTTGGTCGTCTCCGGGTTGTGGTCCACGTTCAGCTGCACCACCTTCAGCCGCTCGCCCTCCTCCGCGGCGAGCGCGCCGAGCACCGGCCCCATCTGCCGGCACGGCGGACACCAGTCCGCGGTGAACTCCACGAGCACCGGCAGCGCGGACCCGATCACCTCGGCCTCGAAGTCGTCGTCCGTCACATCGCTCACGCCTGTCCCCATTTACCGGCCTCCCAGTTCGCACCCGGGTTCCGGACCCCCCGGAACCAGCGCCTCGGCGCCCAGCCGGTCCCGCGCCCGCTCGGCCCGCACCAGCTGCCCGGCGACCGTCTCCCGGACCGCCTTCAGCTCCCCGATGAGCGCGTCCAGCTCGTCCAGCTTGCTCCGGTAGACCGCGAGCGACGCCGGACACGAGTCGCCCTCGGGATGCCCGGCCCGCAGACACTCCACGAAGGGCCGGGTCTCCTCCAGGTCGAACCCGAAGTCCTGGAGCGTCCGGATCTGCCGGAGCAGCCGCAGATCGCTCTCGTCGTACGTCCGGTACCCGTTGTCGCCGCGCCGCGCGGGCAGCAGCCCCCGCGACTCGTAGTACCGCAGCGTCCGGGTCGTGGTCCCGGCCCGCGCGGCCAGCTCTCCGATGCGCATGCCTACGAACGTAGGCCTTGACGCCGACGTCAAGGCAAGAGGGGTTTGCGTTCGACCGGCGAGGTGAGCACGATCGAGGTGGTGGTGCGGCCTAGGACCGAGACCTCCTCCAGGTGCACCGTGTCGGTGACGGCGACCTTGAGGATCCAGCAGTCCTCGCCGACCACGTGATGCACCTCGGTGATCTCCGGCCGTTCCATCAGCTCCAGGGTCCTGGGGTGCTTCAGGTTGTACCCGCCGTGCGGACTGACCCGGATGAACGCCTGGATCCCGTAGCCGAGCCGGGCCGGGACGACCCTGGCGCCGTACCCGCTGATCACCCCTGCGGACTCCAGCCGCCGCACCCGCTCGGTCACCGCCGCGGGACTCAGCCGCACCCGGCGGCCCAGCTCGCTGAGCTTGATCCGGCCGTCGGTCTGGAGCAGCTGGAGGATCTGTCGGTCCACGGCGTCGAAGGCCGCCGATGTTTCCATGGCGCCGGCTCGTGAATGCCGCGGTTCTTTCGGCGCGGCGGCCGGAACTCCCATGGTTACCCCTTCAGGACGGACGGATACGCCGGGAGAATTATGGCCATGGACAAGCCACGAGAGGTACTGGTCATCGGCGGGAACCGCTACTTCGGCAAGCGGCTGATCGGTCGGCTGCTCGCCGCCGGGGACCGGGTGACCGTGCTGAACCGCGGATCGTCGGCCCCGCCGCCGGGCGCCGTGCACCTGGTCGCGGACCGCGACGACGAGGCGTCGCTGCGCGGCGCCCTGGGGTCCCGCGTCTTCGACGTCGTCGTCGACCAGGTCTGCTACACCCCGCGCCAGGCGGCCGTCGCCCGCCGGGTGTTCGCGGGCCGCACCCGGCGGTATGTGCTGACGTCGACGGTCGAGGTGTACGAGTACGAGGACTCGATCACGCTCGTCCGGGAGGACGCCGTCGATCCGCTGGAGGTGTCGGTCGATCTCGAACTCCCCTGGGACGACCCGGAGTTCCGGGAAGGGCACTACGGCGAGGGCAAGCGGCAGGCGGAGGCGGTGTTCGCCGCCCCGGGCCCCGAGCTCCCGTACGTGGCCGTGCGCGTGGCCCATGTGCTGGGCGGGGACGACGACTTCACGGGCCGCCTCGACCACTACGCCTCCCGCATCCGGGACGGCCGTCCCATCACAGTGCCCTTCTCGGACCAGCCCGCCACCTACATCCACGTCGAGGAGATCGCCGACTTCCTGGCGTGGACGGCGGGCGAGGAGTTCACCGGGCCGGTCAACGCGGCCTCCCACTCCCTGCTGACCACCGTCGATCTCTGCGAGGCGGTGGCCGCGCAGCTGCCCGAGGGCAAGGTCGTGCTCCGGCTCGTCGAGCTCGGCGAGGTCGCGCCGTTCTCCTTCTTCCGCTCCTACGGCATGGACAACTCCCGCGCCACGCGCCTCGGTTTCCCCTTCGCAGACGTACGGCACTGGCTGCCCACGGCGGTCGCCGAGACCCTCGGGGCGGGTGACTGAGCAGGGCGGTGGAACGCGCCCTTCAGGGGCGCGGGGAACTGCGCGACCGGCCACGACGCACCCGCAGACAAAGAACCGGACGGCCGAGCCACGGGGGAGTGCTCGGCCGTCCGGAGTACGGGGGGGGTGATGGCCGGATGTCCGGCCCCGGTTCAGGCGGGGCCGGACATCCGGAACTCAGGGGAGAAGCTACGCCTTCGCGAGTTCCTTCTCGCCGCCCTCGCGCTGCTCGGGCAGGCTGCTGTCCGTCAGGACGTCGTCCTCGCCGTCCTCGTCGAGAAGGGTCTTCTCGTCGAAGGGCAGGCCGCCCGCGAGCACCAGGTGCACGCGCTCCTTGTCGATCTCCTTGGTCCAGGTACCGACCAGGACGGTCGCGACGGCGTTGCCGGCGAAGTTGGTGAGGGCGCGGGCCTCGCTCATGAAGCGGTCGATGCCGACGATGAGGCCGATGCCGTCCACCAGGGCGGGCTTGTGCGACTGCAGACCGCCGGCCAGGGTCGCCATGCCGGCGCCGGTGACGCCCGCGGCGCCCTTGGAGGCGACGAACAGGAACAGCAGCAGCGGGATCTGCTCGCCGATCGACATCGGGGTGCCCATCGCGTCGGCGATGAACAGGGACGCCATGGTCATGTAGATCATGGTGCCGTCGAGGTTGAAGGAGTAGCCGGTCGGGACGGTGATGCCGACGACGGGCTTGCTGATGCCCAGGTGCTCCATCTTCGCGATGAGGCGCGGCAGCGCGGACTCGGAGGAGGAGGTGGACAGGATCAGCAGGAACTCACGGGCCAGGTACTTGAACAGGGAGAGGATGTTCAGGCCCGAGATGATCTTCAGCAGGGCGCCGAGGACGATGAAGACGAAGAGGAAGCAGGTGACGTAGAAGCCGAGCATCAGCACCGCGAGGCTCTTCAGGGCGTCCACGCCGGCCGAGCCGACGACCGCGGCCATCGCGCCGAAGGCGCCGACCGGGGCGGCCCACATCACCATCGTCAGGACGCGGAAGACGAGCCGCTGGATGTGCTCGACGCCGCGCAGGATCGGCTGGCCGGCCTTGCCCATGGCCTGCAGGGCGAAGCCGCAGAGCAGGGCGATGAGGAGGGTCTGCAGGACCTCGCCCTCGGTGAAGGCGGAGACGATCGTCTTGGGGATGATGCCGAGCAGGAACTCGGTGGTGTCCTTGGCCTCCGGGGAGACCTGTGCCTGTCCGGTCTCCTTGACGGCGTCCGTGATCGCGAGGCCCGTGCCCGGCTCCAGGATGTTGCCGACGACGAGGCCGATGGCGAGCGCGACCAGTGACATGACCACGAAGTAGGCGAGGGCGATACCGCCGACGGCTCCGACCTTCGCGGCCTTCCGTACCGACCCGATACCGAGGACGATCGTGCAGAAGATGATCGGCGAGATCATCATCTTGATCAGGTTGACGAAGCCGGTTCCGATGGGCTTCATCTCGACGGCGAAGTCGGGGGCGATGAGGCCCACGGCGATGCCGACGGCGACCGCGACGATCACCGCGATGTACAGATAGTGGGTGCGGTCCCGCTTGACTGCGGGTGCGGCAGGTGCCGTATCGGGGGTGCTGCTGGCGGCCACGGCTGCCCTCCTTGACGTCTTCGTCGGCATCACCGGCGTGCGGCTCACGTCCGGGGTTATGGGGGATTGCCGTGACTATCTCCCGCCCTGTGAGGCCGGTCACCCTTCCGTTCATTTAGTTCACACTTAACCTCGGGGGCACACTGACGACATGCGCATCCCGTCGCTCCCCAGACCCCGCAGCCTGGCCGGGCAGCTCTTCGCCATGCAGGCGGTGCTGATAGCGGTCCTCGTGGCGGGGTACGCGCTGTTCACGTACGTCAGCGACCGCGGCCAGGCCGAGGAGGCGGCGGCCCGCCAGGCCACGGCGGTGGCCCGCTCGGTCGCCGACTCCCCGTCCGTGCGGGCGGCCATAGGGACCCCGGACCCCACCGCCGAGCTCCAGCCGTACGCGCTGCGGGTCATGCGCGACACGGACGTCGACTTCGTCACGATCATGAACCCGGAGGGCATCCGCTGGACCCATCCGGACGAGGCGCAGATCGGCCAGCGCTTCCTCGGCAACACGGCGAAGGCCCTGAAGGGCGAGTCCTTCACCGAGACCTACACCGGCACCCTCGGCGCGTCCGTCCGCGCGGTCACCCCGATCGAGGACGACGACAGACACGTCATCGGGATGGTCAGCGCGGGCATCAAGGTCGAGTCGATCAGCCATCGGGTGCAGGACCAGGTGACGGCCATGCTCGCGGTGGCCGTCGGCGCGCTCGCGCTGGGCGCGATCGGCACGTACGTGATCAACGCGTCGCTGCGCCGGCACACCCACGGCATGAACGCGGCCGAGCTCAGCGCCATGCACGACTACCACCAGGCCGCGTTGCACGCGGTGCGCGAGGGACTGCTGATGCTGGACGGGCAGTACCGGGTCGCGCTGATCAACGACGGGGGTCGGGAACTGCTCGGGGTCTCGGGCGAGGTGGTGGGCAGGTCGGTGGCGGAGCTCCGCCTGCCGGCCCCCCTGACCGGCGCGCTGCTCGCCTCGGAGCCGCGGGTGGACGAGGTGCATCTGACGGCGGACCGCGTCCTGGTGGTGAACACCTCGCCCGTGTCGGGCGGCGAGCGCAGGGGCACCGTCGTCACCCTGCGCGATGTGACCGAACTCCAGTCCCTGATGGGCGAGTTGGACTCGGAGCGCGGCTTCACCCAGGCCCTCCGCTCGCAGGCCCACGAGGCGGCGAACCGGCTGCACACGGTCGTCTCGCTGATCGAGCTGGGGCGCGCGGAGGAGGCCGTGGACTTCGCGACGGCGGAACTGGAACTGGCCCAGGCCCTGACCGACCAGGTGGTCGCAGCGGTGAGCGAGCCCGTGCTGGCCGCCCTTCTGCTGGGCAAGACGGCCCAGGCGAACGAGCGGGGCGTGGAACTCGTCGTCTCGGAGGCGAGCGGCCTGGACGACGGCCTGCTGCCCGAGTCGCTCCCGGCCCGCGACCTGGTCACGATCCTCGGCAACCTGATCGACAACGCGGTGGACGCGGCGCAGGGCAGCGTCCGGGGCCGGGTGACGGTGACGGCGTGCACGGAGGGCGACGAGCTGCTCCTGCGGGTGGCGGACACCGGCGCGGGGGTCGATCCCGCGCACGCCTCGCTGGTCTTCGAACGCGGCTTCTCCACCAAACCGGCGGGACCGGGCGGCCGGGGCCTCGGGCTGGCCCTCGTCCGGCAGGCCGTGAACCGGCACGAGGGAACGCTGTCGGTTGCGGAGGCCGAGGGCGGCGGAGCCGAGTTCGTGGTACGCCTGCCGTTGCGGACCACGGCCGTGTCCGGTACCTCCGGGTCCGTGTCCGGGACTGGAGGTCGAGGATGACGAGCGAAGAGCCGATCAGAGTGCTGGTCGTGGAGGACGATCCGGTCGCCGCGGACGCCCATGTCATGTACGTGGGGCGCGTCCCCGGTTTCGTGGCGGTGGGCAAGGCGCACACCGGCGCGGAGGCCCGCCGCCTCCTGGACCGCACCCCGGTGGACCTTCTCCTCCTGGACCTGCACCTGCCCGACGCGCACGGTCTGCAGCTGGCCCGCTCGCTCCGGGCGGCCGGCTACCACGCGGACGTGATCGCGGTGACGTCGGCGCGCGATCTGACGGTGGTGCGGGAGGGCGTGTCACTGGGGGTGGTGCAGTACGTCCTGAAGCCGTTCACGTTCGCGACGCTCCGCGACCGCCTGGTCCGGTACGCGGAGTTCCGTGGGGCGGCAGGCGAGGCGAGCGGCCAGGACGAGGTGGACCGCGCCCTGGCCGCCCTCCGCGCACCGGGCCCGGCGGCGCTCCCGAAGGGCCTGAGCGCGCCGACGCTGGAACGGGTGACGGAGACGGTGCGGGAGGCGGCGGAGGGACTGACGGCGGCAGGGGTCGCGGAAGCGGTGGGCATCTCCCGGATCACGGCCCGCCGGTATCTGGAGCACCTGGTCGAGGCCGGGCGGGCGGAACGGAAGCCGTTGTACGGGCAGGTGGGGCGGCCGGAGCTGGTGTACCGGTGGGTGAAAGGGGCACGGGGGCGGTGAGCGGGGCGGTCCTGACGGCCCCGTCGCCGGAAAGATCACCGGATGCCGGTGAGCCGACAGCCCCCGGCGAATTCAACAATCCGTTGCCTTCGGCCAACCCCCAGTAGTCATCGCACGCCCCACCGCCTACGGTGTCCCCGTGCCCAGACCCCCGTCCCACACTCACCAGCCCGGTCCGCCCTTCGACTCCCCCGCTGCCGCCAGGCTCCGCTCAGCCCTCGGCATGGCCCCCGAGCATGTCGCCCACAGTCTTCGCTCGTCCTATGGGCTCCCCTATGCCACCCCGGATCTCGTCGTCGCCTGGGAACGCGGGATCATGACGCCGAGCAGTCCCGAACTCACCGCCCTCGCGGGCGTGTTGTGGTGTTCGCCCGCCGAACTGATCGGCCGGCCCCGCACGCTGCGCGAACACCGCATCGCCCGTGGCTTCGCGCCCGAGGACGTGGCGCGGGTCGTGGGGCACGCGTTCCCGGAGTACGCGCGGATGGAGGAGAGCGGGCAGTGGGAGGGCTCGGAGCGGCAGTGCGCGGCCCTCGCCGAGCTGCTGGATCTCTCGCTGCCCGACCTGGTCACCGTCACCGGCCGTGAGGGCAGGCTCGGTGATCTGCTGCGGACCGCCGCCCGCACCCGCTGGCAGGCGTATGCGAAGCCCGTGGCCAAGCTGCTGCCGCTGGACCGGCGGCTCGTGGAGCACGCGCTGCGGGAGCTGCATCAGGTCTATCAGGGGCAGCTGGTCGCCACGCCGAACTGGTCGGGGGGCGACGCGGCCGGCGTCGCGAGCGAGGCCGGCCGGGACTTCCTCGACGGGATCGTCGACGCCTTCTGGACGATCGTGCAGAACCGTACGTCCCAGAACAGCTAGAAGGTCCCGGAACGCCTAGAAGGTCCGAGAACGGTCAGAAGACCGACTCCGCCTCGTCCATCCGGTCCTTCGGGACCGTCTTCAGCTCGGTCACCGCCTCCGCCAGCGGCACCATGACCACGTCCGTTCCGCGCAGGGCCGTCATCCTCCCGAACACGCCTCGGTGCGCCGCCTCCACCGCGTGCCAGCCGAAGCGGGTCGCGAGGACACGGTCGTACGCCGTCGGGACGCCGCCGCGCTGGATGTGGCCGAGAATGACCGGGCGGGCCTCCTTGCCGAGCCGCTTCTCCAGCTCGTAGGCCAGGGCCGTGCCGATGCCCTGGAAGCGCTCGTGGCCGAACTTGTCGATCGCGCCCTTGCCGTAGTCCATGGTGCCGTCGGCCGGGTGGGCGCCTTCCGCGACGCAGATCACCGCGAACTTCTTGCCGCGGGCGAAGCGCTCCTCGACCATCTTGACCAGGTCCGCCGGGTCGAAGGGCCGCTCGGGCAGGCAGATGCCGTGCGCGCCCGCCGCCATCCCGGACTCCAGCGCGATCCAGCCGGCGTGGCGGCCCATGACCTCGACGACCATCACCCGCTGGTGGGACTCGGCCGTCGTCTTGAGGCGGTCCATCGCCTCCGTGGCGACGCCGACCGCCGTGTCGAAGCCGAACGTGCGGTCCGTCGACGAGATGTCGTTGTCGATGGTCTTCGGGACGCCCACCACCGGCAGCCCGGCGTCCGACAGCATGCGCGCGGCCGTCAGCGTGCCCTCGCCGCCGATCGGGACGAGCGCGTCGATGCCGAAGGCCTCGATCATGTCGGAGGCGCTCTCGCAGGCCTCGCGCAGCCGGTCGCGCTCCAGGCGGGACGAGCCGAGGATGGTGCCGCCGCGGGCCAGGATGCCGCTCACCGCGTTGAGGTCGAGGACTCGGTAGCGGCCGTCGAGCAGACCCGCGTAGCCGTCCTCGAAGCCGATGACCTCGTCGCCGTAGTTGTCGACCGCTCGGTGTACGACCGACCGGATCACTGCGTTCAGGCCTGGACAGTCGCCACCTGCGGTGAGAACTCCGATGCGCATCGTGCTGTGTCTCCTGCTCGCTGTCGATACCGGTGAGCCGGATTCGATTGTTTCACGCCGCCGAACGGACTGTCGCTTGACGGGCGCCTTAACTACGCGCAGAGGTATTGTCAAGAGGGATCTGCTCACCTAGGTGGGCGATTTTTGCGACAGGGCCAGAACACACCGCACCCATCGAAGAGCAACCTCATCGAACGGAGAGCTCGCGTGACCCGCAGCGTGTACGTGACCGGGATCGACCGCGGCGACGGCCGCCAGGTCGTCGAGCTGGGAGTCATGGAGCTCCTGACCCGGCAGGTCGACCGGGTGGGCGTGTTCCGCCCCCTCGTCCACGACGGGCCCGACCGGCTCTTCGAACTGCTGCGCTCCCGCTACCGGCTGGCGCAGGATCCGGCCACGGTCTACGGGATGGACTACCACGAGGCGTCCGCCCTCCAGGCGGAGCAGGGCGCGGACGAGCTGGTCTCGACCCTCGTCGACCGGTTCCATCTCGTCGCCCGCGACTACGACGTCGTCCTGGTCCTCGGGACGGACTACGCCGACACGCAGTTCCCCGACGAGCTGGCCCTCAACGCCCGGCTCGCGAACGAGTTCGGCGCCTCGGTGATCCCCGTGGTCGGCGGCCGCAAGCAGACCGCGGAGTCGGTGCTCTCCGAGACCCGCAACGCCTACCGGGCCTACGAAGGCCTCTCGTGCGACGTCCTCGCCATGGTGGCGAACCGGGTCGCCCCGGAGGACCGCGACGAGATAGCCGCCGGTCTCGCCACCCGGCTGCCCGTGCCCTGCTACGTCGTGCCCGACGACCCCGCCCTGTCCGCGCCGACCGTCGCGCAGATCACTCACGCCCTGGACGCGCGGGTGGTCCTCGGCGACGACTCCGGGCTGGCCCGCGACGCCCTGGACTTCGTCTTCGGCGGGGCGATGCTGCCGAACTTCCTCGACGCGCTGACCCCGGGCTGTCTGGTCGTCACCCCGGGCGACCGGGCGGACCTGGTCGTGGGCTCGCTCGCCGCGCACAGCGCCGGCACCCCGCCGATAGCCGGGGTGCTGCTCACCCTGGGCGAGGTCCCGAGCCAGGAGGTCCTCACGCTCGCCGCCCGGCTCGCCCCAGGCACCCCCGTCGTCTCGGTGCCCGGCACCAGCTTCCCCATCGCCGAACAGCTGTTCTCCCTGGAGGGCAAGCTGAACGCGGCCACCCCGCGCAAGGCCGAGACCGCCCTGGGGCTGTTCGAACGGCACGTCGACACGAGCGAGCTGCTGAAGCGGGTCTCCGCGCCCAGCACCGACCGCGTCACCCCGATGATGTTCGAGCACAAGCTCCTCGAGCAGGCCCGCTCCGACAAGCGCCGGGTCGTCCTCCCGGAGGGCACCGAGGAGCGCGTCCTGCACGCCGCCGAGGTGCTGCTGCGCCGGGGCGTGTGCGACCTCACCCTGCTCGGTCCCGTGGACCAGATCCGCAAGAAGGCCGCCGACCTGGGCATCGACCTCGGCGACTGCCAGATCGTCGACCCCGCGACCAGCGAGCTGCGCGACCGCTTCGCCGAGCTGTACGCCGGTTTCCGGGCCCACAAGGGCGTCAGCGTCGAGCTGGCGTACGACGTCGTCTCCGACGTGAACTACTTCGGGACGCTGATGGTGCAGGAGGGGCTCGCCGACGGCATGGTGTCCGGGTCCGTGCACTCGACGGCCGCGACCATCCGGCCCGCCTTCGAGATCATCAAGACCAAGCCGGACGCCGACATCGTCTCGTCCGTCTTCTTCATGTGCCTCGGCGACAAGGTCCTCGTCTACGGCGACTGCGCGGTGAACCCCGACCCGAACGCGGAGCAACTCGCCGACATCGCCGTCCAGTCGGCCGTGACCGCCGCCCGGTTCGGGGTGGAGCCGCGGATCGCGATGCTGTCGTACTCGACGGGCACGTCCGGGTCGGGCGTCGACGTCGACAAGGTGCGCGAGGCGACCGAGCTGGTCCGCTCGCGGCGGCCCGATCTGAAGATCGAGGGGCCCATCCAGTACGACGCGGCCGTGGAGCCGAGCGTCGCCGCGACCAAGCTGCCGGGCTCCGAGGTCGCCGGGCAGGCCAGCGTGTTGATCTTCCCGGACCTCAACACGGGCAACAACACGTACAAGGCCGTGCAGCGTTCGGCCGGCGCGATCGCGGTCGGGCCGGTGCTGCAGGGGCTGCGCAAGCCCGTCAACGACCTGTCCCGGGGCGCCCTCGTCCAGGACATCGTCAACACCGTCGCCATCACGGCCATCCAGGCCCAGAGCTCCGAGCAGAAGGTTTCCCAGCTGTGAGCCCCACCCGTGTCCTCGTCCTGAACTCCGGCTCCTCGTCGGTGAAGTACCAGCTGCTCGACATGCGCGACGGCAGCCGGCTGGCGATGGGGCTCGTCGAGCGCATCGGCGAGCAGACCTCGCGGCTGAAGCACACCCCGCTCGCCGCCGGCGGCGCGAGCCGTGAGCTGACCGGGCCGATCGCCGACCACGACGCGGCGCTGAAGGCCGTCGCGGAGGAGCTGGCGAAGGACGGGCTCGGCCTCGACTCCCCCGAGCTCGCCGCCATCGGGCACCGCGTCGTGCACGGCGGGCAGAGCTTCACCGAGCCGACGGTCGTCGACGACGCCGTCCTCGCCGAGATCGAGCGGCTGATCCCGGTCGCCCCGCTGCACAACCCGGCCAACCTCACCGGCATCCGCACCGCGCAGGCGCTGCGCCCCGACCTGCCCCAGGTCGCCGTCTTCGACACCGCGTTCCACACGACGATGCCGGAGGCGGCCGCGCGCTACGCGATCGACGTCGAGACCGCCGACGCCCACCGGGTGCGGCGCTACGGCTTCCACGGGACCTCGCACGCGTACGTCTCCCGGGCGACGGCGAAGCTGCTCGGCAAGACGCCCGAGGAGGTCAACGTCATCGTGCTGCACCTGGGCAACGGGGCGTCCGCGTCGGCGGTCGAGGGCGGCCGGTGCGTGGACACGTCCATGGGGCTCACCCCGCTGGAGGGCCTCGTCATGGGCACCCGCTCGGGGGACGTCGATCCGGCCGTCATCTTCCATTTGGCGCGCGTTGGCGGAATGTCCATCGACGAAATCGACACTCTTCTCAACAAGAAGAGCGGTCTCATCGGGCTGTGCGGTGACAACGACATGCGGGAGATCCGGCGGCGGATCGACGAGGGCGACGAGCGGGCGAAGCTCGCCTTCGACATCTACATTCACCGACTGCGGAAGTACATCGGCGCCTATTACGCGGTACTCGGGCGGGTGGACGCGGTCGCGTTCACGGCCGGGGTCGGGGAGAACGCGGCGCCGGTGCGGGCGGCGGCCGTGGCCGGGCTGGACTCCCTGGGCCTGGCGGTGGACGGTGAGCTGAACGCCGTACGCGGCGACGAGCCGCGGCTGATCTCGCCGGCCGGCGCGCGGGTGGCGGTCGCCGTGGTGCCGACGGACGAGGAACTGGAGATCGCCACACAGACCTACGCGTTGGTGGGGCGGTATTGATATGCGGCTCCGTCGCGTGGCAACAGATCAGGAAAGCAACTGAGCACCAGCGCACTCATTTGTTCTTCCACCAGACGGAATATTCCGTAGCGAAACAAACCGATAGGATCGCCCCATGCGCCGTTCGAAAATCGTCTGTACTCTCGGCCCCGCGGTCGACTCCCACGAAATGCTCGTGTCCCTGATCGAAGCCGGTATGAATGTGGCCCGCTTCAACTTCAGCCACGGCACGCACGCCGAGCACCAGGGCCGGTACGACCGGGTCCGGGCCGCCGCCAAGGAGACCGGCCGGGCCATCGGCGTCCTCGCCGACCTCCAGGGCCCGAAGATCCGCCTCGAGACCTTCGCCGAGGGTCCCGTGGAGCTGGTGCGCGGTGACGAGTTCACCATCACCACCGAGGACGTCCCCGGCGACAAGACGATCTGCGGCACGACGTACAAGGGCCTGCCCGGCGACGTCTCGCGGGGCGACCAGATCCTGATCAACGACGGCAACGTCGAGCTGAAGGTCCTGGACGTCGAGGGCTCGCGGGTGAAGACGATCGTCATCGAGGGCGGTGTCATCTCCGACCACAAGGGCATCAACCTGCCCGGCGCGGCCGTCAACGTGCCCGCGCTGAGCGAGAAGGACATCGAGGACCTGCGGTTCGCGCTGCGGATGGGCGCCGACCTGGTCGCGCTGTCCTTCGTCCGGGACGCCTCGGACGTCGCCGACGTCCACAAGGTCATGGACGAGGAGGGCCGCCGGGTCCCCGTCATCGCCAAGGTGGAGAAGCCGCAGGCGGTGGAGAACATGGAGGACGTCGTGATGGCGTTCGACGGTGTGATGGTCGCGCGTGGCGACCTCGCCGTCGAGTACCCGCTGGAGCGGGTCCCCATGGTGCAGAAGCGCCTCATCGAGCTGTGCCGGCGCAACGCCAAGCCGGTGATCGTGGCGACCCAGATGATGGAGTCGATGATCACCAACTCCCGCCCGACCCGCGCCGAGGCCTCCGACGTGGCCAACGCGATCCTGGACGGCGCGGACGCGGTCATGCTGTCCGCCGAGTCGAGCGTGGGCGCCTACCCGATCGAGACCGTGAAGACGATGTCGAAGATCGTCACCGCGGCCGAGCAGGAGCTGCTCAGCAAGGGGCTGCAGCCGCTCGTGCCGGGCAAGAAGCCGCGTACGCAGGGCGGTTCGATCGCCCGCGCCGCGTGTGAGATCTCCGACTTCCTGGGCGGCCGGGGCCTGGTGGCCTTCACGCAGTCCGGCGACACCGCCCGCCGGCTGTCCCGCTACCGCGCGTCCCAGCCGATCATCGCCTTCACCACCGACGAGAACACCCGCAACCAGCTGGCGCTCAGCTGGGGCGTGGAGTCGCACGTCGTGCCGTTCGTGAACAGCACCGACGAAATGGTCGACATGGTCGACCAGGAGATCGCCAAGATCAACCGCTTCAACCCGGGCGAGATCGTCATCATCACCGCCGGCTCGCCCCCCGGTGTCGCCGGCACCACCAACATGCTGCGCGTCCACCACCTCGGCGGCGGCGACCGCGACTGAACGGGCGACCCTGTGAAGGGTTTTGAACAGCGCTGAGGGCGCTCCCTGCGAACAGGGGGCGCCCTCAGCGCTTTCTGCGGCTCCCGAACGGGTCTTGGGGGGGCTCAGCCGGCCGTCGTGTACTGGTGGAGGCCGGGTATGGTCAGCGTGCCGCCCAGCTGGCCCGCCTGCTGCACCTTCACATCGGTGAAGTAGATCAGCGGGATGTTGAGCGGCGGCGGGCTCTTCGGGGTGAACGTGACCGGGATCAGGCCGAACAGGTTGCCGGAGATGCTCTCCGTGTACATGATCGTGTCGCCGTCACGGATGGTGGACGTGGTGCCCTTGCCCGCCTGCACGTGGTAGGTCCTGCCGGACTGCTTGTCGTCCACCGTCTGGTGCAGGTCGCCGATGTCGGTGCCGTCGGAGATGACGTACTTCAGCACCTCCTTGACGGTGCCGTTGGCGGTCTTCACCTTGACGATGCCCTGGTAGTCGGCGCCCTTGAGGAGCAGCGAGCTGGCGTTCAGGTACCAGGGGTCGTCGGGCAGCCTGATCTTGTTGTCGATGCCGCTCTCGTCCTCGGTGGCGACGGGGCAGTCGTCGACGTCCGTGGCGGCGCTCTCCGAGGGGCTCGGCGAGGCCGTGGTGTCGTCGGCGGCCGCCTCCGTGTCCTCCTCGGTGTCCTTCGCCGTCTCCTCGGTCGTCTCGACGGTGTCCTTCACCTCGTCGGTGACGGCGTCGGTGGTGTCCTTGGACGTGCCCGAGGAGTCGGACGAACCCGAGTCCGACGTCGAGTCGTCGGCCGAGGCCGACGCGGAGGCCGACGGCGACGGGCTCGACGTGGCCGTCGCGTCGGAGTCGCTGCCGTCGAAGAGGTCGGTGATGGCGTCGCCGATGGTCTCCAGGACGTTCTTGCTCGTCTCGGTGTCCGACGGCTCGGTGGTCGCCGTGTCGCCGGAGTTCGTCGACGTCGAGGGCGAGGAGGACGCCGAAGGGGAGGGCTCGGTCGTGTCGCCGGAACCTGAATCCGACGAGGACGAGTCGTCCGTGTCGCCCGCGTTGCTCGACGTGTCCTTCGAGTCGTCCGTGGACGTGTCCGAGGACTCGTCGGCGGAGGGCTCGGCGGACTCGGTCGCGCTCTCCGAGGCGGACGGCGACGGCGAGGCCGACGCGGAGGCGTCCGCGTCTTCCAGGGCCGCCAGACAGTCCTTGTACTCGTCGATCGTGAGGCTCTTGGACGTCGGCTGGTCCTCGGCGTTGGCGAGGGTGGGCGTGAAGCCCATCCCCATCAACACCGCCGTCGGCATGGCCGCCAGGGCTATCGCCTTGCCGGCCGGCATGTGGAACCTGGTGAACAGCGGCTTCTTGGGTGCCGCGTGCCGCGGCCCGGTGGTTCTCACGCGGGCAGCGTCCACATCGCTCCCGGTGGAAACCTCGTCAGCCGGCACTGTGCCTCCCGTTCGCCCCGTTGGCCGGGCTCGTTCCTGACAGATCGTGCAGATCGTGCGGCTCGCCCGGGCCCTCGTCGTCCTTGGTGAAGGACGGCTTCTCGGTGAGGGCCGGGCCCGTGCTGTACGGGTTCTCGGTGAGGTCGCCCGGCGCGGCGGGCCCCTCGGGGAACGCGCCCTCGGGGGCGTCTCCGGCAGCCGTGCCGAGCTCCGGCGCCGGTGCCGGCGCGGGCGGCGCGCCCGGCGCCCAGGAGACGGCCATCGCACCGCCGATCAGAGCGAGCAGAAAGCCGATGAGGAAGCCGCCGAGGTTGGAGACGGGGATGGACACCAGCCCCAACAGGATCGCCGCGACGCCCGCGAAGGTCTGTACGTGCTTCTGAAACCACAGGCTGACGCCCAGCACACCCAGCAGCACACCGATGATCAGGGACCCGGCGCCCGCGGTGGTCGCCATCGCCAGCGTCAGGTGGCCCACCTGGAGGTGCGCGTACGGGAAGTAGGCGATGGGAAGTCCGCTGAGAAGGACGAACAGACCGGCCCAGAACGGCCGCGTACCTCGCCAGGCGCGGAACTGCTGCCTCCGGCGGGTGAACTGGCCGGGGGCGACAGGGGTCTCGGCGCTCATGGAAAACAGCTCCCTGGTGCGGCTTTGCTGTGGTGGTGAGTTGTACCTGCGGGTGGAGGCCCGGGCGGTGAACGCCCGGGCTCCAACTGGACGGGCGGGGGCGCCACCGGCTCCCCCGCCCGTCAGAGAGTGCTTAGTAGCACTCCTTGACACCCGTCGACAGCGACATCTTCAGGCCGCTGAGCTTGAAGGTTCCGGCAGTGGTGGCCCACGCCGTCTGCTTCACGTCGGTCAGCGTGGCCTTCTCGGCCTGCTGGGCGAAGCCGAAGGGGTTGGCCTGCTCGCTGCCACCCTTCATGCCCGGGCCCTTGCTGGCGTCCTTGGCCGCAACACCGATGTCGATGTTGGTGAACGTCGCGTCGGCCTCGAGGTCCTCGATGTCGACGTACAGGTTCTCGGCCTTGACCGGCGTACCGCCCCCGCCGGCCTTCAGCGTGAGGCTGACGGAACCGAGCAGCGGGATGTTCGGGGTGACCACCGACTGGCACATGTTGGTGAGCTCCGCGCTCTTGAACGCGGAGACCGCGACGGGGTGAGCCGTCTTCTTGCCGTCAAGGGTGTATCCCGTGTCGAGGGCTCCGTACTGGGAGAACCCAGTGCCCTCAAGCTTGTCCGCCGTCACCTTGAACGACTGACCCGACACACTGAACGACGCGGCAAGAGCGCCCTGCGCGAGGGCGACGCCTATGCACGCCGTGGCGGCCACGCTGGGCACCATGACGACGGCGAACCGCTTCCATCTGGTCCCGCCACGCACCTGGGACTCCATATTTCCTCCTTCTCGGACGTACATCTCCTGCTCCCGACTCGCCCCCGGTTGCGGCGGCTCAGACGGGCAGGGATGGGAGAAGTGCTACGTCCTCGGGAAGGGGAGCGCCCGTCTCGGAGGCGCGAACCGCGCACCGATCACCGGCGATCACCCCCGAGCGACAACCACTGGTCGCGCCTGACACGCATCACGCACAACCTTGCTGGACAGGCTTCGCCACAGCGAAGACCCCCCTGCCCAAGGGCCGACGTCACTGTCGTCGTCCCTGCTCGGTGGGGACCCAGGAAAACCCGTTGACCCAACCGGCTGTCGGGGTACGGGATTGGACCGAGCGTGGCCGATCGTGGTGCATTCTCGCGGCTCGCACAAGGGGGTTCGTTACTGGCTAGTAACGGCCGGATAACCGAACAACGACCCACAGGTCTCGACCGGCGACGCAGGGTGTCAACCATGCCCAGGACAAAGCTGTTGATCGCTGGACAGAATCCGACAGATCGGCGGCCTCGTCTTACTTGCAGTAACAGCGGCCGCGATTACCAAGATTTGGTAAAGCGCGGCCGCACGAGAACCACTTCGGCAGAACTTTCACTCCGACAACACGGGCCCCGACGTTTAGCGACTGGTCAGAACCCGCGCTTCCGGCCACGACGGCCGGACCGACCGGACCGGACTAGAACAGCGCGCGAGCCAACGCCCGCCTGGCCGCCGCCACTCGCGGATCCTCCGGACCGACCACCTCGAACAGCTCCAGCAGCCGCAGTCGTACGGCGTCCCGGTCCTCACCGGCCGTGCGCCGCACGGTGTCGATGAGCCGCCCGAACGCGTCCTCGACATGACCGCCCACCAGATCCAGGTCCGCGGCGGCGATCTGCGCGGCGGCGTCCGCCGGCTTCTCGGCGGCTTCCTTCCGCACCTGCTGCGGATCCATACCGCTCACCCGCTCGAGCAACTCGGCCTGTGCGAGCCCGAGTTCGGCCTCGCTGTTGCCCGGGTCGTCGGCGAGCACGTTCTTGTAGGCCTGCACCGCGCCGGCGAAGTCACCGGCGTCCAGCGCCCGTACGGCGGCTTCGAGCAGCCCGTCGTACGGCCCGGCCTGCTCCACCGCGACCTCCTGCGGGCCGGCGCCCGGCGCGGCGTCGGGGTCGACCGTCAGACCGGTGAGCCCGAACCGCTGCTCGGCGACCTGGATCAGCTGGTCGAGGGTCTCGCGGATCTGCGCCTCGCCTGCGGCCCCCTGGAAGAGGGGCAGCGCCTGGCCGGCGACGACCGCGAACACTGCCGGGATGCCCTGCACCCCGAACTGCTGCATCAGCATCTGATTGGCGTCGACGTCGATCTTGGCGAGCAGGAAGCGGCCGTCGTACTCGACGGCGAGCCGCTCCAGGACGGGGCTCAGCTGCTTGCAGGGCTGACACCACTCCGCCCAGAAGTCGATGACGACGGGCACCTCGGCGGACCTCTGCAGGACCTCCTGCTCGAACCCCGCCTCATCGACGTCGATGACGAGATCGGCCGGGGAGACGGCCCCCGCGCCGCCCTGCCTGGCCGCTTCGGCGCGCGTCTGCTCCGCCTTCGCCTTGGCCTCCTGGGCCGCCTTCACCGCGGCGAGGTCGACGACTCCGCTCATGGACATGTTCCGTGGCTGCATGCGTCTATCCTCCCCCGTCCGCGCGCCTGCGTGAAAAGCGATCCGAATACATCCCGAACTGCGCCTCGAACATCCCGAACACGAGCGCCCGGGTCCCCACCCGCGCCCCGCCGGACCTGGCCCGTGTACGTCCGTCACGAGCTTTCGCTACGAGTCGTAGCGTAATGGCACTGAGTGCCTGCACAACACCGCTACCAGGTGATCTCCCTCACGGGAGGCTCGACAAAACCTGCGGTTATCGTCTGGGGATGCAGATCCGCACCCCCGCCTGTCGCACCGGCCGCACCGGCCGTCCGCGCAGTGCCGCCGCGGACACCGCGATCCTGGCCGCGACCCGGCAGGCCCTGGTCGAACTGGGCTGGTCGAAACTGACCCTGGGGGACGTGGCGACGCGCGCCGGCGTCGCCAAGACGACCCTCTACCGCCGCTGGGCCGGCAAGAACGAACTGGTCGTCGACGCCGTCGCGGAACTCTTCGGCGAACTCGAACTCCCCGACCGCGGCAGCCTCGCCGCGGACATCGAGGGCGTGGTCCTGCAGTTCGCGGCGATCCTGGCCCGTCCGGAGGCGAAGAGCGGCCTGATGGCGGCCGTCGCCGAGTCCACCCGCGACGACGCGCTGCGCGAACGCATCCGGGCCTCCATCGTCGACCCCCAGAAGGACCTGGTCCTGGAGGGCCGGGCCCGCGCCCAGGCCCGCGGCGAACTCCCCCCGGAGACGGACGCGGCCGAGGCCGCCCGCACGGTCGACCTCATTTTCGACGTGGTGGCGGGCGCGGTGGTGCACCGCACCCTGGTCAGCGCGGAACCGGCGGACGAGGAGTGGGCGAGGAGTTTCACCAGGCTCCTGGTGACAGGCCTCACCGCCGGCCCGTCCGGCGCTTGGTGATTCTCTTCAGCCCGTCCGGCGCTTGAGGACAAAGGGACTAGAACCCCGGCGGCTCGGTGTACACCCCCCACTCGTCCCGCAGCACCCCGCAGATCTCACCCAGAGTCGCCTCTGCCCGCGCAGCGTCCAGCATCGGCCCGATCATGTTGGAGCCGTTCCGGGCGGCGCCCAGCATCGCATCGAGCGCCCCCCGCACGGCGACCTCGTCGCGAGCGGCCTTCCGCGCCCCCAGCTCCCGCACCTGCTCCCGCTCCACCTCATGGCTGACGCGCAGGATCTCCAGATCCCCGGTCACCGACCCGGTGTGCGCGTTGACGCCGACGACCCGCTTCTCCCCCTTCTCCAGCGACTGCTGATACCGGAACGCCGACTCCGCGATCTCCCCGGTGAACCAGCCGTCCTCGATGCCCCGCAGGATCCCGGAGGTGATCGGCCCGATCGGGTGCCGTCCGTCGGGGTGGGCCCGCAGCCCGCGCTCCCTGACCTGCTCGAAGATCTCCTCGGCGGCGGCCTCGATCCGGTCCGTCAGCTGCTCGACGTACCACGAACCGCCCAGCGGATCGGCCACGTTGGCGACCCCGGTCTCCTCCATCAGCACCTGCTGCGTGCGTAGCGCGATCTCGGCGGCCTGCTCGCTCGGCAGGGCGAGGGTCTCGTCGAGGGCGTTGGTGTGCAGCGAGTTGGTCCCGCCGAGGACCGCCGCGAGCGCCTCCACCGCCGTACGCACCACGTTGTTGTACGGCTGCTGCGCGGTCAGCGAGACACCGGCGGTCTGCGTGTGGAACCGCAGCCACTGCGCCTTTTCGGACTGCGCGCCGTACACGTCCCGCATCCATCGGGCCCAGATCCGGCGCGCCGCGCGGAACTTGGCGATCTCCTCGAAGAAATCGACGTGCGCGTCGAAGAAGAAGGAGAGGCCGGGGGCGAACACGTCCACGTCCAGCCCACGGCTCAGCCCCAGTTCCACGTACCCGAAGCCGTCCGCGAGCGTGTAGGCCAGCTCCTGCGCGGCCGTGGCTCCCGCCTCCCGGATGTGGTAGCCGGAGACGGACAGCGGTTTGTAGGCGGGGATGCCCGTCGCGCAGTACTCCATCAGATCGCCGATCAGCCGCAGATGGGGCTCCGGCCGGAAGAGCCACTCCTTCTGCGCGATGTACTCCTTGAAGATGTCGGTCTGGAGCGTGCCGTTGAGCACCCCCGGATCCACGCCCTGCCGTTCGGCGGCGACGAGGTACATGCAGAAGACGGGCACGGCCGGCCCGCTGATCGTCATGGACGTCGTGACCTCGCCCAGCGGGATGTCCTTGAAGAGGACCTCCATGTCGGCGGCCGAGTCGACGGCGACCCCGCAGTGTCCGACCTCGCCCAGCGACCGGGGGTCGTCGGAGTCCCGCCCCATCAGGGTGGGCATGTCGAACGCCACGGACAGACCCCCGCCCCCGTTGGCGAGGATCGTCCTGTACCGCTCGTTGGTCTGCTCGGCGTTACCGAACCCGGCGAACTGCCGGATGGTCCAGCTGCGCCCCCGGTAGCCGGTCGGGTACAGCCCGCGCGTGAAGGGGTACTCCCCCGGCCACCCGATCCGCTCGAAACCGTCGTAGACATCCCCCGCGCGTGGCCCGTACACCGGCTCCACGGAGTCTCCGGAGAGCGTGCTGAAGTCGGCCTCGCGCTTGCGTGAAGCGTCGTACCGGGCCTGCCAGCGGCGACGGCCCTCTTCGATGGCGTCAGCGTCCATGCACCCAATTTACTAGGACGTCCTAGTAAACGTCGACGGCAAACCGCCGTACGTGTGTACGTACGGCGGTGGTACCTGCGGTGGGGGTTACGCCTTGGCGGGCACGGGGGCAGCGTCCACGATCTTGGACTCCAGCTCGCGGCTGATCTTCCGCTCCACGAAGAAGGCGGCCGTCGGGATCGTCCCGGCCAGCAGCACCCACAGCTGACGGGCCACCGGCCACTTCGCCTTGGAGCCCAGGTCGAAGGCGAAGACGAGGTAGAGGACGTACAGCCAGCCGTGCGCGATGGCGACGACGCGGGTGAAGTCGGCGGCGCCGTCGACGTCCAGGCCGTACTTGGCGATCATGCTCAGGCACAGCAGGACCAGCAGCACACCGGTGACGTAGGCCAGAACGCGGTAGCGGGTCAGCACGCTTTTCTTCATGCCGTCGAGCGTAACGACCCGTTCCGGGGGATCTTGCCCCGGGTCACCGCTGCGGGATCCGGGTCACTCCTCGTCGAAGTCGCTCGCGGCGACCCGCAGCGGCCGCAGCATCGCGAAGATCTCCCCGCACTCCTCCGCGTCGTACACCCCGAGCCCGAAGTCCATCGCCATCAGGTCGCGGGTCGCCGCCTCGACGGCCTCACGGCCCTTGTCGGTGATGACGGCGAGGGTGCCGCGCCCGTCGTTGGGGTTGGGGCGCCGGGCGACCAGGCCCGACTTCACCAGGCGGTCGACGGTGTTGGTCACCGAGGTGGGGTGCACCTGAAGCCGCTCGCCGATCTTCGACATGGTCAGCTCGCCCTCCTTGGAGAAGGTGAGCAGCACCAGCGCCTCGTACCGTGCGAACGTCAGGCCGTACGGCTTGACCACCGCGTCCACCTCGGCGAGCAGGATCTGGTGCGCGCGCATGATCGACGTGATCGCGGCCATGGACGGCACACTCCCCCAACGCTGCTTCCAGAGCTCGTCGGCACGGGCGATGGGGTCGAAGGGGAGACTGGGCGGTTTCGGCACGCTTCCAGACCTTACCGGCCGGTCATATCGCGGTCAGCCCCCGTCTCGGCCCTCGGTCCGCCGCACTTCCCGGGCCGCCAGCACACAGACCGCCGTCCCCAGCACGCCCGCCCCCGTGACCGCGGCCGGCACGCCCACGAGCTCGGCGGCCGCCCCCGCCAGGGCCATGCCGACGCCCTGGAGCGTCATGAGCCCGGCCGTGAGCAGCGTCATCGCCCGGCCGCGCAGTTCCTCGGGCACGTCCCGGACGATCCACTGGTCGAGGCCGAGGGTGTACGCCGACCCGGCGCCCGCGACCAGCAGCAGGAGCAGCGAGACCGCGAGGCCGGGATGGAAGGCGTAGCCGAGGTAGGGCAGCAGGGTCACACAGACGAGCGGGAGGGCGATGCGCTCGCGGGTGACGGGGCGCAGCCGCGACCCGGCGTACAGCTCGCCGGCGATCGTGCCGACCGGCAGCGCGCACATCAGCAGGCCCAGGCCGGCCGGGCCGACGCCGAGGTCGTCGGCGTACGGCGCCGACAGCGCCTCCGGGGCGACGGTGAACGTCGGCGGCAGCCAGAAGAGCAGCAGCAGCGCGCGGGTGCGCCGGTCGGCGAGGACCTGCCGGGCCCCCTTGAGGGAGTCCGTGACCAGCGCCCCGCCGGTGCGGGCCCGCGCGGGGCGGCGGCGGGTGCCCAGGCGCAGCAGGGCGGCGGAGGCGAGGAAGGTGCCGACGGTGATCAGGAGGGCCTGGCGCGGGGAAGTGACGGTGAGCAGCACCCCGCCGAGTCCGAAGCCGACGAGCAGCGCGCTCTGCGCGGTGATGCGCAGCAGGGAGCGGCCGAGGACGAACAGGTCGCCGTCGCCGAGGATGTCCGCGAGGGTGGCCATCCGGGTGCCCGCGAAGATCGGCGAGACGACGGCGAGGCAGCAGCGCAGGGCCAGCAGGACGGCGAGGGGCGCGCCCGGGGCCGTCATCGGCAGCACGCATACCGCGCACACCAGGTCGCAGCCGACGAGCACGCGCCGGGCCGGGTAGCGGTCGGCGACCCCGGCGAGCAGGGTGCCGCCGACCACGTACGGCAGGAAGCCGACGGCCCAGGCCAGGGCGCTCATCAGGGGCGAGCCGGTCAGGTCGTAGACGAGTACGGACAGCGCGATCTCGGCGACGATCACGCCGAGCATGGACAGCAGATGGGCAGCGAAGACGGCCCGGAACTCGCGCACGGCGAAGACCCGGCGGTATCCCGGGGGCGCGGCTTTCGTGGTGGCGGTCGTGACCGTCTCGGCTTCTGACATGGGCAGCAGCGTGCCGGGGCACGGGCGTGCGCCCTAGAGTTTCGGGTACAGCCGAATGTTCGGCCGGATGTTCGGCCGAAGGTTCGGGAGAGTCCGCAAGGAGCGCATGTGCCGTCGCATCTGCATTTCGGGGAGGACGACTTCCTGCGCTGCCGCTTCGCGGTGTCCCCGCTGTGGGAGACGCAGGAGGTCGCGCGCACCCTCAAGCGGCCCGACCGGCACGGCTACCACGCACCGTGGCTGCGCCGGATCCGGACGGCGGCCGAGGCGCTCGACCTGACCGCTCTGTGGCTGCTGATGCCGCGCCGGGGCCACTCCCCCGACTGGCTGTGCCCGCCGCCGCTCGGGCCCGCGGCCGGTTTCGAGGAGGAGCTCGCCGCGGTCCGGGCCGCCGATCCGCGGGCCGCCCGGGAGGACAGCGCGCGCTCGCTCGCGGACACCCCCGGCGCGCTGGACTCGCCGCGGGGGCGGGCCTGGCTGGCGGATCCGGAGCGCATGATCCAGGAGGTGGCCGAGGTGCTGGCGGAGGTCTGGCACACCCTCCTCGCGCCGGACTGGACGCGGCTGCGCGCCCTGCTGGAGGCGGACGTCGCCTTCCACTCGCGCCGGCTGGCCGAGGTGGGTCTGGGCGGGCTGCTGCCGGAGATCGACCGGCGGTGCGGCTGGCGGGCCGGGACGCTGACCGTCGCCTCGAACGGCGCGCACGAGCGGCACCTGGGCGGCCAGGGGCTGGTGCTGATGCCGAGCGTGTTCTCCTGGCCGGACGTCGTCACCGGCTTCGACCCGCCCTGGCAGCCGACCCTGGTCTATCCCGCGCGCGGGATCGCCGGTCTGTGGTCGGATCCCGTCGACCGCTCCCCCGAGGCCCTGGTCCGGCTGCTGGGCCGGGGCCGGGCCGCCGTGCTCACCGCGCTGGACGATCCGGCGACCACCTCCGCCCTCGCCCACCGCCTCGGCCTCGCCCCGTCCTCGGTGTCCGCGCATCTGACCGTGCTGCGCGACTCCGGCCTGCTGGTGTCCCGGCGCTACGGCCACCGGGTGCTGTACGAGCGGACGCCGCTGGGAATCGCGCTGGTGTCCGGCGGCGCCCGCCCGTCGGACGCCGCTCAGTAGAGGCTGCGCAGGCCGAGGACGTCGCCCTTGCCGAGGGTGCGGGCGTCGGTGGAGCAGGCGAACGAGCTCGAGTACATGGTCAGGTTCTGGTGTCCGGCGCCGGAGTGGCCGAGGCCGAAGACGTGCCCGGCCTCGTGGGTGGCGACGCTGCGGACGTCGTACGCGTGCGTGCAGCCGCCGGACGGGCTGTCGGTGAACGCGTAGTCATGGGTGTTGAAGCGGACGTCGGCCTCCAGGAGCTCGTCCGGGCCGCCCGGCACCGGCCGGCTCCAGGAGCAGGTCGTGGCGACGGCGTCGCTGCCGATGTCGCCCGCGTCCCAGACGCTCAGGCCGTCCCGGCGGACGCAGCGGGCGGCGCGGTCGATGCCGGCCTCGTTGGCGGTGGTCGACAGATAGCGGGCCTTCGCCCCGACCGCGTCGTCGTAGCCGCAGTCGTTGCGGCTGCCGGTGATGGTGGCGACGGCGTCCTCGAAGGCCCGCCGGGCCTCGGCGCGGGAGAGGTTGCCGGGCAGGGGGCCGTCGCCGACGAACCACTCGTAGGTGCCGTACTCCTTGCGCCCGGCGGTGGAGTACGCGCCGTCGGTGCAGGGGCCGGGGGCGTCGGCGCGGCTGTCCGGGCGGGCGGGTGCGTGGGCCGCCTCGTAGGTGTACGCGACCTTGCCGTCGGCGGCGACCGCCACGGTGAAGCCGTGTTCCTCGCCGTCCGCCGTGAGGGCGTCGACGCTGACCGTCGTGCCGGGTTCGGGCACGGTCACGCCGGCGCCGGCGTGGGTGACGACGCGGCCGACGGCGAGGCAGTCGAGCACGGACGAGCCGGCGGGCAGGTCGTCGACGGTCAGCTCGCCCCGGGCGAGCGCGCACGCGGGCGTGCGCTGCACCTCCCCCACGCAGACCGCCGACAGCGCCGCCCCCAGTACCAACGCCGTGATCGCCCTGCCGAGAGACCCCGGCCCGCGCCGCCCTGCCACCGCACACTCCCCTTCAATGCCGCACCTCAGCACGGAACTTGATCGACCCCGGGAGACATTAGCCAGGCGGCACGTGCCAAAACCCCGTCCCTCGTCACCCGTTCGGGCGATTGGTGGGACAGGTGGCCAGGTCGGTCACTGCGCCAGGTGCCGCTCCACGGTCTCGACCTTCGAGGTGAGGCCGTCCGTCACGCCGGGGCGGATGTCCGCCTTCAGAACGAGGGAGACCCGGGGAGCGCGTTCCTCGACGACGGCCACGGCGCGCCTGACGACGTCCATGACCTCGTCCCAGTCGCCCTCGACGGAGGTGAACATGGCGTCGGTGCGGTTCGGGAGGCCGGACTCGCGGACGACGCGGACGGCGTCGGCGACGTATTCGCCGACGTCCTCGCCGACGCCCAGCGGGGTGACCGAGAAGGCGACGATCATGCGCTCACGATGCCTTCCTTGCGGGCGCGGGAGGCGATGACGGCGTCCTCGGCCTCACGGCGCAGCTTGCGCTCGGCGAAGAAGCCGCCGGTCGGCAGGACCGAGAGGACGAAGTAGAGGGCCGCGGTCCCGAAGGACCACTTGGTGCGGTTCCAGGCGTCCGCCCAGAAGAGCACGTACAGGATGAACAGCACGCCGTGGACCATGCCCATGACGGGCACCGCGTTGAAGTCCGTGGTCCGCTTCAGCACCGAGCAGAGCAGCAGCAGGAGGAAGGACACGGCTTCCGGGGCGGAGACCAGGCGCAGGCGTCGGAGGGCGGAGGCTGTCTTCAGGTCCACGGGTCACCTTCGGGGGAGGTTTGAGGGGGCGGCGGTTTGTGAACGCACGCACAAGCGTTCACCCATTGTGGCAAACGGTCCCCCTAGGGGTGCGTTCAGGGTCTCTCTCCACCTACGGGTGCTGTTCCGCGCCCCGGTCCGGCGGTTACCTTCGCAGCGTGGCGATGTTTCGACTTCAAGGCAGCAAGGTGCTTGCCGTCGACATGACCGGGGACGCCGTGAAGGCGAAGAACGGCTCGATGGTCGCGTACGACGGGCAGATGGCCTTCAAGAAGCTCAGCGGCGGCGGTGAGGGCATCCGGGGCATGGTGACCCGGCGGCTCACCGGTGAGCAGATGACCGTGATGGAGGTGAAGGGACAGGGCACGTGCTGGTTCGCCGACCGTGCCTCCGAGATCAACCTCGTCCAGCTCCAGGGCGACAAGTTGTACGTCGAGTCGAGCAATCTGCTGGCGACCGACGCCGGCCTGCGGACCGGGACGAGTTTCACCGGGCTGCGCGGCGCGACCCAGGGCAACGGGCTCTTCACGACGACGGTCGAGGGCCATGGGCTGGCCGCGATCACCTCGGACGGGCCGGCCGTGGTGCTGCGTGTCAGCCCGCAGTACCCGCTGACCGTCGACCCCGGCGCCTATGTCGCGCACCAGGGCAACGTCCGGCAGTCCTTCCAGTCCGGTGTGACGTTCCGCACGTTCATGGGCGAGGGCGGCGGCGAGGCCTTCCAGATCCGGTTCGAGGGGGACGGCCTGGTGTACGTCCAGCCGAGCGAGCGCAACACGATCGCGGGGGATGTGTGACATGAGCCTGCGCGAGATCAACTCCAAGATGGTCGAGGCGACGGTCGCCCCCGGGCAGCGGCTCTTCAGTCAGCGCGGCGCCATGCTCGCGTACCGCGGCGAGGTGTCCTTCACGCCCAACGTCCAGGGCGGACAGGGCGGCGTGATGTCCATGATCGGGCGGCGGCTCGCCAACGAGGACACGCCTCTGATGACCGTCGAGGGCAACGGCACGGTCTTCTTCGGGCACGGCGGCCATCATGTCCAGGTCATCCGGCTCGCCGGCGACACGCTGTACGTCGAGGCGGACCGGCTGCTCGCCTTCGAGGGCACGCTCCAGCAGGGCACGATGTTCCTGGGCGCGCAGGGCGGGGTCATGGGCATGGTCCGCGGCCAGGTCAGCGGGCAGGGGCTGTTCACCACCACGCTGAAGGGTCACGGGGCGGTGGCCGTGATGGCGCACGGCGGCGTCTTCGAGGTCCCGATCACCCCGCAGCGCCCGGTCCACGTCGACCCCCAGGCCTATGTGGCCCACCACGGCGACGTCCGCAACAAGCTGTCGACCGCGCTGGGCTGGCGGGACATGGTGGGCCGCGGCTCCGGCGAGGCGTTCCAGCTGGAGCTGAGCGGCAGCGGTGCGGTGTTCGTCCAGGCGTCGGAGGAGAAGCTGTGAGCATGTACGGGGCTCCGGGCGGCGGCCCGACGGTCTACGACCCCATGACCCTGCCGGTCGACGACAACGTGAACAGCTACACCTTCTGCGTGGAGCTCAAGGGGAGCCAGTGGTTCCTGCAGAAGGGGAAGATGATCGCCTACTACGGGTCGATCGACTTCAACGGCGTCGGGCACGGCCGGCTGGACCGTCTCGTGCGCACCTCGTTCCATTCGCCTCTGCACGCGAGCGACTGGGTCGTGGCGGAGGGCTCGGGCAAGATGCTCCTCGCCGACCGGGCCTTCGACGTGAACTCGTACGACCTGGACGAGGGCAATCTGACCATTCGCTCGGGCAATCTGCTCGCGTTTCAGCCAAGTCTGTCGCTCAAGCAGTCGATCGTCCCGGGTTTTCTCACGCTGATCGGAACCGGAAAGTTCGTGGCCGCATCTAACGGGCCGGTGGTGTTCATGGAGCCTCCCATCCGGGTGGACCCGCAGGCACTCGTCGGCTGGGCCGACTGCCCGTCCCCGTGCCATCACTACGACCACGGGTACATGACGGGCCTGATGGGCGGTCTACGTGCGCTGACGGGCCTCGGAGGGGCCTCCGGGGAGGAGCATCAGTTCGAGTTCGTGGGCGCCGGCACCGTGCTGCTGCAGTCGACCGAGACCCTCATGGCCGAGCAGGCCACGGGGGCCGTTCCGCACGAGCCGGGGGTGCCCGGCGGCGGTGCGGGACCGGGGGGACACGGGGGACACGGCGCGCAATCCGGCGCACCGCGCCTTCCCGGACAGCTGGGGGACCTCCAGCGTCGCTTCGGGCTGTGAGCGGTAGTCTGCGGAGTGTGACATCGAACGCGTGCGCACAGTCACACCACCCTCACTAGTTCGCCTTTCAACATTTTAGGTAGACTTCATTTATGGAGACCGAAACGGCCACGCGCTGGCTGACCGATGCGGAGCAGTGCGCCTGGCGCACCCACCTGGAGGTCAACAGGCTGTTGACGTACCAGCTCGAAAAGGATCTCCAACCGTTCGGCCTGACCATGAACGACTACGAGATCCTCGTGAACCTCTCCGAGTCGGAGGGCGTCCGGATGCGGATGAGCGACCTCGCGTCCGCCACGCTCCAGTCCAAGAGCCGGCTCTCGCACCAGATCACCCGGATGGAGAACGCGGACCTGGTGCGCCGTGAGAACTGCGAGTCGGACCGCCGCGGCCTGTACGCGGTGCTGACCGACCACGGCATGGAGACGATGCAGAAGGTCGCGCCCCACCATGTGGACTCGGTGCGGCGGCACTTCATCGACCTCCTCTCCCCCGAGGCCCTGGCGGAACTCTCCAAGGCCCTCAAGCCCGTCGCGGAACACCTCCGCGGCCACCGGGGACGGCCGTAGCGGACGCCCTCCGGGCGATCCGGGGGATCAGGCGATCGGCAGGCGGAGCTCGAACAGGGCTCCGCCTGTCGGCGTCTCACGGACCGTGAGCGTGTGCACGGGCGAGGTCAGGCAGGACCGGGACGACCGAGCCCGCCGAGCCGGCCGGCCCGCCGGAGCGGACCGGCGCTGGCGACGACCGCAGCCGTCGCCAGCGCCACCGCCCCCGTCACCGCGAAGCACACCCCCACCGGCAGCCGCGCGGCCAGCGCTCCCGCGGCCGCCGTACCGGCCGTGCTCCCCGCGTTGACGGCCGTGTCGACCCACGCCCCGGCCCGTACCCGGGCCTCCGGCGCGGCGGCCTCGTCGGCGATCAGGTAGGCCGTGGTGATCGCCGGCGACACGAAGAACCCGGCGGCCGCGGCCGCCACCGCGAGCGTGCCGAGCCCCGAGGCCGGTCCCGCGCCGCCCAGCGTCAGACCGAGCCCCGCCGTGAGCAGCGGCAGCCGCGCCCCGGCCGAGGCCCGCCGGTCGACGGCCCCGAAAGACCCCTGCGGCGGGGCTCAGCCCTGGGTGAGCCCCGCCACCAGTTCGTCCGCCGCGCGGTAGGGGTCGAGGTCGCCGGCGACGATGCGTTCGGCGAGGGTGTCGAGGCGGCGGTCGCCGTGCAGGTCGCCGATGCGTTCGCGCAGGGCGGTGACGGCGATGGTCTCGACCTCGCGGGCGGCTCGGGAGGCGCGTCGCCGGTCGAGGACGCCCTGCTCCTCCATCCACGCGCGGTGCTTCTCCAGCGCCTCGACGACCTCGTCGACACCCTCGGCGCGGCTGGCGACCGTCTTCACGATGGGCGGCCGCCAGTCGCCGGGGCGGCGGGCCTCGCCGAGGCCGAGCATGTGGTTGAGCTCGCGGACGGTGGCGTCGGCGCCGTCCCGGTCGGCCTTGTTGACGACGTAGACGTCGCCGATCTCCAGGATGCCCGCCTTGGCGGCCTGGATGCCGTCCCCCATGCCGGGGGCCAGCAGGACGACGCTGGTGTCCGCCTGGGAGGCGATCTCGACCTCCGACTGGCCCACGCCGACCGTCTCGACCAGGATCACGTCGCAGCCCGCCGCGTCCAGCACCCGGATCGCCTGCGGGGCCGACCAGGCGAGGCCGCCCAGGTGGCCCCGGGTGGCCATGGAGCGGATGTAGACGCCGGGGTCGGAGGCGTGCTCCGACATCCGGACGCGGTCGCCGAGCAGGGCTCCCCCGGAGAACGGCGACGACGGGTCGACGGCCAGGACGCCGACCCGTCTGCCCTGCTTGCGGTAGGCGGTGACCAGCGCGGAGGTCGACGTGGACTTGCCGACGCCCGGCGAGCCCGTCAGGCCGACGACGTACGCGTTCCCCGTCAGCGGGGCCAGGGCCGCCATGACCTCCCTGAGCTGCGGGGACGCCCCCTCCACCAGGGAGATCAGCCGGGCCACGGCCCTGGGCCGGCCTTCCCTGGCCTGGGCGACCAGCGAGGAGACGTCCTGCATCACAGCTCCGTTCGGAAAGGAACCAAGGGGCCGACGGGGCCTCAGGCCTTGGGTACCCGGACGATCAGCGCGTCACCCTGACCGCCGCCGCCGCACAGCGCGGCCGCGCCGACGCCGCCGCCCCGGCGCTTCAGCTCCAGGGCCAGGTGCAGCACGAGGCGGGCGCCGGACATGCCGATCGGGTGGCCCAGGGCGATCGCGCCGCCGTTCACGTTCACCTTTTCCGTGGACACGCCCAGGTCGTTCATTGACTGCACGGCGACAGCGGCGAAGGCCTCGTTGATCTCGATCAGGTCCAGGTCGGAGACGTCCAGGCCCTCCTTCTTGAGGGCGTGCAGGATGGCGTTGGACGGCTGCGACTGCAGCGAGTTGTCCGGTCCGGCCACATTGCCGTGGGCGCCGATCTCGGCGATCCAGGCGAGGCCCAGCTCCTCGGCCTTGGCCTTGCTCATCACGACGACGGCGGCCGCGCCGTCGGAGATCTGCGAGGACGTGCCCGCGGTGATGGTGCCGTCCCGGGTGAAGGCCGGGCGAAGCTTGCCCAGGGACTCCGCCGTGGTGTCGGCGCGGATGCCCTCGTCCTTGCTGAAGACGACCGGCTCGCCCTTGCGCTGCGGGATCTCGACCGGGGTGATCTCGGCCTCGAAGACGCCGTTCTTCTGGGCGGCGGCCGCGCGCTGGTGGGACAGGGCGGCGATCTCGTCCTGCTCCGGGCGGGCGATGCCCAGGCGGGTGTTGTGCTTCTCCGTGGACTCGCCCATGGCGATGTTCTCGAAGGCGTCGGTCAGCCCGTCGTGCGCCATCGCGTCGAGCATCTCGATCGCGCCGTACTTGAAGCCCTCGCGGGACTTCGGCAGCAGGTGGGGGGCGTTGGTCATGGACTCCTGGCCGCCGGCCACCACGATGTCGAACTCGCCCGCGCGGATCAGCTGGTCGGCGAGCGCGATCGCGTCGAGGCCCGACAGACACACCTTGTTGATCGTGAGCGCCGGCACGTTCATCGGGATGCCGGCCTTGACCGCGGCCTGGCGCGCCGGGATCTGTCCCGCCCCGGCCTGGAGCACCTGGCCCATGATGACGTACTGCACCTGGTCGCCGCCGATCCCGGCACGGTCGAGGGCGGCCTTGATCGCGAAACCGCCGAGGTCGGCTCCGGAGAAGGACTTCAGGGAGCCCAGCAGTCGTCCCATGGGCGTACGCGCGCCCGCGACGATCACCGAGGTCGTGCCGTTGGTACCAGTCGATCCAGTCATGAGCTGCGATTCCCCTTACCGGCCTGCACTGGCCGAGGAGTGAACGAGGGTTTACTGCGAATGTACTGAGTGGCACTCCGTGCCGTCATCGGGCCGTCAGTGTGATCGCGCGCACGTTGCGTAACCACCTCCTTCGCGCTGCACTGACACCATGCTGACGCGAATCGACCACATCGGGATCGCCTGCCACGACCTCGACGCGACCGTCGAGTTCTACCGCTCCACCTACGGCTTCGAGGTCTTCCACTCCGAGGTCAACGAGGAGCAGGGCGTGCGCGAGGCCATGCTCAAGATCAACGATACGTCCGACGGAGGCGCCTCGTACCTGCAGCTTCTCGAGCCGACCCGGGAGGATTCGGCCGTGGGCAAGTGGCTCGCCAAGAACGGCGAGGGCGTCCACCACATCGCTTTCGGCACGGCGGACGTGGACGGCGACTCCGCGGACATCCGCGCCAAGGGCGTACGCGTTCTGTACGAAGAGCCCCGGATCGGCTCCATGGGGTCACGAATCACGTTCCTGCATCCAAAGGATTGCCACGGAGTACTGACAGAACTGGTCACTTCGGCCCCTGTTGAGTCACCTGAGCACTGACCCTCGTACATATGGGCCGGT
This sequence comes from Streptomyces sp. NPDC002623, assembly GCF_053592635.1. NCBI lineage: Bacteria > Bacillati > Actinomycetota > Actinomycetes > Kitasatosporales > Streptomycetaceae > Streptomyces > Streptomyces sp. NPDC002623. The sequence continues at coordinate 107,459 of NZ_JBSFWB010000025.1, read as the reverse complement.
AGGGTTGGGCTCGGTCGCCGCTCACACCGGGGCGACCCGGTCCTGCCGTTCGGCGGCGGGACGCAGCCGGGGTCCGGGTTTCGGGGGACGAGCGTCGGGGCAGCAGCCCATGCTCCGTCGTTGATCTGACACCATTCCCCGGGGGCCCCGTTCGGCGGATGGACGGAGCTCGTTCGGGAAGCTTGCGACCAGGGACGGATGGGACCGCGCAGTGCGGGGCTACGAGAGCCAGGAGCGGGAGCCGGCGGCTGACGTCGACCACCTGACTCGGTTCGAAGCCGAGATGAAGCGGCTGAAGACCGAGCGGGAAAAGGCGATTCAGCATGCCGAGGACCTCGGCTACCAGGTCGAGGTGCTGCGCGCCAAGTTGCACGAGGCGCGCCGCACCATCATGTCCCGGCCCGCCTTCGACGGCGGCGACATCGGGTACCAGGCCGAGCAGATGCTGCGCAATGCGCAGATGCAGGCCGACCAGTTGCGGCAGGACGCCGAGCGCGAGCTCAGCCAGACCCGCGCCCAGACGCAGCGCATCCTCCAGGAGCACGCCGAGCAGGCGGCGCGTCTGCAGGCGGAGCTGCATCAGGAGGCGGTGGCCCGGCGCCAGCAACTCGACCAGGAGCTGGCGGAGCGCCGGCAGAACGTCGAGTCGCACGTCAACGAGAACGTGGCGTGGGCGGAGCAGCTGCGGGCCCGCACCGAGGCACAGGCGCGCCGACTGCTCGACGAGTCGCGGGCCGAGGCCGAGCAGTCCCTGGCGGCCGCTCGCGCCGAGGCCGAGCGGGTCGCCACGGAGGCCCGCCAGCGGCTCCAGGCCGACGCCGAGACGACCCGTGCCGAGGCCGAGCAGCTTCTGCTGCGGGCCCGCACGGACGCCGACCGGCTGCTGACCGCCGCCTCCAGCCAGGCCCAGGAGGCCAACGACCACGCGGAGCAGCTGCGCAACTCCACCGTCACGGAGTCCGACGCGGCCCGCCGCCAGGCCGGTGAGCTCAGCCGCGCCGCCGATCTGCGCATGTCCGAGGCCGACGAAGCGCTGCGCAAGGCGCAGGCCGAGGCGGACAAGGTGCTCGGCGAGGCGAAGGCCGCCGCCGAGAAGGCGCTCGCGAGCGCCGAGTCGGCCAACGAGCAGCGCACCCGCACCGCGAAGGAGCAGGTCGCCCGCCTGGTCACCGAGGCCACCAAGGAGGCCGAGGCGACCAAGGAGTCGGCCGAGCAGGTCGTCGCGGACGCCCGCGCGGAGGCCGAGAAGATCGTCGGCGAGGCCTCGGAGCGGGCCCGCACGCTGACCGCCGAGGAGTCGGCGACCCAGCTGTCGAAGGCGGCCAAGACCGCCGAGGACGTCCTGAACCGGGCGCAGGAGGACGCGCAGAACACCACCAAGGCCGCCGCCGAGGAGGCCGAGCGGATCCGCCGCGAGGCGGAGAACGAGGCGGACCGGCTGCGGTCCGAGGCGCACGACATCGCCGAGCAGCTCAAGGGCTCCGCGAAGGACGACACCAAGGAGTACCGCGCCAAGACCGTCGAGCTGCAGGAGGAGGCGCGCCGGCTGCGCGGCGAGGCCGAGCAGCTGCGCGCCGACGCGGTGGCCGAGGGCGAGAAGATCCGCGCGGAGGCCCGCAGGGAGGCCGTCCAGCAGATCGAGGAAGCGGCCAGGACCGCCGAGGAGCTGCTGTCCAAGGCGCGGGCCGACGCGGACGAGCTGCGCCAGAAGGCCACCTCGGACAGCGAGAAGGTGCGCACCGAGGCCATCGAGCGCGCCACCACGCTGCGCCGGCAGGCCGAGGAGACCCTGGAGCGCACCCGCGCGGAGGCCGAGCGCTCCCGCGAGGAGGCGGTGGAGCTCGCCGAGACCATCACCGCCAACGCCGAGCAGGCGGCGCGCGAGCTGCGCGAGGAGACCGAGCGCGGGATAGACGCCCGGCAGGCGGAGGCCGCCGAGGAGCTGACCCGGCTGCACACGGACGCGGAGGCCCGGTTCGCCTCCGCCGAGCAGGCGCTGACCGACGCCCGCGAGGAGGCCGCGCGGATCCGTCGCGAGGCCGCCGAGGAGACCGACCGGCTGCGCGGCGAGGCCGCGGAGCGGATCCGCAGCCTCCAGCAGCAGGCCGACGCGGAGGCCGACCGGCTGCGCAACGAGGCCGCCGCCGACGCGTCCGCCTCGCGTGCCGAGGGCGAGGCCATCGCCGTACGGCTGCGGTCCGAGGCCGCCGCCGAGGCGGAGCGGCTGAAGTCCGAGGCGCAGGACACCGCCGACCGGCTGCGCGCGGAGGCGGCGGCCGCGGCCGAGCGGCTGGCCGACGAGGCGACCGAGACGCTGGCCGCCGCCCAGGAGGAGGCCCTGCGGCGCCGGCGCGAGGCCGAGGATCTTCTCGGTTCCGCCCGCCAGGAGGCCGACCAGGAGCGCGAGCGGGCCCGCGACCAGAGCGAGGAACTGCTGGCCTCGGCGCGCAAGCGCGTCGAGGAGGCCCAGACCGAGGCCGTCCGGCTGGTCGAGGAGGCCGACCGGCGGGCCGTCGAGATGGTGTCGGCGGCCGAGCAGCACGCGCAGCAGGTGCGGGACTCCGTGGTGGGGCTGCACGAGCAGGCCCAGGACGAGATCATCGGGCTGCGTTCCGCCGCCGAGCACGCGGCGGACCGTACCCGGCGCGAGGCCCAGGAGGAGGCGGACCGGGTCCGCGCCGACGCCTACGCCGAGCGGGAGCGGGCCGCCGAGGACGCGAGCCGGGTCCGGCGCGAGGCGAGCGATGCCTCGGAGGCCGCGCAGGCGCTGGCCGAGCGGACCGTCGGCGAGGCGATCGCGGAGGCGGAGCGGCTGCGCTCGGACGCGTCGGCGCACGCCCAGCGGGTGCGCACCGAGGTCTCGGACGCCATCGCGCAGGCCGACCAAGACGCGTCGCGCACCCGGGCCGAGGCCCGCGACGACGCCAACCGCATCCGTTCGGACGCGGCGACGCAGGCCGACACCCTCATCACCGAGGCACGCAACGAGGCGGAGCTGCTCCAGTCGGAGACGATCACGGAGGCCGAGCGGCTGCGCGCCGAGTCGGTCGCCAAGGCGGAGAAGCTGATCTCGGACGCTTCCGGGGACGCGGAGCGGCTGCGTGCCGAGGCCGCCGACACGGTGGGTTCCGCGCAGGCGCACTCCGAGCGGGTCCGTGCCGAGGCCGAGCGCTTCAAGCGGGAGGCGGCCGCGGAGGCCGACCGTCTGATGAGCGTGGCCCGCGAGGAGGCCGACTCGACGCTGGACGAGGCCCGCAAGGAGTCCAACAAACGGCGCTCCGAGGCGGCCGAGCAGGTCGACACCCTCATCACGGAGACCGCGGCCGAGGCGGACAAACTGCTCAACGAGGCGCAGACCCAGGCGCAGCAGGCGACCGCGGACGCGGAGGCGCAGGCCGACTCGATGGTCGGCGCGGCCCGCAGCGAGGCGGACCGGCTGGTGTCCGAGGCGACCGTCGAGGGCAATTCCCGGGTGGAGAGGGCCCGTACGGACGCGGACGAGCTGCTCGTCGGCGCCCGTCGGGACGCGACGGCCATAAGGGAGCGGGCCGAGGAGCTGCGCGACCGCATCACGAACGAGATCGAGGCGCTGCACGAGCGGGCCCGCCGCGAGGCCTCCGAGACCATGAAGTCGACCGGCGACCGCTGCGACGCGCTCATCAAGGCGTCCGAGGAGCAGCTCACCAAGGCTCAGGCGAAGGCGAAGGAGCTGGTGTCGGACGCCAACTCCGAGGCGGGCAAGGTCCGTATCGCCGCCGTGAAGAAAGCCGAGGGGCTGCTCAAGGAGGCCGAGCAGAAGAAGTCGACGCTGGTGCGGGAGGCCGAGGAGCTCAAGGCCGAGGCGATCCGCGAGGCGCGGCGCACGGTCGAGGAGGGCAAGCGCGAACTGGAGGTCCTGGTGCGTCGGCGCGAGGACATCAACGCCGAGATCTCCCGGGTGCAGGACGTCCTGGAGGCGCTGGAGTCCTTCGAGGCCCCGGCCGGCGGCAAGGACGGGGGCGTCAAGGCGGGTGTGACCATCGGGTCGCCCCGATCGGGTGGGAAGTCCTCGGACGGCTAGCGGAATGTGTGAATTGCGTTAAAGTCTGGCGTCTTTGACCGAATCTTTGGCAAGGGTACTGCCGGTCAGCCACCCAAAAGGGGTGTCATTCTCCAGATCAAACACGCATACGCTCTATGACACACCGCTCTGGCCCCTAGGATTCCACCTATCACCTCACCGGTCTCATTCGACAGGAACCCCATGAGCGACACTTCCCCCTACGGCTTCGAGCTTGTGCGGCGTGGGTACGACCGCGCTCAGGTGGACGAACGCATCTCGAAGCTCGTCTCCGACCGTGACAGCGCTCTGGCCCGTATCACTGCTTTGGAAAAGCGCATCGAGGAGCTCCACCTCGAAACGCAGAACGCCCAGGCCCAGGTAAGCGACGCCGAGCCGTCGTACGCGGGTCTCGGCGCGCGTGTCGAGAAGATCCTCCGCCTCGCCGAGGAAGAGGCCAAGGATCTGCGCGAGGAGGCCCGGCGGGCGGCCGAGCAGCACCGCGAGCTCGCCGAGTCGGCGGCCCAGCAGGTTCGCAACGACGCAGAATCGTTCGCTGCGGAGCGCAAGGCCAAGGCTGAGGACGAGGGCGTCCGGATCGTCGAGAAGGCCAAGAGCGACGCGTCGCAGCTGCGTTCGGAGGCGCAGAAGGACGCGCAGTCGAAGCGTGAGGAGGCCGACGCCCTCTTCGAGGAGACCCGTGCCAAGGCCGCCCAGGCCGCCGCCGACTTCGAGACCAACCTCGCCAAGCGCCGCGAGCAGTCGGAGCGCGACCTGGCGTCCCGTCAGCAGAAGGCGGAGAAGCGTCTCGCGGAGATCGAGCACCGCGCGGAGCAGCTGCGGCTGGAGGCCGAGAAGCTGCGCACGGACGCGGAGCGTCGCGCCCGTCAGACGGTGGAGACCGCTCAGCGTCAGGCCGAGGACATCGTCGCCGACGCCAATGCCAAGGCGGACCGGATCCGTTCGGAATCCGAGCGCGAGCTGGCGGCCCTCACCAACCGTCGCGACAGCATCAACGCCCAGCTGACGAACGTCCGCGAGATGCTCGCCACGCTGACCGGCGCCGCGGTCGCCGCGGCCGGCACGCCGTCCACGGACGACGAGCCGATCTCCCGTGGGGTTCCGGCCCAGCAGTCCCGGTAACGTCCGGCGGTACAGCGACTGAACATCGACGAAGCCCTCCGTCACTGCGGTGGCAGAGGGCTTCGTCGCGCACTAGCGTGTCGGCATGATCGAGCTGGAAGGCCTGACGAAGCGGTACGGCGAGAAGCTGGCGGTGAACAACCTCACCTTCACCGTGAGACCGGGCATCGTCACGGGCTTCCTCGGTCCCAACGGCGCCGGCAAGTCCACCACCATGCGGATGATGCTCGGCCTCGACCGGCCCACCGCCGGGGACGTCCGCATCGACGGGCAGCACTACGACCGGCTCAAGGACCCCTTCAAGTACATCGGCGCCCTGCTGGACGCCAAGGCCATGCACGGCGGGCGCAGCGCCTTCAACCATCTGCTGTGTCTGGCGCAGAGCAACGGCATCCCGAAGAGCCGGGTGCACGAGGTGCTGGACACCGTCGGGCTGACCGCCGTGGCGAAGAAGAAGGCCAAGGGGTTCTCGCTCGGCATGGGGCAGCGGCTCGGCATCGCGGGCGCGCTGCTCGGCGACCCTCGGATCCTGATGTTCGACGAGCCGGTGAACGGCCTCGACCCCGAGGGCATCCACTGGATCCGCAACCTGATGAAATCGCTGGCCGCGCAGGGGCGGACGGTGTTCGTCTCCTCCCACCTGATGAGCGAGATGGCGCTGACCGCGGACCATCTCGTCGTGATCGGCCAGGGCCGGCTGCTCGCCGACACCTCCATGGCCGACTTCATCGAGCAGAACTCGCGCAGTTACGTCCGTGTCCGCACCCCGCAGCGGGAGCGCCTGCTCGACGTGCTGCACAGTGCCGGGGTCACCGTCGTGGAGACGGGCAGCGGGGTGCTGGAGGTGGACGGCGGCAAGGCCGAGCGCATCGGCGAGCTGGCCGCGCAGCACCAGCTCGTGCTGCACGAGCTGAGCCCCCAGCAGGCCTCCCTGGAGGAGGCGTTCATGCAGCTGACCGCGGAGTCGGTGGAGTACCACGCGCACGCGGACACGCCCCCCGAAGAGCCGTGGGGCGACGACTGGACGAGGAGCCGATGATGGCGGCGACCCAGGTCATCCGGTCCGAGTGGACCAAGATCCGGTCGGTGGCGTCCACCGTGTGGACGCTCTCGCTGGCCGTGGTCGTCACGATCGCCCTCGGCATGCTGATCTCCGCGCTGTCGAAGAACGAGTTCGACAACATGAGCCGCGACGACCGGCTGTCCTTCGACCCGACGTTCATCAGCTTCGCCGGGATGAGCCTCGGACAGCTCGCGATGATCGTGTTCGGCGTGCTGGTGGTGTCGAACGAGTACAGCACCGGCATGATCCGCACCTCGCTGGCCGCCGTTCCGCAGCGCGGCACGTTCCTGTTCAGCAAGATCACGGTGGCCGCCGGGCTCTGTCTCGCCGTCGGACTCGTCACCAGCTTCGTCACGTTCTTCCTGGGACAGGCGATGCTCGGCGCCCACAAGGCGTCGATCGGCGACAGCGGAGTCCTGCGCGCGGTCATCGGCGGTGGCCTGTACATGACCCTGATCGCGGTGTTCTCGATGGGCGTGGCCACGATGCTGCGCTCGCCGATGCTGTCGCTCGGCATCCTGATGCCGTTCTTCTTCCTGATCTCCAACATCCTGGGGAACGTCCCCGCGACGAAGAAGATCGGCCGGTATCTGCCCGACCAGGCGGGCAGCAAGATCATGCAGGTGGTCACGCCGATCGACGACGACACCCCGTACGGACCGTGGGGCGGGCTGGCCATCATGGCGCTGTGGGTGGTCGCCGCGCTCGCGGGCGGATACCTCCTGCTGAAGAAGCGCGACGCGTAACGCTTTCGCCTTTGCTTTCTTTTGAGCGGAACCGTCAGCGCCCAGCTATCCTCCTAACCCTTACGGGGGCGTGTGCCCTGCTGTCCTGAACCTTTCGATGGGTGCGGAGCATGATCGAGGCTGTCGGCCTGACCAAGCGGTACGGCGACAAGACCGCTGTGTACAACCTTTCCTTCCAGGTGCGGCCCGGCGCCGTCACCGGCTTCCTCGGACCTAACGGCTCGGGCAAGTCGACGACCATGCGGATGATCCTGGGCCTGGACAACCCCACCGCGGGATCGGTGACGATCGGCGGCTACCCGTACCGCCGGCTGCCGAACGCGCCCCGCCAGGTGGGCGCCCTGCTCGACGCCAAGGCCGTGCACGGCGGCCGGCACGCCCGCAACCACCTGATGTGCCTGGCCCAGCTGTCCGGCATCCCGGCCCGGCGGGTCGACGAGGTGCTCGGCGTGGTCGGCCTCCAGGACGTGGCCCGCAAGCGCTCCAAGGGCTTCTCGCTCGGCATGGGCCAGCGGCTCGGCATCGCGGCCGCGCTGCTCGGCGACCCTCAGGTGCTGCTGTTCGACGAGCCGGTCAACGGCCTCGACCCCGAGGGCATCCTCTGGGTGCGCAACCTGATGAAGTCGCTCGCGGCGGAGGGCCGTACCGTCTTCGTCTCCTCGCACCTCATGAGCGAGATGGCGCTGACCGCCGACCATCTGATCGTCATCGGACGCGGCCAGCTGCTCTCCGACATGAGCGTGAAGGACTTCATCTCGACCAACTCCGCCGACTTCGCGCGCGTGCGCATCCCGCACACCGAGCCGCAGCTGCGCGAGAAGCTGGCCTCGGCGCTCACCGAGGCGGGCGGCGCCGTTCTGCCCGAGCAGGACGGGGCCCTGCGCGTGACCGGGCTCGCCCTCCCCCGCATCAGCGACATCGCCCATGACGCCGACGTCCGTCTGTGGGAGCTGTCGCCGCACCAGGCCTCGCTGGAGGAGGCGTACATGCGGATGACGCAGGGCGCCGTGGACTACCGGTCCACCATCGACCAGAAGGCCGGGCTCCAGCAGCAGTTGCCGCCGGGCGCGCAGCCGCCGATGCCGGTGCCGGGTCAGGGCCAGCCCGGCTGGTACGCCCCGCCGCATCCGCAGCAGCAGGGCTACGCGCCGCCGCAGCCCGCCCAGACACCCCCGGCCGCCTCCTACGGGGCCTACGGCGCTCCGGGCGCACCCGCGGTGGCCCCGGGCCCGAACGTCGCCAACCCGTACGCCCAGGGCCCCGCGCACGCCCCCGCACAGCCCCCGGCCGCGTCGGCCGCTCAGGCCGCTCCGGCCCAGCCCGCCGCCCCGATCACGCCCGCAGCACCCGCAGCACCCGCAGCACCCGCAGCACCCGCAGCACCCGCAGCACCCGCGAGCGAGGTACCGGCCGCGCCCGCCCCCTCGCTGGACAAGGCGTCGGCCGTGTCCGCGCCCACCCCCGCACCCGACGCCACGACCAAGTCCGAGGACGCCCGATGAGCACCCCGCAGCATCCGTCGCCGCAGGCCGCGCCCGCCTGGCAGGGGGCGCCCGGTCCCTCGTACGCCGCTCCCGTGCCCGTGCCGGGCTACACCTCGCCGATCCCGATCGTGCCCACCCACCTCGGGCACGCCGTCGCCTCGGAGTGGACGAAGATCCGGTCGGTGCGCTCCACGATGTGGACGCTGGGCGTGTTCGTGCTGCTCGTCGTCGGCATCGGACTGCTGGCCGGGGCGATCGTCTCCGCGAACGCCTCCGAGGCCGACCTCGCCGGCGAGACGGCACTGTCGTTCGGCTTCTTCGGGGTGCTGCTGGGCAGCATGTGCATCATCACGCTCGGCGTGCTGACCACGGCCTCGGAGTACGGCACCGGCATGATCCGGACGACGATGGTGGCCTGCCCGTCCCGCAGCCGGGTCCTCGTGGCGAAGGCGATCGTGTTCTTCGCCGTCGCGTTCGTCGTGACGCTCGCGTCCTCGGGCTTCGTCGCCATGGTGCATGTGGGCATGCTGGGCGACGCCCGGCAGCCGAGCGGCGAGGAATGGCTCAAGGCCACCTTCGGCGTCTCCTTCTACATCGCGCTGCTCGGGCTGCTCTCGCTGGCCGTCGGCTCGATCATCCGGCACTCGGCGGGCGCCATCACCATCATGATCGGCGTCCTGCTGGCCCCGCTGGTCATCGCGATCTTCATGTTCTCGTCCTCGCTGGCGGACCTTCAGCAGGCCCTGTTCGAGTACTCGATCCCGAACCAGCTGAGCATCTTCTACTCGTCCTCGCTCAGCGACAGCGGTCCGAGCGGCTGGGACCCGCTGTGGATCGCGCTGGGCCTGACGGCCGCCGTCCTCGGCGCCGCCTTCGCCCTGCTGGAGAAGCGGGACGTCTAGAACTTCGGCGCGTTTCGGGACCGCCGCACCCCTGGGGTGCGGCGGTCCCGTGCGTTCCAGCACGCCTTGTGCCAGTGCCGGCGGTCGTCGACGCCCGCGTGCTCGGGCCAGACGACGACGTGCGGGACGCCGTCGGGGATCAGCTGGTCGCAGCCGGGGCACCGGTACGCCTTGCCCTGTGCGCTCGCCCCGGCCACATGCCGTACGCTCCACTGCTCGCCGTGCCAGCTCTCCGCCGACTGCCAGCCGCCGTAACGGCTCGTGCGGTCGTCCTCGGCACTCTGGCCGGACGAGCCCTCACCCTTGGGTCGGTTGCGACGCGGGGACACAGGACACCTCACGGGGCTATACAGGAAGCAGGGTTGGTATCCAGCCTACGCGGCGTGAACGCGGGCACCCGTAGGGCAGCCACCCCCACAAGTCCCCCTCCCGAACGTCGCATTCTGCAGACAATCCGCAAATCTCTTCGCCAGGCCGTGTCCTCGGCACGTGTCAGACGGTTATGCCGGGTGGGGGAGCTCCGTGTCGGAGCCAAGGAAGCAGGAAAGTCCATGCGCGTTGGAAGTTTCGTGTTGGGAGCGCAGTTTCCCGGCCAGGGTCAGGGCGAGGCGCTGCACCGTGCGGTCCGCTCGGCCGAGGTGGCCGAGGAGGCGGGTCTCGACTCGGTCTGGCTGGCCGAGCACCACTTCGTGCCGTACGGCACATGCCCGTCGGCGGTGACGCTCGCCGCTCTGCTGCTGGGCCGCACCCGCCGTATCCGGGTCGGCACGGCGGTCAGCGTGCTGCCCACCGTCCATCCCGTCGCCCTCGGCGAACAGGCCGCGCTGCTGCATCTGACGAGCGGCGGCCGCTTCTCGCTGGGCGTGGGGCGCGGCGGACCGTGGGTCGACCTGGAGGTGTTCGGCTCAGGTCTGGAGGCGTACGAGCAGGGGTTCCCGGAATCACTCGATCTGTTGGTGCGCTGGCTGCGCGAGCCCTCCGTGGGGGCCGACGGCGAGCGTTTCCGGTTCCGTGAAGTCGCCGTCGTGCCAAGGCCGTCGGAGGCGCTGACGGACGTCGGCGGGCCGGAGGTCGTCGTCGCCTGCACCTCGCCGGTGAGCGTGCGGCTGGCCGCCGAGCGCGGGCTGCCGATGCTCCTCGGCATGCACGTGGGGGACGAGGAGAAGGCCGAGATGGTCGCCCTGTGGCGGCAGTACGCGCGCGCGGCCGGGCGGTCCGGGGACGAGATCCGGAGTGTGGCGCATGTCTCGGCGGGCGTCTGCCAGATCGCGGACCGGCGCACGGACGCGGTGGAGACGCTGGTGAAGGCGATGCCGGGCTGGCTGCGGCAGGGGCTCGACGCGCATGTGACGGTCGACGGCCGGGCCCGCGGTATGCGGGACCCGGTGGCGTACACCGAACTGCTCTGCGGGCTGCACCCGGTGGGCACCCCGCGGCTGTGCGTCGACCGCCTCGCGGCGACCAGCGAGCGGACCGGCATCTCGCGTTTCGCCCTGCTCGTCGAGGGCTCCGGCGACCTGGCGGCCACGGAGGAGAACGTACGGCGGCTGGGCGCTGAGGTGCTCCCCCACCTCGGGTGAGCGGCCCAGCCGACCGCGAAGCTTGCCGCTCCCGTACTGATGGCACCTCCCGCGTCAGGAGCGGCAAGCAACAGGTTCACACGGGTACCTCAGCAGTCCCGGAATTCCGGGGACTGGTTCAGTACCTGACTGCGGACCGAGGTGAACCGGGTGAGCTTCTCGTCGACAGCCGAGTCCAACGGGAACACCGCCACCCGGTGGCAGTTCTGGAAGGCCAGCCGCACACCGAAGTGCCGCTGCAGCGCGCCGCGTATCGCGTCACTCGCGAGCGCACGCAGCAACTGGCCGCGCGCCTGCTCGTCCGGCGGGGGCGTCTGGTTGTCGGCGAAGTCTCCGCCGTCCACCTTCAGCTGGGCCACCAGGGAGCTGACCATCTCCCATGCATAGGGCAGGGAGGTCCGGACGCAGTCGACGAATTCTGCTTCGTCGACCTCGCCTCGCTCGGCCTGTTCGAGTAGCGCCGGTGAGACGTCGAGCGACATGGGTACTCCTCTCGCACCCCCGGAACAACAGGGGTTGCCGGACAGGGAAAGGGAGTCCGCATGCCGAAACACCGCACACGCTGAGTACACGCATCGCGACCTCCCGTTCACTACGGTAGGCAACGGACCGTGACCGCACCAGGAGAATGGGCACATAGGGAACCCCTATGTGGCACACAATCGGCCACTGTCGAACGATCTTTTTCCGGATCAAAAGGGGTGGGCCCGAAGGGGCCTCGGTTGAGGGTGGTGGCGGGAGACGGGCGGGCGAATCGCGTCCGCGCATGCGGGTCGGATAGCGTTGCGCCCCATGCGTCTCGTCATCGCCCGGTGCTCCGTCGACTACGCCGGCCGGCTCACCGCCCACCTCCCCTCCGCCCCCCGTCTCATTCTGGTGAAGGCGGACGGCAGCGTCTCGATCCATGCGGACGACCGGGCCTACAAGCCCCTGAACTGGATGTCGCCGCCCTGCACGCTGAAGGAGGGCACGGGCGACGAAGAAGGCGTCTGGACCGTCATCAACAAAGGCGGCGAGAAGCTCATCATCACGATGGAGGAGATCCTCCACGACTCGTCGCACGAACTGGGCGTCGATCCGGGCCTGATCAAGGACGGCGTGGAAGCGCACCTCCAAGAGCTGCTCGCGGACCGCATCGAGACCCTCGGCGAGGGCTACACCCTCATCCGCCGCGAGTACATGACCGCCATCGGCCCGGTGGACATCCTGTGCCGGGACGCGGAGGGTCAGACCGTCGCGGTGGAGATCAAGCGGCGCGGCGAGATCGACGGGGTCGAGCAACTCACCCGCTATCTCGAGCTGTTGAACCGTGACCCGCATCTCGCGCCGGTCCGCGGGGTGTTCGCGGCCCAGGAGATCAAGCCGCAGGCCCGCGTGCTCGCCACGGACCGCGGCATCGGCTGCCAGGTCCTGGACTACAACGCGATGCGCGGCATCGAGGACGACAAGCTGCGGCTGTTCTGACCCCCGCACCCACCGAGGGCCGGGCTCCCCTGACGGGAACCCGGCCCTCGGCGCTGCCCGGAGGCGCTCAGATCAACTGATCCGGCGAGGCACTGCTCGCGGCGGAGCTGATCGAGCTGGCGGGCGACGACGACATCGAGCTGCTGGCCGAGGTCGAGATGCTCCCGGAGGGAGATGGGCTGGCCGAGTCGGACGGCGTGCTCGTCTGCGTCTCCGTCTGTGTCTCCGAGGGAGTGTCCGAAGGTGTCTCCGTCGGGGTCGTCGGTGTGTGCGACGGCGGCCTGGTCGTCGCGCTCGACGACGGCTTGGGCGTGTCGGACTCCTCGTCGCTGCCCGAGCCCTGCGAACTACTGGTGCTCGGCGTCGGATCGTCCGGGCCCGGGTCCGTCGGGCTGCTGGTGGCCGTGCCCGTGTCGCCGGAGGAGCCGGTGTCGTCGCCCGGGGTGTCGGAGTCCAGGCCGCCGTCGTCCAGGCCGGTGCTGGCGGACGGGTTGACGCTGACCTGGTTGGAGGGGTCGTTGGCGTCGTTGTTGGACGTCGCGCCGAGCCCGACCACCGTGCCGAGGACGGCGACGAGCAGGGCGCCCGCGCCGGCCGCGACGAGGTTGCGCTTGGCCAGGTTCTTCAGGCCGCCCCGGCTGTGCTTGGCGGGCGTCGACGGGGCCGCAGAGCGGTGAACGACGGTCTCGGCGTCCGGCGGGTAGGTCGGAAGGGCCGCCTGGATGCCGCGGGGCGGGGACGCCGACTCCTCGTGGCGGGCGTCGGGCACCTCCTCGCCGGCGGTCGCCGCGGCCAGGCCGGGCACGTCGCCGGAGCGGTCGGAGACCAGGGCGAGGGCGCGGCGGCCGGCGACGGTGCCGCGCTTGTCGGCGATGGTGGAGCGCAGGGCGAGGGAGGCCTCGAGCTCCGAGCGGGCCCGGTCGAGTTCGCCGACGCACAGGGCGAGGACGCCGAGCTCGTGGTGGAAGTAGGCGCGGTCGGCGGACTCCCCGGCGAGCCGGGCGGCCTCGGCGCCCTCGTGCAGGCTGCTCTCCCAGGCGCTCCAGTGCAGGCCCGCGGCGAAGGCGGGCGCGGCGGTGCGGGCGAGCTGGACGGGGGTGGACTCCTCGCCCTCGTCGGGCCGGGTCGTGGCGGGGACGACCGCGGTGAGGGCGGCGAGCACGGCGTCGGCCTCGGCGCACACCCTCTCGGGGGTGACCGAGGGGTGTCCGGCCCACCAGGCGTAGTGCTGGGCGGCGGCGTGGGCGCGGTCCGCGCGGTCGTCGGCGTATCCGGCGGCCTCCAGCTGGGTCTGGACGCCCGCGGCGAGCCGGTAGCGGGTGCCGACCGGGGAGACGAGTCCGCAGGCGGCCAGTTCGCCGAGGGCCGCGTCGGCGTGGGTGTCGCCGACCAGGGCGGGCAGGTGGGCCTGGTGCGGGACCTCGCCGCCGAGGGCGACGGCGAAGCGCAGGGCGGCGCGGGCGCAGGCGCTGAGCCGGGCGGCGAGCAGCGGGGCGGGCGCGGCGGCCTCGCCGAGCGAGGGCAGGGGTATCTCCTCGGCTTCGCCGGCCCCGGCGACGAGGTCGGCGTCGGCGGGCGCGACGAAGGGCCGGGCGTCCTCGAAGACGCCGAACGCGTCGACCGCGTCCGCGCCGGCCCGCAGCCGGTCGCGCTGCGAGAGCAGGGCGCCGGCCTGGACGAACCGGAGCGGCAGGCCTTCGGACTCGAACCAGAGGTCGCCGGCCCAGTTGGCCTCTTCCTCGGTGAGGACGCGGCCGACGGCGTGCTCGATGACCTCGACGCCGCCCGCACGGTCGAGGCCGGTGAGGACGACCTCCTCGACGGCGGAGTCCGCGGTGGGCAGCGGGGTGTCCGGGGTCGCGCCGAGCAGGAAGGCGCACTCGGGCGTCGCGTCCAGCAGTTCGTCCAGGGCGGCGCCGCCGAGGTCGAGGTCGTCGATGACGACGACCGCGCCGATCTCGCGGACGAGGGCGCGCAGCTCTTCGTCGTCCGGGCGGTGGAGGGGGGCGTCGAAGACGGCGTGGAAGAGCTCGTGCAGCAGGTCGGCGGCGGTGCGACCGAGGCCGCTGAGGCGGACCACGCCCTCGGGGGCGAGGTCCTCGCAGTCCTCGGCGACCAGGTCGAGGAGGCTGGTGCGGCCGGAGCCGGGGGCCCCGGTGAGCCGGACGGAGCGGCCGCGGGCGAGCAGCCGGACCAGCTGTTCGCGTTCGTCCTGACGGCCCTGGAGGGGCTGTGCGGGCCGGGCGGATCCGGCGGGGGCGGGCGGCCGGGCGGCGCGCTCGGCCTCGGCGCGCTGCTCGGCGGTGCGCTTGGCGGGCCGCTCGGCCCGCTGGGTGGGCGGGCAGAGTTCTATCTCGCTGCCGTCGACCGGGTTGACGGTGAGCAGGTGTTCGCCGGCGACGAGCCGCACCGTGCGGGCCTGGGCCGGCGCGTGCTGGCCGAAGTCGGGTGTCAGGGGGTCCCTGGACGGGCGCGGACGCGGCGTACCGCCGTCGTCGTCACGGCCGTACTCCTCGGGCCCCTGGGTGTTCGGGTCCATGGCTCAAGCCCCCCAAAAGCGTCGTGTGGCGGTGCCCCTCCCGGCCTTGCTACACACTGCGCTGTCGCGTCTGGTCCGGTGCCCGCTCGAGGGCTGAGGGCGGCGGGCAGACGAACCGTAAACCTTCGCACAGTATCTACGACAGCCCGGGGTGCCGCGCCGCCCGAAGCGTCACAGTCTCGTGAGGATTGCACCCGTCGCACGTTTTCCGCCGCAGGCCACACGCTGTCCACGGTCACACCCGGGGCAGGGACTCCACTCCGATGCCGCCCTCGATCGCGAGGATCCGGTGCAGCCGGGTGGCCACCAGCAGGCGTTGCATCTGCGGAGGCACACGGCGCAGCACCAGCCGTCGGCCGCAGCGGCCGGCCCGCCGGTGGACACCCATGATGACACCGAGACCGGTGGCGTCCCATGAGTCCAGCTCGGACAGGTCGAGCACCAGGTCTCCGACTCCGTCGTCGACGGCCGTGTGGAGGGCCGTACGGGCGTCCGCCGCGCTGCGGACGTCGAGACGGCCCCCGACGACCAGCTCGACGTGGTCGCCCCTGATGTACATAGCGCTCCCCTAAGCGTGCGTCTCGTGCTCCGCGGTGTGGTTGTCCGGTGTTGCATCCTCTGACTGCACTAAGCGGTCATAGGTTGCCGTCTGTGAGCGAACCGATACCGAATTCACCCGCAGGAGTGAGGCCCGTGTGGCCTGTGCGGTTTCGATGCCTGTAGAAGCCCTGCCCGCTCACGCGTCCGATGTCACCGGCGTCAACCATCCGGCGCAGCCGCTCCGGTCGTCCGACCGGCTGTCTGTCCGTCCGTCTGCCCGTCCGTCTGTCCGTGTGCCTCTCGGCGGGAGATTAGCGGTCGGGAGGCGCTGTGTGACCGGTTAGTAACGCGTTTCACGTCTCAGGGGGTGAGACGCCGGTCACGTCGTCAATTCCTGTCCGATTCAGGCCTGTTCCCACCGATTGGTGGGGGCGCTCGGACGGTCTAGATTGGCCGCATGGTCAATCTGACGCGTATCTACACCAGGACCGGCGACCAGGGCACCACCGCTCTCGGCGACATGAGCAGGGTCGCCAAGACCGATCTCAGGATCGCCGCCTACGCCGACGCCAACGAGGCGAACGCGGTCATCGGCACGGCGCTCGCGCTGGGCGGGCTCGACGAGGAACTCGCCAAGGTCCTCATCCGCGTCCAGAACGACCTGTTCGACGTGGGCGCGGACCTGTCGACGCCGGTGGTGGAGAACCCGGAGTTCCCGCCCCTGAGGGTGGAACAGTTCTATGTCGACCGTTTGGAGGCGGACTGCGACCACTTCAACGAGCGGTTGGAGAAGCTGCGGTCCTTCATCCTGCCCGGCGGCACCCCGGGTGCGGCCCTGCTCCACCAGGCCTGCACGGTCGTCCGCCGGGCCGAGCGCTCCACCTGGGCCGCGCTGGAGGCGCACGGCGAGCGGATGAACCCGCTCACCGCGACCTATCTCAACCGCCTCTCGGATCTGCTCTTCATCCTGGCCCGCACGGCCAACAAGGCGGCCGGCGACGTGCTCTGGGTGCCGGGCGGCGAGCGCTAGGCGCTCCGCTGGCCGTGTCGATATGCGGCTCCGCCGCGGGGCCGCGATGCGCCGTCGTTTCGCTGCGGCACCGTTGTGGCTGGTCGCTCCCCCACTCTCGGCTGCGCTCGAGCGGGGGGACCCCCATCGCGGCGGAGCCGCAGATGTCAGCGCCCCGCGCCCCTTCAGGGCGCTGCCGACTTCGCCCGACCCGCTCAGCGGAGGTTGGCCTGTTCCCGCTCCGGGTCGGGGTCCTGGTCGGCCGCGGGGCGCTCCTTCGGGAAGAGGGTGTAGCTGCCGGCGATGACGACGTTGATGCCGATCACCCACAGCATCCGCTGCTGCCAGGCCCGCAGCGAGCCGATGTCGCCGTCGCCGCCGACGTACCAGACGGCCGCCTGGAGCAGGGCCATGGCGACCAGCGCGGCGACGACCCAGCGGCTCGCGACCTTCCACTCGTGGACGGCGCGTGCCATGCCGTACTTCGGCGGCCGCACCGGCGGCGGGCCGCCGGCGAAGCGGTGGGCGACCCGGGCGTCCGCCCACCTGACGGTGGAGTGGCCGAGGCCCACGGTGAAGCCGATGTAGACGGCGGCCAGGCCGTGCCGCCAGTCCGGCTCGGCGCCGTTCTTGAGGTCGATCGCGGTCACGGTGAACAGCACCACCTCCAACAGCGGCTCGCACAGCAGCAGGGCCAGGCCCAGCCGCGGCATCCGGAACACGTACCGGAAGGCCAGTCCGGCGGCCAGCAGCACCCAGAAGGCCACCTCGCAGGCGATGATCAGTGCGACGATCACGGTTCGCTCCTCTCGCTCACCCTCCCAGGCTCCCGTCGCGGGCGGACGGTTTCGTCGTCGCCGCTGACGAGGTCGCGGTACATCGAAAGATGCAGTTCGGGACCGTCCCCGGGGAGCAGGCGGAGGGGGCGCGGGGCGTGTTGGATGGAGGACATGGCTGTCCGAGAGCTGCGCCGCCTGCCGCGCCCGCACCGCTTCGACGTGTACATCGCCGTCGGCGGGCTGCTCGGCGGACTGCTGCTGGCGTCCATCGGCCTGAGCACCCGGCCGGCCAAGGACCCGATCACGCTGTTCGACGGCCCCTGGCCGGTGCTCGTGCCGCTCGTCGTGCTGTCCGGCTGCGAGCTGCTGCGCCGGACGGCCCCGCGCGCGGCCCTGCTGACCGGCACGGTCGCGGTCGGCGCGGACGTGCTGACCCAGGGCAGCCTGGCCACCGTCCTGATGTTCACCGACGTGATGTACGCGGCCGTCCTGTACGGCCCGCTCGCCTCGGCCCGTCGCATCCAGTGGATCACCGGCCTGCTCACGGTGGCCGGGACGCTGGTGCCGTTCGCGGTGTGGCGCACGCCCGAGGCGCTGCTGATCGGCGTGGTGGTCGGCGTCGTCGCGTACGGGCCCGCCGCCACCGGCTGGATCGTGCGCAACCACCGCGACGCCGCCGAGGCCGCCCGGCTGCGCGCCGAACAGACGGCGCTGCTCGCCGAGATGGACCGCGCCCAGGCCGTGACGTCCGAACGGGCGCGGATGGCCCGGGAGCTGCACGACATGGTCGCCAACCATCTGTCCGCGATCGCCATCCACTCCACGGCCGCGCTGTCCATCGACGATCCGGCGACCTCCCGACAGGCGCTGAAGACCATCCGGGAGAACAGCGTCGAGGGGCTCGCGGAGATGCGGCGGCTGATCGGGATCCTGCGCGACGGCGGCGGGGACAAGGAGCCCGCCGCGACCCCGACCCTGGACGGCCTCGCCGCCCTGGTCGACGGCGCCCGCGCCAACGGCCTCGACGTCGGCCTTCACGTCGCACTGGACGACGGGTCGGCCCACGGGCCGGACGACGATCACGGCCCGGTGCCGACGCCCGTCGAGCTGGCCGCGTACCGGATCGTCCAGGAGTCGCTGACCAACGCCCTCAAGCACGCCTGCCCCGGCCGGGTGACGGTGTGCCTCGCCCGGCGCGACGGGGTGCTCGACGTGCGGGTCAGCAGCCCGTACGGCCACCGGGACGGGCCGCGCGCACCCGGCTCCGGGGCGGGCCTGGTCGGGATGCGCGAGCGTGCGGCGCTGCTGGGCGGCACCTTCGCGGCCGGGCCCGAGGGCGAGTCGTGGACCGTGCGCGCCGCGCTGCCGCTGACCGAACGCTTGCCCGAGGAGAGCTGACATGATCCGAGTGCTGGTCGCCGAGGACCAGTCCGCCGTCCGCGCCGGGCTGGTGCTGATCCTGGGCAGTGCGCCCGACATCGAGGTGATCGGGGAGGCCGCGGACGGGGAACAGGCGGTGGCGCTGGCCAGGGAGTCGCGGCCGGATCTGGTGCTGATGGACATTCAGATGCCGCGTCTCGACGGGGTGTCGGCGACCCGGAGAATCGTCGAGGAGGGCCTCGCGGACGTCCTGGTGCTGACCACCTTCGACCTCGACGAGTATGTGTTCGGGGCGCTGCGGGCGGGTGCGTCCGGGTTCCTGCTGAAGAACACGGAGGCACGGGATCTGCTCACCGCGATCCGTACCGTGGCGGGCGGGGAGGGGCTGATCGCCCCGGCCGTGACGCGCCGTCTGATCGCCGAGTTCGCCGCGAAGCCGGTCCGGGCGCCGGCCGCGGATCCGGCCGTCCTCGACTCGCTCACCCGGCGCGAGCGCCAGGTGCTGGCCTGTCTCGGCGCGGGGCTGTCCAACGCGGGGATCGCCGAGCGGCTGGACATGGCGGAGGCGACGGTGAAGACGCATGTGAGTCGGTTGCTGGGAAAGCTGGAGCTGCGCAGCCGGGTCCAAGCGGCCGTACTGGCACAGGAGTTGGGGATCCAGAGCTGATCTGAAGGTGATCCGGAGGTTTAAAGGCGGGACTGGTCCAGACCTCTTGACCGGTGGTCCAGACCTTTCTATTCTCGCGGCACTGTGGGCGTGAAGGCTCAGTCGCGCCCCCCGACTCCCCTAGGAGGCGCAGGATGCGCTTCAGACACCGAGTCGCGGCAGGGTTCGCCTCCCTGTTGCTCCCGCTGGCCGGCGCGGTCGGCCTCGCAAGCCCCGCCGAGGCCGCCACGACCGCCACCGCCACCTACACCAAGGCCTCGGACTGGGGCACCGGCTTCGAGGGCAGGTGGACGGTGAAGAACACCGGCACCACCGCCATCAGCTCCTGGACGATCGAGTGGGACTTCCCCTCCGGCACGTCCGTCACCTCCGCCTGGGACGCCGACGTCACCTCCTCCGGCACCCACTGGACCGCCAAGAACAAGTCGTACAACGGCTCGATAGCCGCCGGCGCCTCGGTCTCCTTCGGCTTCAACGGCGCGGGCTCCGGCTCCCCGTCCAACTGTCGGCTCAACGGCGACAGTTGCGACGGCACGACGGTCCCCGGCGACGCCTCCCCCTCCGCCCCGGGCACCCCCACCGCCTCGGCGATCACCGACACCTCGGTGAAGCTGACCTGGTCCGCCGCCACCGACGACAAGGGCGTCAAGAACTACGACGTCCTGCGCGGCGGCGCCAAGGTCGCCACGGTGACGACGACCTCGTACACCGACACCGGTCTCACCGCCGGCACCGACTACTCCTACACCGTCCAGGCCCGGGACACCGTCGACCAGACCGGACCGGTCAGCGGAGCGGTCGCCGTGCACACCACCGGCGGCGGCACCAATCCCCCGACCACCGGCGCCAAGGTCAAACTCGGCTACTTCACCGAGTGGGGCATCTACGGCCGCAACTACCAGGTCAAGAACCTGGTGACGTCCGGCTCGGCCGCGAAGATCACACACATCAACTACGCCTTCGGCAACGTCACCAACGGTCAGTGCGCGATCGGCGACTCCTACGCCGACTACGACAAGGCGTTCACCGCCGACCAGTCGGTCAGCGGCGTCGCCGACACCTGGGACCAGCCGCTGCGCGGCAACTTCAACCAGCTGCGCCAGCTGAAGGCCAAGTACCCGAACATCAAGGTGCTGTGGTCCTTCGGCGGCTGGACCTGGTCCGGCGGCTTCGCCCAGGCCGCCGCCAACCCCGCCGCGTTCGCGCAGTCCTGCTACAACCTGGTCGAGGACCCGCGCTGGGCCGACGTCTTCGACGGCATCGACATCGACTGGGAGTACCCGAACGCCTGCGGTCTGTCCTGCGACACGTCCGGGGCGGCGGCCTACAAGAACCTGATGCAGGCCCTGCGCGCCAAGTTCGGCACGGGCAACCTGGTCACCGCGGCCACCACCGCCGACGGCTCCACCGGCGGCAAGATCGACGCGGCCGACTACGCGGGCGCCGCGGCCTATGTGGACTGGTACAACGTGATGACGTACGACTTCTTCGGCGCCTGGGCGGCGCAGGGCCCGACGGCCCCGCACTCCCCGCTCACCTCGTACAGCGGCATCCCGACGGCCGGGTTCACCACGGCCGACGCGATGGCCAAGTTCAAGGCGAAGGGCGTCCCCGCGAGCAAGCTGCTCATCGGCATCGGCTTCTACGGCCGCGGCTGGACGGGCGTCACCCAGGACGCCCCGGGCGGCACGGCCACGGGCGCGGCGGCGGGTACGTACGAGCAGGGCATCGAGGACTACAAGGTCCTCAAGACGTCCTGCCCAGCCACCGGCACCATCGCCGGCACGGCGTACGCGAAGTGCGGCAGCAACTGGTGGTCCTACGACACCCCGTCGACGATCGCCGGGAAGATGACCTGGGCCAAGAACCAGGGTCTCGGCGGCGCGTTCTTCTGGGAGTTCAGCGGTGACACCAGCAACGGGGAGCTGGTGAGCGCCATCAACAGCGGACTGTCGTAAGACAGTTCGGCGAATTAAGCGACGTTGACGCGCTGACCGGGCGGGGCTGCCTCCAGCCACGCGAGGAATCCGGTCAGCGCGTCTTCGCTCATCGCGAGTTCGAGGCGGGTGCCCTGGTGCACACAGACGAGGATCACCGCGTCGGACAGCAGGGCCAGCTCCTCCTCGCCCTCGGGGAGGCGGCGGCCCGCCACCTCGATCGAGCCGCGCTCCAGGACGCGGCGCGGGCGGTAGGCGTAGGAGAAGACGCGGTACCACTCGATGCGGTCGCCGTTGTAGCGGGCGACGCCGTAGCTCCAGCCTTTTCCGCTGGTGTCCGGTTTCTCGGGCACGTCCCAGCGCAGGGAACAGTCGAAGGTGCCGCCGGAGCGCTGGATGAGTCTGCGGCGCAGGCCGAAGACGAACAGCCCCAGCGCCACCAGGGCCACGACGATTCCGCACACAGTCAGAGCGAGGACCATCGACACCGACCTCCTCGTCTCCTAGGTACCGAAAATAGGTAACGGAACGGAAAAAACATCCATATCTGCCTCAGCCGCGACCGGCTCCGGATTGCTCCGGAGCCGACCGCGGCTGAGTGACGTCATGCAGGCTCGCGCGGGTTAGCGCGTCGCCGCCGCACGCAGTCGAACGTCCGCGCGACGCTCGGCGGCGGCGTCGCCCTCCGCCTTCGCGCGCTCGAGCTCCCGCTCCACGCGCTGGACGTCGATCTCGTCCGACAGCTCGGCGATCTCGGCCAGCAGCGACAGCTTGTTGTCGGCGAACGAGATGAAACCGCCGTGCACCGCGGCGACGACCGTTCCACCATCACTCGTACGGATGGTCACCGGGCCCGACTCCAGCACACCGAGCAGCGGCTGGTGACCGGGCATGACGCCGATGTCGCCGGACGTGGTGCGCGCGACGACCAGGGTGGCCTCGCCGGACCAGACCTCTCGGTCGGCCGCGACCAGCGCGACGTGCAGCTCAGCAGCCAAGGTGGCTCCTCGGGTCACCACCCGGCGGGTTCTGCCGGGTGTTGGTTACAAGTCTAATGGGCGTGAAAGAGGGGGCGGGACGCACCCGCCCCCTCAGACGTGAGCCGAAGGGCTCACTTCGAACTCAGGGAGTTCAGGAGACGCCCAGCTCCTTGGCGTTGGCCTTGAGGTCCTCGATGCCACCGCACAGGAAGAACGCCTGCTCCGGGAAGTGGTCGTACTCGCCGTCGATGATCGCGTTGAAGGCCGTGATCGACTCGTCCAGCGGGACGTCCGACCCGTCGACGCCGGTGAACTGCTTGGCGACGTGGGTGTTCTGGGACAGGAAGCGCTCCACGCGACGGGCGCGGTGGACGGTGAGCTTGTCCTCCTCGCCCAGCTCGTCGATACCGAGGATCGCGATGATGTCCTGGAGGTCCTTGTACTTCTGCAGCACCGTCTTGACGCGCATGGCGGTGTTGTAGTGGTCCGCCGCGATGTAGCGGGGGTCCAGGATCCGGGACGTGGAGTCCAGCGGGTCCACGGCCGGGTAGATGCCCTTCTCGGAGATCGGACGGGAGAGAACCGTCGTCGCGTCGAGGTGGGCGAAGGTGGTGGCCGGGGCCGGGTCGGTCAGGTCGTCCGCGGGGACGTAGATCGCCTGCATCGAGGTGATCGAGTGACCACGGGTCGAGGTGATGCGCTCCTGGAGGAGACCCATCTCGTCGGCCAGGTTCGGCTGGTAGCCCACCGCGGAGGGCATACGGCCGAGCAGGGTCGAGACCTCGGAACCGGCCTGGGTGAAGCGGAAGATGTTGTCGATGAAGAACAGCACGTCCTGCTTCTGCACATCGCGGAAGTACTCCGCCATGGTCAGACCGGCCAGGGCCACGCGCAGACGGGTGCCCGGGGGCTCGTCCATCTGACCGAAGACCAGCGCGGTCTTGTCGATGACGCCCGAGTCGGCCATCTCCTCGATGAGGTCGTTGCCCTCACGGGTGCGCTCGCCCACACCGGCGAACACGGAGACACCGTCGTGGTTGTTGGCGACGCGGTAGATCATCTCCTGGATGAGCACCGTCTTGCCGACGCCGGCACCGCCGAACAGACCGATCTTTCCACCCTTGACGTACGGGGTGAGAAGGTCGATGACCTTGACGCCGGTCTCGAACATCTCGGTCTTCGACTCGAGCTCGTCGAAGCGCGGGGCCTTGCGGTGGATGGACCAGCGCTCGCCCTCGTACTGCTCGTCGACGTTCAGCACCTCACCGAGGGTGTTGAACACCTTGCCCTTGGTGAAGTCGCCGACCGGAACGGTGATGCCGTTGCCGGTGTCGGTGACCACGGCCTGGCGGACCAGACCGTCGGTGGGCTGCATCGAGATCGTGCGGACCAGGCCGTCACCCAGGTGCTGGGCGACCTCCAGGGTCAGCGTCTTCTTCTCGCCGGCGAGGGCCGGGTCGGCCACCTCGACGTGAAGGGCGTTGTAGATCTCCGGCATGGCGTCGACGGGGAATTCCACGTCGACGACCGGGCCGATGACCCGGGCGACGCGGCCCGTGGCAACGGCCGTCTCAACTGTCGTCGTCATTACCTGTCACTCCCCGCGGTCGCGTCGGCCAGGGCTGCGGAGCCACCGACGATCTCGCTGATTTCCTGGGTGATTTCGGCCTGGCGGGCCGCGTTGGCAAGGCGGGAGAGCGTCTCGATGAGCTCTCCTGCGTTGTCGGTCGCCGACTTCATCGCGCGCCGCGTGGCGGCGTGCTTCGAGGCTGCCGACTGGAGGAGAGCGTTGTAGACGCGGCTCTCCACATACCGCGGCAGAAGGGCGTCGAGGACGTCCTCCGCCGAGGGCTCGAAGTCGTACAGCGGAAGGATCTCGCCCTTGGGGGCTGCTTCCTTCGCCACCTCGTCGAGGCTGAGCGGCAGCAGACGGTCATCGAGCGCCGTCTGCGTCATCATCGAGACGAACTCGGTGAAGACGATGTGGAGTTCGTCCACGCCGCCCTCGGCCGTGTCCTTCTCGATGGCCTCGATCAGCGGACCCGCGACCTTCTTGGCGTCCGCGTACGTCGGCTCGTCGGTGAAGCCCGTCCACGACCCCGCGACCGTGCGCTCACGGAAGTGGTAGTGGGCCAGACCGCGCCGGCCGACGATGTACGTGTCGACCTGCTTGCCCTCGGCCTCGAGGCGCGCCGTCAGCTGCTCCGCGGCCTTGATGGCGTTGGAGTTGAAGGCGCCCGCGAGACCGCGGTCGCTCGTCAGGAGCAGCACCGCGGACCGCACGACCGTCTCGGCCTGCGTGGTCAGCGGGTGCTTCGTGTTCGAGCCGGTGCCGACCGCCGTGACCGCGCGGGTGAGCTCGGCCGCGTAGGGCGAGGAGGCCGCCACCTTGCGCTGCGCCTTGACGACACGCGAGGCGGCGATCATCTCCATCGCCTTGGTGATCTTCTTGGTCGCGGTGACGGATCGGATGCGACGCTTGTAGACCCGGAGCTGGGCTCCCATGAGTCAGGTCCCTTCCTTACGTCACTTGGCCGCGGCCGGGGCGTCCTCGCCGAGAAGCTTGCCGTCCGAGGTCTCGAACTGCTTCTTGAACTCGGCGATCGCGTCGGCAACAGCGATGAGGGTGTCGTCCGACATCTTCGCGCCCTCCTTGATGGAGGTCATGAGGCCCTGCTCCTTGCGGTGCAGGTGCTCCAGGAGCTCCTTCTCGAAGCGGCGGATGTCGGCGACCGGGACGTCGTCCATCTTGCCGGTGGTACCGGCCCACACGGAGACGACCTGGTCCTCGGTCGGCATCGGCTGGTACTGCGGCTGCTTGAGCAGCTCGACCAGTCGCTGACCACGCTCCAGCTGCGACTTCGACGCGGCGTCCAGGTCGGAACCGAAGGCGGCGAAGGCCTCCAGCTCACGGTACTGGGCGAGGTCGAGGCGGAGCCGGCCGGACACCTGGCGCATCGCCTTGTGCTGGGCGGAGCCGCCGACGCGGGAGACCGAGATACCGACGTTCAGGGCCGGACGCTGGCCGGCGTTGAACAGGTCGGACTCCAGGAAGCACTGGCCGTCGGTGATGGAGATGACGTTGGTCGGGATGAACGCCGAGACGTCGTTGGCCTTCGTCTCGACGATCGGCAGACCGGTCATCGAGCCGGCGCCCAGGTCGTCGGAGAGCTTCGCGCAGCGCTCCAGCAGACGGGAGTGCAGGTAGAAGACGTCACCCGGGTAGGCCTCGCGGCCCGGCGGGCGGCGCAGCAGCAGCGACACGGCGCGGTAGGCGTCGGCCTGCTTGGACAGGTCGTCGAAGATGATGAGGACGTGCTTGCCCTCGTACATCCACTGCTGACCGATGGCCGAGCCGGTGTACGGCGCCAGGTACTTGAAGCCGGCCGGGTCGGACGCCGGGGCGGCGACGATGGTCGTGTACTCCAGCGCGCCGGCCTCTTCGAGGGCGCCACGCACGGAGGCGATGGTCGAGCCCTTCTGACCGATGGCGACGTAGACGCAGCGGACCTGCTTGTTCACGTCACCGGAGCGCCAGTTGTCACGCTGGTTGATGATCGTGTCGACGGCCAGGGCGGTCTTGCCGGTCTGGCGGTCACCGATGATCAGCTGACGCTGACCACGGCCGATCGGGGTCATCGCGTCGACGGCCTTGTAGCCGGTCTCCATCGGCTCGTGCACCGACTTACGGGCCATGACACCCGGAGCCTGCAGCTCCAGGGCACGGCGGCCGGACGTCTCGATCTCGCCGAGGCCGTCGATCGGGTTGCCGAGCGGGTCGACGACACGGCCGAGGTAGCCCTCGCCGACGGCCACGGACAGCACCTCGCCGGTGCGGGTGACCGGCTGGCCCTCCTCGATACCGCTGAACTCACCGAGGACGACGGCGCCGATCTCGCGCTCTTCCAGGTTGAGCGCGAGGCCGAGGGTGCCGTCCTCGAACTTCAGCAGTTCGTTGGCCATGGCCGAGGGGAGGCCCTCGACCTTCGCGATGCCGTCGCCGGCAAGGGTGACCGTACCGACCTCCTCGCGCGAGGCCGCGTCCGGCTTGTACGCCTGGACAAAGTTCTCCAGCGCGTCCCGGATCTCCTCCGGCCGGATCGTGAGCTCCGCCATCTGGGTTCCCTGCTCTCCTTGTTGGGCCCGAAGTTTCACTTTGGGGGGATGGGGACTCCCCCCTGAAAGAGGTGAATCCTCTGCACGGCCCAACCAGGGCCGCCATCAGTTCGACTTGCGGTCTTGAGTTGCTGCTAGCTCGCCATGCGGCGGGCGGCGTCCTCGATGCGGTCCGCGAGGGAGCCGTTGATCACCTCGTCGCCGACCTGCACCCGGATCCCGCCGAGGACCGCGGGGTCCACGTCGAGGTTGAGGTGCATCGGGCGGCCGTAGAGCTTCGCGAGGGCGGCGCCGAGGCGCTGCTTCTGCGGGTCGCTCAGCGGTACCGCCGAGGTGACGACGGCGACCATGCGGTCCCGGCGCTCAGCGGCGAGCTTGGACAGGGCTTCGAGGCCCGCTTCCAGGCTACGTCCACGGGGCGCGGTCACGAGGCGTGTCACCAGTCGCTCGGTGGCCGCGTCGGCCCGGCCGCCGAGCAGGCTGTGCAGCAGCTCGCTCTTGGCCGAGGCGGTGGCCTTCCGGTCGGTCAGTGCGGCGCGCAGCCCGGTGTTCGAGGAGACGATCCGCCCGAAGCGGAACAGTTCGTCCTCGACGTTGTCGAGCTTGCCCGCCTTCTGCGCGGCGGTGAGGTCCGCGATGTTCGCCAGCTCCTCGAGCACGTCCACCAGGTCGCGGGACTGCGACCAGCGCGAACGCACCGTGCCTGCGACCAGGTCGGCCGCGCTGCCGCCGACCTGGCTGCCGAGGAGGCGCTGGACCAGCTCGGCCTTGGCGTCGCCGGCCTGCGACGGGTCGGTGAGGACCCGGCGCAGGGAGACCTCGCGGTGGAGCAGGGCGGTGACCGCCGCCAGCTCTCCGGCCAGCCGTGCCGCGTCCACGGACGTGGAGTCCGTCAGCGCGTCGAGACGCTCACGGGCTGCTGCGAATGCCTCGCGGCTCGCTCCGTGTGCGGTCATCGAGACGCCTCGGCCTTCTCCTCGAGCTCGTCGAGGAAGCGGTCGATGACGCGGCTCTGGCGGGCGTGGTCCTCGAGGGACTCGCCGACCAGCTTGCCGGCCAGTTCGGTGGCGAGCTTGCCGACGTCCTGGCGCAGCGCGGACGCTGCGGCCTTGCGGTCGGCCTCGATCTGGTTGTGCCCGGCGGCGACGATCTCCTCGCGCTGGCGCTGGCCTTCCGCACGCATCTCGGTGATGAGCGTGGCGCCCTGCTCCTGCGCTTCCTGGCGCAGCCGCGCGGCCTCGTGACGGGCCTCGGCCAGCTGGGCCTTGTACTGCTCCAGAACGCTCTGCGCCTCGGTCCGAGCAATCTCGGCCTGTTCGATCCCGCCCTCGATGGCGTCGCGGCGCTCTTCCAGAACCTTGTTGATGTTCGGAAGGAGCTTCTTGCCCAGGACGAAGAACACGATCGCGAACGCGATCAGACCGATGACGAGCTCGGGGATCTCCGGGATCAGAGGATTCTGGGCCTCCTCCTCAGCCGCGATTTGCAGCAAGGGCGAGATCACATCAGTTCCTTCCGTGGAATTCTCTCGTCGGCGTTAAACCGGATCAGGACGTCGGGTAGACGAAGCCCATGACCAGGCCGATCAGGGCAAGCGCCTCACAGAGCACGAAGCCGAGGATCTGGTTCTGGCGGATCAGACCGGCGGCCTCGGGCTGGCGGGCGAGCGCCTGCGTGCCGTTACCGAAGATGATGCCAACGCCGACGCCGGGGCCGATGGCCGCGAGACCGTAGCCGATGGCAGCGAGGTTGCCCTTGATTTCGACCGCGGCGAGGGTGTCGAGAGCGGACATGCCGTAACTTCCTTCTCTTTACACAGGCCGGTGGGGGTTGGCCACCGGAAGTTCAGGGGATGTTGATCAGGTGCTCAGTGGTGCTCGGCGAGCGCGCCCTGGATGTAGCTGCAGGACAGGAGGATGAAGACGTAGGCCTGAAGGGCCTGGATGAACAGCTCGAAGACCGTCATCACGAGGACCATCAGGAACGAGACCGCCGAGTAGGCGATGCCGATGCCGTTGAGCAGGTACCAGGTCCCGATGGTGAAGATCAGGATCAGGACGTGCCCGGCGAACATGTTGGCGAAGAGCCGGACGGCGTGCGTGAACGGCCGGATGAACACGTTCGACAGGAACTCGAAGAACATGACCATCGGGAACACGGGGCCGAGCGACGGGTCGTAGCCGGTGATGTTCTTCCAGCCGCCGATGAAGCCGTGGCGCTTGAACGTGATGCTCATCCACACGATGTAGACGAGCGCGGCGAGACCCACCGGGAAGGCGATGACCGCGGTGGCCGGGAACTGGGCGACCGGGATGATCGACCAGAGGTTCATGATCCAGATGAAGAAGAACAGCGAGACCATCAGCGGGACGTACTTCTCGCCCTCCCGCTTGCCGATCGTCTCGTACACGACCCCGCGGCGCACGAAGTCGTAGCCGGCCTCGCCCACCATCTGAAGCTTGCCGGGGATCAGCTTCGGCTTGTTGAAGGCGGCCCAGAAGAATCCACAGACGAGGACGGTGGAGACCAGCGACAGCAGCATCGGCTTGTTGAATTCGATGCCGCCCACGGTGAACAGCGGCTCGAACAAGAACGAGTGCAGGCCGGGGGTCGGGAAACCGCACCCGTCGAAAATATGACAGTCGGTCTCGAAGGCGAGCGTTTGGGCGTTACTCACCGCGAGCTCCTTCAGCGTGGCGCATGGGTACGGCAACCTCGATGTGTCGGCGCGGCCTGCGACCGCGGGACGGCACTGGACTGGACTTACGGATACGGGGGCGGCGGCGACTGGGCTCCGAGCCGTGAGGCGTCACAGGCACGGCTGCCGCCCGCGCCAGCTCTGCCGCAGTTGTGGCGAGACCATAGCAAAAGAGCGGAAGGCCCTTTACACCGGCCCTACAGGTCACGACGTCGTCCGGGCTGAGTCCGGCTCGACGTAGAGGATCTTGGCCTTCATGTGCGAGCGCACCTGCGCGGCCATCCACACGAGGGTGGCCGCGAGCAGGGTGAAGGCGAAGGCTTTCGGATCGAAGACCGAGGTCCCCTTGAAGGCGATCAGCAGGATCATCAGGAACAGGATCTGCGTGGTGTAGAGCAACAGCCCCATCGACTGGAACAGGTGGGGAAGTTGGCGCGCGGTGCGCAGCAGCACCATCAGCCCGCCGCCCATGAACAGCAGGACGAGAGCCGCGCCGAAGACGGCGCCGAGCGCTCCTTTGCCGCCGGCAACGGCAGCACTCACCGCGACTCCCGCCGCACCCGCGAGCGCGGTGGGCAGGGCACAGTGCACGAGCGTTCGTACGTCGTTGGACTGCATGGCGGCAACTCCGCATTCAAGGGGGGCAGGGTGTCGTCATGGACGAGCGTAGTCCCGGCCCGAGGGGCGAGAGACCTCGCGCCGCCTCGCTCCAATGAACCGTCGTAGTGCGGTCCTTCGGCTCTCTCCGGGGGTTCTCGTGAACCGTATCACAAACTATTTGATGAGGTCTTTACCTAGTGGCTGTGCGCACTGTCACACATGAGAGTGACAGTGCGCGTCTGTGCGAGAACCCGGGGAGGTTGTCTGGTAATGAGAGGCTTTGCCCGCTCGCGGTTCTCCCACGACTTGGCAATGCTCTAGTCAGATTCTTACCTTGTCGGCGGGAGCCGGCGGCCGTCGGCAGGCACCGGCAGGCGCCGACGGGAGTCGCCAGCCGGATCAGTAGCTGTAGAAGCCCTGTCCCGATTTCCGGCCCAGCTGTCCGCCGTCGACCATGCGGGACAGCATCGGGGGCACCGCGTGGGTGGGCTCCTTGAACTCCTCGTACAGCGCCGTGGCGATCGCCGCGACGGTGTCCAGGCCGATCAGGTCGGCCAGGGCCAGCGGGCCCATCGGGTGGGAGCAGCCCAGCGTCATCGCCTTGTCGATGGTCGGGGCGTCCGCGTAGCCGGCCTCGTACATGCGTATCGCGGCGACGAGGTAGGGGATCAACAGAGCGTTCACCACGAAGCCGGCGCGGTCGCCGACGTGGACGGCCTGTTTGCCGAGTACCTCGGTGACGAACTCCGCGGCGGTCTGCCGGGTGCGTTCGCCGGTGAGCAGTGAGCTGACCACCTCTACGAGCGGAAGTACCGGGGCCGGGTTGAAGAAGTGCAGACCCAGGACGTTTTCCGGGCGCTGCGTCGCGCGGGCCAGCCGGATGAGGGGCAGGGCGGAGGTGTTGGAGGCGATGATCGCGTCCGGGTCCTCGACGACCTGGTCCAGGGTCTGGAAGACGTCCAGCTTCGTGGGCTCGTGCTCGGGAACGGCCTCCAGCACGAGCTGGCGGTCGTGGAACGAACCGAGGTCGGTGACATAGGTGACGCGCGAGAGCGTCTCCTCCCGGCCCGCCTCGCTGATCTTGCCCTTGCGGACCGCGTTGCCCAGCGAGCGCTCCAGCCGGCCGCGCCCCCTGGCCAGGCCGGCCTCCGAGGAGGAGACGAGCAGCACGTCACGGCCGGCCCGGGCGCAGACCTCGGCCAGCCCCGCGCCCATCACGCCGCAGCCGACGACGCCGACGCGCTGGATCGCCTGCGCGGCCGGTACCGGCGCGGATGCGGATGCGGGTGCGGTGGTGGGTGCGGTGGTGGGGGGCGCGATGGTCATGACATCCCTGCCTTTTTCTCGGGTTCGTACCGGTCGCTTCAGGAGGTGAGGCTCTGGAGGGGGTTCAGACGGGTCTCGCCCAGTTCGGCGCGCAGGTCGGGGTCGGTGACGCCCTGGCCGGGGGCGGAGGCCAGGCAGAGGACGCCGACCTTGCCGAGGTGCTGGTTGGTCTGCACCGAGCGGGCCGCCTCTCCGATCTCCGCCAGCGGGTAGACCGCGGACAGCGTCGGCATGATCCGGCCCAGGGAGATCAGCCGGTTGCACTCCCACTGTTCCTGGAGGTTGGCGGCGTGGCTGCCGATGATCCGCTTCAGCTTCATCCATAGATAGCGGTTGTCGTAGCCGTGCTGGTAGCCGGTGCTGGAGCCGCAGGTGACGACCGTGCCGCCGCGCCGGACCACGAAGACCGAGACCCCGAACGTGGCCCGGCCGACGTGTTCGAAGACGACGTGCGGGTCCTCGCCGACCTCGCGGCGGATGATCGAGCCGAGCTTCTTGCCCACCTCGATGACCGCGCGCGGATCGTCCGCCGTCCGGTCGTCCAGGCCGATCTCCCGGCGGTCGATGACGACGTCGCAGCCGAGCCGGCGTGCGGCCGCCGCCTTCTCGGGCGAGCTGACGACGCCGACCGGGATGCCGCCGCCGTTCTTGACGAGCTGCACCGCGTACGCGCCGAGTCCCCCGGCGGCGCCCCAGATCAGGACGACGTCGCCCTGCTTGAAGCGGGCTCCGCGCTCACCGACCAGCATCCGGTACGCGGTCCCCGCGCAGAGCGGGTTGCAGGCCGCCTCCTCCCAGGTGAGGTGGCCCGCCTTGGGGATCAGCTGGCTCGCCCGGACCACCGCGTAGTGGGCCAGACCGCCGAAGTTGGTCTCGAAGCCCCAGATGCGCTGCTCGGCGCCGAGCATCCCGTCGTGGTGGGTGGCCGGTTCCTGGTCGTCGGTCTGGACGCAGCTCATCACCACGTGGTCGCCGACGCGCCAGCGCCGGACGCCGGAACCCGCGCGGACGATCACGCCTGCGCCGTCGGAGCCGATCACGTGGTAGGGCAGATCGTGCCGTTCGGCCCAGCCGCCCTGTGCCGCGAACTGCTTCAGGAAGCGGAAGGTGGGGATCGGCTCGAACATCGCCGACCAGACGGTGTTGTAGTTGACGGCGCTGGCCATGACGGCGACCAGCACCTCGTCCGGCGCCAGTTCGGGCATCGGCACCTCGCCGACGCGCAGCGACTTGCGGACGTCCCGGTCGGCCACCCCGTCGAACATCCGGGCGTCCTCGGACTGGATGTAGGCGGCGGTGTACTCCCGGGGCAGTTCCGCCCGCTCCAACTCCTGCGGCGACGCACCCGCGCGTACCGCTTCGGACAGCAGGGTCATGGTCGGTTCACCTTTCCCGGGAGTCATGAACCCGAGCGTCGATTTTTCCCGGTGTTCAGACGCGGTAGCAGTGGACTTCGTCGGCGGGAATCCAGTCGCCTTCGGTATCGAACTTCACGAAAGCGCATTTCACATAGTGGTTCTCGTCGATGATCTCGTACCGCTCTTTGAGCAGGAAGGACTTGCCGAATCCGAAGCACTCGCCGATGAACGCCAGATATCCGTCCTGCCAGCCCTCGGCGGTGAGCAGCGTGCGGTTTCCCCAGTCGTCGTAGTAATAGCCGGAGAAAGCCGATTCCGACTCGACCCACTGGAATACGAAACGCCCGGTGAGGTCGTGCTCGGGCACCAGCTGGGTCATCTCGTAGGCGTGGCCGGCGAAGGTCGACGCGGTGTTCCAGGCCGCCGTGCCCTTGGTGGGCGGATCGGCGGTGAAGTTCGTCCACTCCGTGCGGAAGTCCCCGAGCAGAAAGTCGAGGTCACGCATCTTTTCCGAGGCGGGCGGCTTCGTGAATTGCGGCTCCGCCGATTCTGTGGCTTCCTGCTCGGCAACGCTCATCGCGGGATACACTCCAGTCCTCGTCACGGCACGGGAATTTCCCCAGATGCTAGACAGCAGGTCACCCCTACCGCCAACCCCTACCTCGCCTAATGCGTTCACCCGCCGCTTTCTGGGGTGGCTGAGGGGACGTGGTTAGGGGGGTGAGGTTTGTAGCTTCGCCCTCGAAGGGCGCGGTTTGCCAATCTCTCAGGTGGGGTTCTCGGGTGACGAACGAAGCGCAGCTGGTTGATTACCTCAAGAAGTTGGCAGCCGATCTGCGGCAGGCCCATCGACGCATCAAGAAGCTCGAGGCCGGCGACACCGAGCCGATAGCGATCGTCGGGATGGCCTGCCGGCTGCCCGGCGGGGTCGGTTCGCCCGACGAGCTGTGGGATCTCGTGCTGCGGGGCGAGGACGCCGTCACCGGGATGCCGACGGACCGCGGCTGGGCGCTCGACGAGCTCTTCGACGCCGACCCCGACCGGCCGGGCACCGCCTACGCCTCCGAGGGCGGGTTCCTGCGCGGGGCCGCCGAGTTCGACGCGGAGTTCTTCGGGATCTCCCCGCGTGAGGCGCTGGCGATGGACCCGCAGCAGCGGCTGCTCCTGGAGACCGCCTGGGAGGCGCTGGAGAACACCGGGGTGGACCCGCGCTCCCTGGCCGGTTCCCGGACCGGTGTCTTCACCGGCCTGATGTACCACGACTACGCGTCCGGGCCCGGCGCTCTCCCCGACGAGGTCGAGGGCTATCTGAGCACCGGCATGGCCGGGAGCGTGGCGTCCGGCCGGATCTCCTACTTCCTCGGGCTGGAGGGTCCGGCCGTCACCCTCGACACCGCGTGCTCGTCGTCGCTGGTGGCACTGCATCTCGCGGTGCAGGCGCTGCGCGACGGGGAGTGCGAGCTGGCGCTCGCGGGCGGCGCGACCGTGATGTCCACCCCCGCGACCTTCGTGGAGAACTCCCGGCAGCGCGGCCTCGCGCCCAACGGACGGTGCAAGTCGTTCGCGGCCGCCGCCGACGGGGTCGGCTGGGGCGAGGGCTCCGCGCTGCTCGTCGTCGAACGGC
Organism: Streptomyces sp. NPDC002623; assembly: GCF_053592635.1. Taxonomy (NCBI): domain Bacteria; kingdom Bacillati; phylum Actinomycetota; class Actinomycetes; order Kitasatosporales; family Streptomycetaceae; genus Streptomyces; species Streptomyces sp. NPDC002623. The sequence goes on along the minus strand of NZ_JBSFWB010000025.1, from coordinate 73,485 downwards.
TCTCCGACGCCCGGCGGCTGGGCCATGAGGTGCTGGCGATCGTGCGGGGCAGCGCGGTCAACCAGGACGGCGCGTCCAACGGGCTCACCTCCCCCAACGGGCCCTCGCAGGAGCGGGTCATCCAGCAGGCGCTGGCCTCCGCCCGGCTGGGCTTCGCCGACGTCGACGCCGTGGAGGCGCACGGCACCGGCACCAGGCTGGGCGATCCGATCGAGGCGCAGGCGCTGCTGGCCACGTACGGCCGGGAGCGTCCGGACGGCAGCCCGCTGTGGCTGGGGTCGGTGAAGTCCAACCTCGGTCACACCCAGGCCGCGGCGGGCGCCGCCGGGATCATCAAGATGGTCATGGCGATGCGCCATGAGCAGCTGCCGCGGACGCTGCACGTCGACCGGCCGACCCCCGAGGTCGACTGGTCCGTGGGCGCGGTGGAGCTGCTGACGGAGAACCGTGCCTGGCCGCGCGCCGAGCGTCCCCGGCGGGCCGGGGTGTCCTCGTTCGGGATCAGCGGCACCAATGTGCACGTCATCCTGGAGGAGCCGGCCGCCGCCGATCTGCCGACGGCGCAGGACGCGGTCGCGGACTCCCCGGACTCCCCGGCCGGCCCGGTGCTGCCGGTGCTGCTGTCGGCTGCCACGCCCGCCGCGCTGCCGGCGCAGGCCGCCCGGCTGCACGCCCGGCTGCTGGAGCGTCCCGAGCTGCCGCTCGGTGAGGTGGCGGCCGCGCTGGCGACCGTCCGTACCGCGTTCGAGCATCGCGCCGTGCTGCTCGCACAGAGCCGTGCGGACCTGCTGGACGCGCTCGCGGGGCTGGCGCGCGGGGAGCGGCCCGCCGCTCTGGTGGACGGGGTCGCGGACGAGGTGCGCTGCGCCTTCCTGTTCACCGGCCAAGGAGCCCAACGGCCCGGCATGGGCCGGGAGTTGTACGAGACGTTCCCGGTCTACGCCCGAGCCCTGGACGAGGTCTGCGCCGAGCTGGACGGGCGGCTGGACCGGCCGCTGCTGCCCCTGCTGCTGGCCGACGCGGACAGCGCCGAGGCGCGGCTGCTGGACCGGACGCTGTACACCCAGTCGGCGACGTTCGCGCTCGGGGTGGCGTTGTTCCGGCTGCTTCAGGAGTGGGGGGTGCGGCCGCGGCTGCTGTCCGGGCACTCGGTCGGCGAGCTGACCGCCGCCCATGTCTCGGGCATGCTGTCGCTGGCCGACGCCTGCGAACTGGTCGTCGCCCGCGGCCGGTTGATGCAGGAGCTGCCCGAGGGCGGGGCGATGGTCTCGGTGGCGGCGACCGCCGACGAGGTGCTGCCGCTGCTGGCCGGACACGAGTCGGCGGCGGGCCTCGCGGCCGTCAACGGGCCCGGTTCCGTGGTGGTGTCGGGCGACGAGGACGTCGTCACCGGGATCGCGGCGCACTTCACCGGGCTGGGGCGCAGGACCCGGCGGCTGCCGGTGAGCCACGCCTTCCACTCCCCGCTGATGGACCCCGTGGTGGAGCCGCTCGGGGAGGTCGCCGGGCGGCTGTCGTTCGAGCCGCCGCGCATCCCGGTCGTGTCCAGTGTGACCGGCACGCTGCTCGCGGACGCCGAGTGGGCGGACCCGGCGTACTGGGCCCGGCAGGCGCGCGAGCCGGTCCGCTTCCAGGACGTGGTGTGCGCCCTCGACGCCGAGGGCGTCTCGGTGTTCCTCGAGCTCGGGGCCGACGCCGCGCTCACGTCGATGACCGAGGAGACCCTGTCGGACTGCGGCGTCACCGCCGTCGTCGCCCCGGCGCTGCGTCGTCAGCGTGCGGAGGTCCGCACGCTGACGGCGATGCTGGCGCAGGCGCACACGGCCGGTGTGCCGGTGGACTGGGCGGCGTTCTTCGGCGGCGACCGTCCGGCGCGGCGGGTGCCGCTGCCGACGTACGCCTTCCAGGGCGCCCGGTACTGGGTGCAGACCCTGCCCGGGGCCGGGGACATGGGCGCGGCGGGCCTGGTCCCCGCACAGCACCCGCTGCTGGGCGCGATGGTGGCGCCGGCGGCCGGGGGCGGGCGGCTGTTCACCGGCCGGCTCGCCATGGACACCCTGCCGTGGCTGGCGGACCACACGATCGGCGACACGGTCCTGCTGCCGGGCACCGCCGTGGCCGAACTGGCGCTGTGGGCGGGCGGACACATCGGGCTCGACCAGGTCGCGGACCTCGCGCTGGAGCTGCCGCTGGCGCTGCCGCGCGGCGGCGGTCTGCGCGTCCAGCTCGCCCTGGACGGTCCGGACGACGCCGGCGACCGCGCGTTCGGCCTGTACACCCAGACCGAGGACGCCGCCGAGGACGTGTGGACCCGGCACGCCGGCGGCACCCTCACCACGGCGGGCCCGCCGCCCCTGGAGGAGCTGACGGTCTGGCCGCCCGCGGGGGCCGAGGAGCTGGACATCGCCGGCTGCTACGCGGACTTCGCGGCGGCCGGGGTCCACTACGGGCCGGCGTTCCAGGGGCTGCACGCGGTGTGGCGGCACGGCGAGGAGGTGTACGCCGAGGTCCGGCTGCCGGAGGAAGTCGCCGGTGAGGCCGGGGAGTTCGGGCTGCATCCGGCCCTCGCGGACGCCGCGCTGCACGCGTCGGCGTTCGTGCCGGGCGAGTTCGGCCGGGAACAGCGCGCCCGGCTTCCGTTCGCCTGGCGCGGGGTGTCGCTGCACGCGGCCGGGGCCTCCGTCCTGCGTGTCCGGCTGACCCCGACCGGCTCCGACACCCTCGCGCTGCTCTTCGCCGACGCCGCCGGCCGTCCCGTGGCCACGGTGGAGTCGCTGGCGGTCCGCCCGGCCGGTGCGGTCGCGGCGCCGGACGCCGCCGGGGGCGCGCTGCTCCTGCCGTCCTGGGTGCCGGTCGACGGCGCCGGAACGACGGGACGCTGGGCCGTGCTGGGCCCGGGACCGCTGGCCGGCCTGCCCGACGCCGAGGTCCACGCCGACCTGGCAGGGCTGGCGGCGGCGGTCGCGGAGGGTGCGGAGGCTCCCGACTTCGTCGCCGCCACGGTCGGGATGTCCGACGGCTCCGCCGACGCCGGAGTCGACGCCGGAGTCGACGCGGACGTCGACGCCGCGCATGAGGCCGTCGAGCGGGCGCTGGAGCTGTTGCAGGCCTGGCTGGCCGACGAACGGCTCGGCGGCGCGCGGCTGATCGTGGTGACCCGGAACGCCGCGGCCGTGGCCGAGGGGTCCGCCGCGGATCCGGTGCAGGCCGCCGTGTGGGGGCTGTTGAGCTCTGCGGTGACCGAGCATCCCGGACGGATCGGGCTCGTGGACCTCGACGGGACAGCCGCCTCCCTGGCCGCGGTCCGCTCGGCGGTCGGGGCGGCGGTCGGGGCGGACGAGCCCCGGCTGGCGGTGCGGGACGGCCGGGCCATGGCGCCGCGGCTGATCCGGGCCGCCGGGACGCCTCGGTCGACGCGGGGGATCGATCCGCACGGCACCGCCCTCATCACCGGCGGCACCGGCGCCCTCGGCGCCCTCCTCGCCCGCCACCTCGTCCACGAACACGGCGTCAACCACCTGCTGCTGACCAGCCGACGCGGCCCCGACTCCCCCGGCGCCACCGAACTCGTCGAAGAACTCACCGCCGCCGGAGCCCACGTCACCGTGGCCGCCTGCGACGTCGGCGACCGCGACCGGCTCGCCGCGCTCCTCGACACCGTCCCGGACGACCGCCCCCTCACCACGGTCGTCCACACCGCCGGTCTCCTCGACGACGCCACCACCGACAACCTCACCCCCGGCCAGCTGCACGCCGTCCTGCGGCCCAAACTCGACGCCGCCGCCCACCTCCACCGCCTCACCCTCGACCACCCGATCAGCGCCTTCGTCCTCTACTCCTCCGCCGCCGGACAACTCGGCACGGCGGGACAGGCCAACTACGCGGCCGCCAACGCCTACCTCGACGCCCTCGCCCACCACCGCCGCACCCACGGACACCCCGCCGTCTCTCTCGCCTGGGGCTTGTGGAGCACGCGCAGCGCCATGACCGGACACCTCACCGACGACGGGCAGACGATGCGTCGGGCGGCCGGGGCCGGGGTGGTGGCGATCTCCGAGGAGCAGGGGCTCGCCCTGTTCGACGCGGCGGTCGCGCTGGACGCGCCGGTCGCCGTGCCGCTGCCGTTGGAGCTCGGGGCGCTGCGCGCCCAGGCCGCGGCGGGCACGCTGCCGCCGCTGCTGCGGGGGCTGGTGCGGGCCCCGGTGCGCCGGGCGGCGGGCGCCGGGCGGGAGTTCGGCGCGGGGCTGTCGGAGGCGGAGCTCGGGCGGCTGCTGCTGGATCTCGTACGGACGCAGGCGGCCGGGGCGCTCGGGCATGCGAGCCCCGACGGGCTGGACGCGCGGCGGACCTTCCGGGAGCTGGGCTTCGACTCGCTGGCCGCGATCGAGCTGCGCAACGGGGTGGGCGCGGCGACCGGCCTCCGGCTGCCCGCGACCCTCGTGTTCGACCATCCGACGCCGTCGGCCGTGGTGGACTTCCTGCTCGGCGAGCTGACCGGCACAGGGCGACGGCTGCCGGAGTCCCCCCGGCCCTCGGTCGCCGTGGACGCGGGCGAGCCGATCGCCATCGTCGGCATGGCGTGCCGCTACCCGGGCGGGGTGACCTCGCCCGAGGAGCTGTGGGAGCTGGTCGCCGCCGGGCGGGACGCGATCGCCGGCATGCCCGAGGACCGCGGCTGGGACGTGGAGCGGCTCTACGACCCGGAGCTGACCCGGCCGGGGACGTCGTATGTGCGCGAGGGCGGGTTCCTGTACGACGCGGCGGAGTTCGACGCGGAGTTCTTCGGGATCTCGCCGCGCGAGGCGCTGGCGATGGACCCGCAGCAGCGGTTGCTGCTGGAGACGTCGTGGGAGGCGTTGGAGCGGGCCGGGATCGATCCGCGTGCGGTGCGGGGCAGCCGGACCGGGGTGTTCGCCGGGATGATGTACCACGACTACGGCACCGGTCCGGGCGTGCTGCCCGACGAGGTCGAGGGGTTCATCGGCACCGGGTCGGCGGGCAGTGTCGCCTCGGGGCGGGTGGCGTTCACGCTGGGTCTGGAGGGGCCCGCGGTCACGCTGGACACGGCGTGCTCGTCGTCCCTGGTGGCCCTGCATCTGGCGGCGCAGGCGCTGCGCAGCGGTGAGTGCGATCTGGCGCTGGCCGGGGGCGTCACCGTGATGGCGACGCCCGGGGTGTTCGTGGAGCTGTCCCGGCAGGGCGGGCTGTCGCCCGACGGCCGCTGCCGGTCCTTCGCCGAGGGCGCGGACGGCACCGGCTGGGGCGAGGGCGCCGGAATGCTGCTGGTGGAGCGGCTGGCCGACGCGCGCCGCAACGGGCATCCCGTGCTGGCGGTCGTGCGCGGCTCCGCCGTCAACCAGGACGGCGCCTCCAACGGGCTGACCGCGCCCAACGGTCCCGCCCAGCAGCGGGTGATCGAACAGGCCCTGGCGGTGGCCGGGTTGGGCGGCGGCGACGTCGACGCGGTGGAGGCGCACGGCACCGGGACCACGCTGGGCGACCCGATCGAGGCGCAGGCCCTGCTGGCCACCTACGGCAGGGAGCGGACGGACGGCGACCCGCTGTGGCTGGGGTCGGTGAAGTCCAACATGGGGCACACGCAGGCCGCGGCCGGTGTCGCCGGGATCATCAAGATGGTCATGGCGATGCGCCACGGCGTGCTGCCGCGGACGCTGCACGTGGACCGGCCGTCCCCGCAGGTCGACTGGTCGTCCGGCGCGGTGGAGCTGCTCACCGAGGAGCGGGCGTGGCCGCAGGTTGGTCGGCCGCGGCGGTCCGGGGTGTCGTCGTTCGGCATCAGCGGCACCAACGCCCACATCATCCTCGAACAGCCGACGGCCGACGAGCCGGACCGTGCGACCGAGCCTGCCCGGCCGGTCGTCGGCGGGGTCGTGCCGTGGGTGCTCAGCGCGCAGGAGCCGGCCGCGCTGTACGGGCAGGCCGAGCGGCTCGTCGCCCGGCTGACGGCGGCTGCGGAGCTGTCGCCGGTGGACGTCGGCCACACCCTGACGGGCCGGGCCCGGCTGCCGTATCGCGCGGTGGTGCTGGGCGGCGACCGGTCCGAACTGCTCGCCGGGACGGCCGCGTTGGCGCGCCGGGCGACCGAGCCGGACGCGGCGCTGCCCCCGGGCGTGATCGAGGGCGCCCGGGTCGGCGACGGCCGGGTGGTGTTCGTGTTCCCCGGGCAGGGCGCGCAGTGGGCGGGGATGGCCGCGGAACTGCTGGCCTGCGAACCGGCGTTCCGGGCCCGGCTGGCGGAGTGCGAGGAGGCGCTGAGCCCGTACGTCGACTGGTCGTTGTCGGCTGTGCTGCGGCAGGAGCCGGGCACGCCGCCGTGGGACCGGGTGGACGTGGTGCAGCCCGCGCTGTGGGCGGTGATGGTGTCGCTGGCGGCGCTGTGGCGGGCGTACGGCGTGGAGCCGGACGCCGTGCTCGGGCACTCGCAGGGCGAGATCGCCGCCGCCTGCGTCTGCGGGGCGCTGGAGCTGGGCGACGGCGCCCGGGTGGTGGCGCTGCGCGCCCGGGCGATCGGCGAGACGCTGGCCGGGCGCGGCGGGATGGTGTCGGTGGCGCTGCCGGCCGCGGCGGCCCGGGAGCTGATCGCCGGGTGGTCGGGGCGGATCTCGGTGGCCTCGGTCAACGGGCCGGCCAGCACGGTGGTGGCCGGTGAGCCGGCCGCCCTGGACGAACTGCTCGCCCGCTGCGCCGAGGACGGGGTCCGGGCCCGCCGGATTCCGGTGGACTACGCCTCGCACACCGCCCAGGTCGCGGAGATCGAGGAGACGCTGGCGGGCGAGCTGGCGGGGATCGCCCCGCGTTCGTCGGCCATCCCGTTCTTCTCCACCCTCACCGGCGCCCCGCTGGACACCGCGAAGCTGGACGGCGGCTACTGGTACCAGAACCTGCGCCACACCGTGGAGTTCGAGGCGGCGACGCGCGCCGCGCTCGACCAGGGCTTCTCGGTGTTCGCGGAGATCAGCCCGCATCCGGTGCTGGTGCCGTCGGTGCAGGACAGCATCGACGCCGCGGACCGGACCGGCGCCGCGGTGGGTTCGCTGCGCCGGGACGACGGCGGCACCCGTCGCTTCCTGACCTCGGTGGCCGAACTCGGCGTGCTGGGCGTCGAGGTGGACTGGGCGGCGGTGTTCGCCGGGACCGGCGCCCGCCGGGTCGAGCTGCCGACCTATGCCTTCCAGCGGCGCCGGTTCTGGCTGGAGTCCCTACCGGGCGCCGGTGATCTGACCGCGACCGGGCTCCAGGCGGCGGACCATCCGCTGCTGGGCGCGGCCGTGGCGCTGGCGGGCGGCGAGGGCGTGCTGCTCACCGGACGGCTGTCCGGGCGCACCCAGCCCTGGCTGCTCGACCATGCCGTCTCCGGCCAGGTGCTGCTGCCCGGCACGGCCTTCGTCGACCTGGCGATCCGGGCGGGCGATCTGCTGGACCGCCCGCAGCTGGACGAACTGACCCTCCAGGCACCGCTGTTGCTGGGCACCGGCGCCCAGGGCGAGGTCACGGTGCAGGTCCGGGCCACCCCGGACGGCGACACCGGCCGCTGCACGGTCACGGTGCACTCCCGCACCGGCGAGGACGCCGACTGGACGCTGCACGCCACCGGCACGCTGAGCGCGGACGCGCCCGCGGAGCCCGCCCCCGAGACGGCCTGGCCGCCGGCCGGGGCCGAGCCCGTCGGGACGGACGGCGTCTACGCGGAGCTCGCCGCGGGCGGCTATCACTACGGGCCCGCCTTCCAGGGCCTGCACGCGGTGTGGCGGCGGGGCGAGGAGCTGTTCGCCGAGATCCGGCTGCCCGAGTCCGCCCGCGAGGAGGCCGCCCGCTTCGGCGTCCACCCGGCCCTGCTGGACGCCGCGCTGCACGCCATGGCGTTCGCCGGCGACCAGGAGGGCGGCGTACGGCTGCCGTTCTCCTGGACCGGGGTGCAGCTGCACGCGACCGGCGCGACCTCGGCCCGGGTGCGGCTCACCGGGTCGGGCGACCAGCTCGCCCTGCTGCTCAGCGACGACACCGGGCGGCCCGTCGTCTCGGTGGGGTCGCTGGTGACCAGGCCCGCCGTGCTCGACCGGCCCACGGGCGGCGCGCTGGAGGAGGCGCTGCTCCACCTCGACTGGACGGAACTGCCCCTGCCGGCCGCTCACCCCTACGCCCTGGTCGGCGACGACCCCTTCGGGCTGGCCGGCGCGGCCCTGCGGGTCGCGGCCGGACCGGCGGAGCTGGCCGCGGCCGGTCCCGTCCCGGACACCGTGGTCCGCTGCCTGGCCGCCGCGACGTCGGGCGACCCGGCCGCGGATGCGCACACGGCGGCCGGGACGACGCTGGGCATCGTCCGCGACTGGCTGGCCGACGAGCGGTTCGCCTCCTCGCGGCTGGTCCTCGTCACCTCGGGAGCGGTCGCCGCGGGCGACGCCGAGGACGTGACCGACCTGGGGAACTCGGCGAGCTGGGGGCTGGTGACCTCGGCACAGACCGAGAACCCGGACCGGTTCGCCCTGGTCGACCTGGACGGGCTCGACGCGTCCCGGGAGACGTTCGGGGCCGCGCTCGCCTGCGCCGAGCCCCGGATCGCGATCCGCCGCGGCACGGTCACCGCACCCCGGCTGGCCCGCACCCGCTCGCATCCCGCACTGCTGCCGCCGCCCGGCCGGACGCCGTGGCGGCTGGAGAGCACCGGCCGCGGCACGATCGAGAACGTGGCCCTGGTGCCCTGCCCCGAGGTCCTGGACCCGCTCGGGCCCGGTCAGGTCCGGCTCGCCGTGCACGCGGTCGGGCTGAACTTCCGGGACGTCATCGTCGCCCTCGGCATGGTCGAGGGGCAGAACGGCATCGGCGGCGACGTGGCGGGCATCGTGCTGGAGACCGGCCCCGGGGTGAGCAATGTGGCGGCGGGCGACCGGGTGCTGGGGCTGTGCTCCGACTCCTTCGGCCCGGTCGCGGTGTGCGACCACCGGTTCCTGACCCCGATGCCGGACGGCTGGTCCTACGCACAGGCGGCGACCGTCCCGATCACCCATCTCACCGCCTACTACGGCCTGGTGGACCTGGCGGACGTGCAGCCCGGCGAGTCGGTGCTCGTCCACGCGGCGGCGGGCGGCGTCGGCGTGGCGGCCGTGCAGCTGGCCCGTCACCTGGGCGCCGAGGTCTACGGCACCGCGAGCCTCGGCAAGTGGCCGACGCTGCGGGAGTACGGCCTGGACGAGGCGCACATCGCCGACTCCCGGACCCTGGAGTTCGAGCAGCGGTTCCTGGACACCAGCAGCGGCTGCGGGATGGACGTCGTCCTGGACTGTCTGGCCGGTGAGTTCGTGGACGCCGGGCTGCGTCTGCTGCCGCGCGGCGGACGGTTCCTGGAGATGGGCAAGACCGACAAGCGGGACCCGGCGCAGGTCGCCGAGGCGCATCGGGGCGTGGCCTACCAGGCGTACGACCTGCTGGAGGCGGGTCCCGACCGGATCCAGCAGATGCTGGTCGCCGTGATGGCGCTGTACCGCGACGGAAAGCTGACACCGCCGCCCATCACCACGTACGACCTGCGCCGGGCGCGGGAGGCGATGCGGGATCTGAGCCAGGCGAAGCTGGTCGGCAAGGCGGTCCTCACCGTGCCGCAGGGCATCGATCCGCACGGCACGGCCCTCATCACCGGCGGCACCGGCACCCTCGGCGCCCTCCTCGCCCGCCACCTCGTCCACGAACACGGCGTCAGCCACCTGCTCCTGACCAGCCGACAAGGGCCGGACGCCCCCGGCGCCGCCGAACTCGCGGACGAGCTCACGGCCGCCGGGGCCCACGTCACCGTCGCCGCCTGCGACGCCGCCGACCCCGACCGGCTCGCCGCACTCCTCGACACCGTCCCCGAAGACCACCCCCTCACCACCGTCGTCCACACGGCCGGCGCCCTCGACGACGCCGTCGCGACGAGTCTCACCCCCGAGCAACTGCACACCGTCCTGCGGCCCAAGGTCGACGCGGCGACGCACCTCCACCGCCTCACCCTCGACCACCCCGTCACCACCTTCGTCCTCTACTCCTCCGCCGCCGGACAACTCGGCACCGCGGGACAGGCCAACTACGCCGCCGCCAACGCCTACCTCGACGCCCTCGCCCACCACCGCCGCACCCACGGCCGGCCCGCCGTCTCCCTCGCCTGGGGCTTCTGGAACACCCGCAGCGCCATGACCGGTCACCTGAGCGACGACGAGGTGCAGCGGATGGAGCGGGCCGGGATGCGGCCGCTGGACGACGCGGAGGGGCTCGCCCTGTTCGACCTGGCCTGCGGGGCCGACGTGCCGTTGCAGGTGATCACCCGGCTGACGGCGTCGGCGCTGCGGGCGGGCGCGGACGACGTGCCGCATCTCTTCCGGGGCCTGGTGCAGGGCACCGCACGGCGGGTGGTGCGGGCCGGCGGCGACGGCTCCGAACTGCGCACCCGGCTGACCGGGCTGCCGACCGTCGAACAGCATCGCCGGCTGCTGGAGCTGGTGCGCTCCAACGCCGCGGTGGTGCTGGGACACGCCTCCGCGGCCTCGGTCGCGGCGGAGCAGTCCTTCAGCGAGCTCGGCTTCGACTCGCTGACCGCGGTGGAGTTCCGCAACCGGCTCGCCGCCGCCACCGGGCTGCGGCTGCCCGCCACCCTCGTCTTCGAGCACCCGACGCCGACCGCGCTCGCCGGGGAACTGCTCACCGAGCTGGCCCCCGCCGGACTGTCCGGCGTCGAGACCGCGCTGGCGGAGGTGGACGCCCTGGAGGCCGCCCTCGGGGCGATCGACGCGGACGACGGCGACCGCGACCGGGTCGTGCGCCGGCTGCGCGGACTGCTGTCGAAGTGGAGCGCGCAGGACCCCGAACCGGCCGCCGGGGACGGACGCGACGACCTCGCCGACCTCGACACGGCGACCACCGACGACCTCTTCGACGCGATCGACCAGGGATTCGGCCTGTGACTCCAGGAACCCCACCTCACCAAGGAGCTGGCAGCGACATGTCCGACGAGGAGAAGTACCGCGAGTACCTCAAGCGGGCCGTCACCGAGGCACGCGGACTCCAGCGCCGACTGCGCGAGGTCGAGGACAAGGCGCGCGAGCCGATCGCGATCGTCGGCATGGCCTGCCGGTTCCCGGGCGGCGCGGACACGCCGGAGGACGTGTGGCGGATGGTGTCCGAGGGGCAGGACGCGATCTCGGGCTTCCCCGACGACCGCGGCTGGGACCTCGACGGGCTGTACCGCACCGACGCCGTCGAGTCCGGCGCCTCGACCACGCTGGAGGGCGGTTTCCTGCGCGGCGCGGGCGAGTTCGACGCGGACTTCTTCGGCATCTCCCCGCGCGAGGCGCTCGCCACCGACCCGCAGCAACGGCTGCTGCTGGAGACCTCCTGGGAGGCGCTGGAGCGCGCCGGTCTCGATCCGCGGTCCCTGCGCGGCAGCGCCACCGGGGTGTTCTTCGGCGGCACGGGCGGGGACTTCGCCGGGCTGCTCGGCGCCTCGCCGCAGGCGCTCGACGGCTACATGCTGACCGGCACCTCCAGCAGCGTGCTCTCCGGCCGGGTGGCGTACGTGCTCGGTCTGGAAGGTCCGGCGGTCACCGTGGACACGGCGTGCTCGTCGTCGCTGGTGTCGCTGCACTGGGCCGTGCAGGCGCTGCGCAAGGACGAGATCTCGCTGGCCCTGGCCGGCGGCGTCTCGGTGCTGGCGACGCCCGGCGCGTTCCCGGAGTTCTCCCGGCAGGGCGGGCTGGCCTCCGACGGCCGCTGCAAGGCGTTCGCCGCCGGCGCCGACGGCACCGGCTGGGGCGAGGGCGTCGGCGTACTGGTCCTCCAGCGGCTCTCCGACGCCCAGCGCGCCGGGCACGAGGTGCTGGCCGTGGTGCGGGAGACCGGCATCAACCAGGACGGCGCCAGCAACGGCCTCACCGCGCCCAGCGGTCCGGCCCAACGCCGCCTGATCCTGCAGACCTTGGACAACGCCGGCCTGGCCACCGCCGACGTCGACATGGTCGAGGCGCACGGCACGGGCACGAAGCTCGGCGACCCGATCGAGGCACGGGCGCTGCTGGCGACGTACGGCCAGGACCGCCCCGCCGACCGGCCGCTCTGGCTGGGATCCATCAAGTCCAACATCGGCCACACCCAGTACGCGGCCGGAGTCAGCGGCGTCATCAAGACCGTCATGGCGCTGCGGCACGGCATCATGCCGAAGACCCTGCACGTGGACGAGCCGACACCGCACGTGGACTGGACCTCGGGCGCGGTGCGGCTGCTGACCGAGGCGCGGGAGTGGCCGGACACGGAACGTCCGCGCCGGGCCGCGGTGTCCTCCTTCGGCGTCAGCGGCACCAACGCCCACCTGATCCTGGAACAGGCTCCGGAGCCCGAGCCGCGCGAGTCCGGGGGCGAGTTCTCCGGGCCGGTGCCGTGGGTGGTCTCCGGACGCGGTGAGACGGCGTTGCGGGCACAGGCTCGTCGGCTGCTGGAACGTCTGATGGAACGGCCTGAACTGACCCCGGTGGATGTGGGTGTGTCGTTGGCGGGGACGCGGTCGGCGTTCGAGCAGCGGGCGGTGGTGTTGGGGGGTGGCCGGGAGGAGTTGTTGGCGGGGTTGCGGTCGGTGGCGGAGGGGGCGCCGGGTGCGGGTGTGGTGAGCGGGCGGGCGTCTGCCGACGGTGGTGTGGTGTTCGTGTTTCCGGGTCAGGGGTCGCAGTGGGTGGGGATGGGGCGTGAGCTGTGGGATGTGTCGCCGGTGTTCGGGGCGCGGATGGAGGAGTGCGGGCGGGCGTTGAGTCCGCATGTGGGGTGGTCGTTGCGGGATGTGGTGTTCCGGGACGGGGACGATCCGTTGTGGTCTCGGGTGGATGTCGTCCAGCCGGTGCTGTGGGCGGTGATGGTGTCGCTGGCGGCGGTGTGGCGGTCGTTCGGCGTGGAGCCGGCGGCGGTGGTGGGTCATTCGCAGGGCGAGGTGGCGGCTGCGTGTGTGGCGGGCGGGCTGTCGTTGGAGGACGGTGCGCGGGTGGTGGCGGTGCGTTCGCGTCTGGTGCTGGAGAAGCTGTCCGGCAGGGGCGGGATGGTGTCGGTGGCGCTTCCGGTGACGGAGGCGGAGGAGCGGCTGGCGCGGTTCGAGGGCCGGGTCGGGGTGGCGGCGGTGAACGGGCCGTCGTCGGTGGTGGTGTCGGGTGAGCCGGAGGCGCTGGACGAGCTGCTGGCCGGGTGCGAGTCGGACGGGGTGCGGGCGCGTCGGATCGCCGTCGACTACGCCTCGCACTCCGCGCAGGTCGACGCCCTCAACGACGACCTCCTCGCCGAACTGGCCGAGATCCGGCCGCAGTCGTCGTCCGTGGCGTTCCATTCGACCGTGACCGGGGAGCAGTTGGACACGGCGGGGCTCGATGCCGGGTACTGGCTGCGGAACATGCGGCAGACCGTCCTCTTCGAGACGGCTGTGCGGGCCACGCTCGACGAGGGGCACCGGACTCTGCTGGAGGTCAGTCCGCATCCGGTGGTCGTGATGGCCGTGCAGGAGATCATCGACGGCGCCGGGGTGTCCGCCCAGGTGTCGGGTTCCGTGCGGCGGGACGACGCCGGTCTCGGACGGCTGCTGACCTCGCTGGCCGAGGCGTATGTCGCGGGGGCTCCCGTGGACTGGTCCGCGGTGTTCGAGGGCGTCGGCGCCCGGGCCGTCGATCTGCCGACGTACGCCTTCCAGCGGCAGCGGTACTGGTTGCGGATGCCGGTCTCCGGATCCGGTGATGTGACGGCCGCCGGTCTGCGCTCCCCTGGGCATCCGCTGCTCGGCGCCGTCGTGGAGCCCGCGGAGTCCGACGGGCTGGTGCTGACCGGGCGGCTCGCGCTGCGGGAGCATCCCTGGCTGGCCGACCACCGGGTGATGGGGACGGTTCCGCTGCCGGGGACCGCGTTCGTGGAGCTGGCGGTGGTCGCGGGCGATCTCGTCGAGTGCCCGCACCTCGAGGAACTGACCATGCAGGCCTCGCTCGCCCTGCCCGAGACCGGCGGTCTCGATCTCCAGCTCACCGTGAGCGCTCCGGACGAGTCCGGGCGGCGCGAGCTCGGGTTCTTCGCGCGCACGGACGACGGGTTCGCGGCGGGCGAGTGGACCCGGCATGCCACGGGCGTCCTGTGCCCGGCCGGTCCCGCGCCGGAGGCGGCGAAGGGCAGCTGGCCGCCGCGTGCCGCCGAGCGCATCGAACTCGGTGATCTGTACGAGCAGTCGGCGGACGGGCCGTTCGCGTACGGGCCCGCCTTCCAGGGGCTGCGGGCCGCCTGGTCACGTGACCGGGAGGTCTTCGCCGAGGTCGCGCTGCCCCAGGAACTGCACGAGGCGGCGGGCGACTACCTGTTGCACCCGGCGCTGCTGGACGCGGCCCTGCACGCGGTGGGCCTGGGCGGTCTGCTGGACGGCGCGACCGGTCCGCTGCGTCCGTTCGCGTGGAACGAGGTGTCGCTGCACGCCACCGGCGCGACCGCACTGCGGGTGACTCTCTCCCCCGCGGGTGAGAACGCCGTCGCGCTGCACGCCGTGGACGGCTCCGGCGCTCCGGTCGTGTCGGTCGGCTCGCTGCTGCTGCGGCCCGTCGACCTCACCGAGGCCGACCCCGGGGCGGCGGCCGGGCGGTCCGCCGCGCACTCCTCGCTGCTGGCGATGACGTGGACGCCGGTGCAGCTGCCGCCGGTCGAGACGGCCGGGTGGGCGGTGGTGGGCGCGGCCCCGGAGTGGGCGGACGCCGACAGCGGCGCCGTCCGCCATCCGGATCTTGCGGCGCTGAGCGCGTCGGTCGCGGCGGGCGGGCCGGCGCCCGGCTTCGTCGTGCTCGCCCTGCCCGACGGCGATCCGGGCGGTGCGGGACTCCCCGCGCTCACCCGGGAACGCGCCGAGCTGGTGCTGGACGCGGCCCGGACGTGGGTCTCCGAGGAGCTGGACGAGCGGCTGGCGGCGGTGCCGCTGGCGGTCCTGACGACGAACGCCGTGGGGACATCCGCGCAGGACACGGTGGCCGGGCTCGGGTCCGCGCCGCTGTGGGGGCTGATGCGTTCGGTGCAGTCGGAGAATCCGGGGCGGTTCGTCCTGCTGGACACCGACGGGAGCGCCGGGTCCGGGCGGGCGGTGCCGGCCGCGGTCGCGTCGGGGGAGGCGGAGCTCGCCCTGCGCGGCGGGGTCGCGCTGGCGCCCCGGCTGCACCGGCCGCCGGCCGTGGACGTCGCGGACACCGTGCCGGGTACGGGACTCGACGCGCTCGACCCGGCGGGCACCGTGCTGGTGACCGGGGCGACGGGTGGGCTCGGGGCGCTGGTCGCCGCCCGGCTGGTGGAACTGCACGGCGTGCGCCGGCTGCTGCTGCTCAGTCGGCGGGGCCCGGACGCGGAGGGCGCGGGTGAACTCGTGGCCCGGCTGGAGGAGTCGGGGGCCGCGGTGACGCTGGCGGCCTGTGACGCGGCGGACCGCGCGGCCCTGGCGGCCGTCCTGGACTCGATCCCGGACGCACATCCGCTCACCGCGGTGGTGCACTGTGCGGGCACCGCCGAGAACGCGCTGCTGGCCTCGCTGGGGCCGGAGCTGATCGACCGGGTGTTCCGGGCCAAGGTGGACGCGGCGGTGCATCTGCACGAGCTGACGGCGGGGCTGGAGCTGTCCGCGTTCGTGCTGTTCTCCTCGATCGCGGGCACCCTCGGCGGCACCGGGCAGGGCAACTACGCCGCCGCCAACACCTTCCTGGACGCCTTGGCCCAGCAGCGGCGCCGGGACGGGCTCGCCGCGACCTCGCTGGGCTGGGGGCTGTGGGCGACCGAGCGGGGCATGGGCGGCGGGCTCACCGAGGCGGCCTCGGCGGGCACGCCGATGCGCGGGGTGTCCGCGCTGCCGACGGACGAGGGCCTCGCCCTGTTCGACCTCGGCTGGCGCAGCGTCGAGCCCGTCGTGTTCCCGGCCCGGCTGAACGGGGCCGCGCTGCGGGCGCAGGCCGCGGCCGGCTCGCTGCCGCCGGTGCTGCGCGGGCTGTTCCGGGCGCCGGCGAGGCGGGCGGCGCAGAGCGAGGGCCAGGACGCGGGGGCGCAACTGCGGCGACGGCTCGCGGAGATGGTGCCGGTCGAACGCCAGGAGACGCTGCTGGAGCTCGTCCGCGACCGGATCGCCGCCGTGCTGGGGCATGCGTCGACGGACCGGGTGGACACCGACCGGCCGTTCCGCGACCTCGGCTTCACCTCGCTGACCGCGGTGGAACTGCGCAACCGGCTCAACGCGGCCACCGGTCTGCGGCTGCCCGTCAGTCTCGTCTTCGACTATCCGACGCTCGGCGAACTGGTCGCCCTGCTGGTCGCCAGGCTGGCCCCGGACGGGGCGGCGGCCGCCGCGACGCCCGAGGACGAGCAGGAGGCGGCCGTCCGCCGGGCCCTGCTGTCCGTGCCGCTGCACCGGCTGCGCGAACACGGCCTGCTGGACGCGCTGTTGGCGCTGACCGGGGAGCAGACGGGAGCGGAGCCGGAGGCGGTCGACCGCAGCGAGGACATCAGGTCCATGGACGTGGCGGCGCTGCTCGCCATGGCCAGGGAGGCCGGGGAGCGGTGACGCCGTGACGCGGTGACGCCGTGACGCGGTGACGCGGTGACGCGGTGACGCGGTGACGCGGTTGCCCGGCGTGCTAGTGGGGCGACGTAGGGGGCGGGTGTAGGGGCCGTTCGTGCATAGCCTGCGAGGAAGGCCGGCCTGCCCACCCCATCACTCGTCGTTTCGTCGTTCATTCTCACGAATCTGGAGAGCAATCCATGGCCGAAGCGCCTTCCGAACCCATAGCGTTCCCGTTCCCCGACCCGCCGTCGGTCTGTGAGATGCCGCCGGAGCTCGCCGCCATCCGGGACGGCGAGTCCGTGGTGGAGGTGAAGTTCCCGGACGGCATCACCGGCTGGATGGTGACCAAGCACGCCGATGTCCGCAAAGTGCTCGTGGACTCCCGGTTCAGCAGCAAGGTCATGGCCGCCGCGGCCGCCGCCATGTCGGAGACCGAGTCCGGCAAGCTGATGAACGAGTCGCTGGTCGGCATGGACGCGCCGGAGCACACCCGGCTGCGCAAGCTTGTCAGCAAGGCCTTCACCGCGCGGCGGGTCGAGCAGCTGCGGCCCCGGGTCGTCGAGCTGGTGACCGAGCTCGTCGACGAACTGCAGACGCTGCCGCGTCCGGTGGACCTGGTGAAGAGCTTCTCCGTCCCGCTGCCGGTCCGGGTGATCTGCGAGCTCCTCGGTGTGCCCGCCACCGACCAGGACACGTTCCACGCCTGGTCGAACGCGCTGCTCGGCGACTGGATGCAGGTCGCGGAGAAGGAAGCGGCGACGGTCGCGCTGGTGAAGTACTTCGGCGACCTGATCGCGGTCAAGCGGGAGAAGCCCGCCGACGACCTGATCAGCGAGCTGATCGCGGTCAGCGAGGAGGACACCACGCTCACCGAGCGCGAGATCATCGCGCTGAGCATCGGCATCCTCAGCGCGGGCCATGAGACGACCGCCAACCAGATCAGCATGTTCCTGGTGACCCTGCTGCACAATCCCGAGGAGTTCGACAAGCTGCGGGCCAACCCCGAGGCGATCCCGAAGGCGATCGACGAGCTGCTGCGCTTCGTCCCGCTCACCACGACCGGCGGCATCATCCCCCGGCTCACCACCGCGGAGGTGGAGCTGAGCAACGGCAAGGTGCTGCCCGCCGGCGTGGTGGTCCTGCCCGCGGTCGCCACCGCCAACCGGGACCCCGAGGTGTTCGAGGACGGGGAGCGGCTGAACCTCGGGCGCGAGCAGAACCCCCACCTGGCCTTCGGCGGGGGCATCCACTACTGCCTCGGCGCGCAGCTCGCCCGTATCGAGCTCCAGGAGGCGTTCCGGGCCATCCTGGAGCGGATGCCGGAGGTACGGCTCGCGGTGCCCGAGTCGGAACTCCGGCTCA
This sequence comes from Streptomyces sp. NPDC002623, assembly GCF_053592635.1. Classification (NCBI taxonomy): domain Bacteria; kingdom Bacillati; phylum Actinomycetota; class Actinomycetes; order Kitasatosporales; family Streptomycetaceae; genus Streptomyces; species Streptomyces sp. NPDC002623. Next base: position 55,544 of record NZ_JBSFWB010000025.1, on the reverse strand, counting down.
AGCCGGCTTCGATCATCCGCGGACTGGAGAGCCTGCCCATCACCTGGTGACAGTCGCTCAGCGCACGGCACGGCCGACGGGCCCAGCAGGTCGACACCTGCTGGGCCCGTCGGCCGTTCGCCCTCCGCCCGCGCCGACGCCGTCGTGTGCCGGCCATCGTGTGCCGGGCGTCGCGTGCTGTGCGTCGCGTGCTGTGCGTCGTGTGCCGTGCGTCGTTTGCTGTATGCCGCGCACCGCGTCGCCGGGCGCACGCGAAGGGCCGCGCTCCCACAGGGAGAGCGCGGCCCTTCGACGCGAGGCGGTCCTACGCGTCACGCTCCGACAGCCACTCGTGGACGGCGGCCGCCGTGACGTCTCCGTTGCCCTCCAGCATCGTGTAGTGGTTGCCCGGCACGTCGATCGCGTCGTGGGGCAGCGGCCAGGCCGACTGCCACTGCTCGGCCGGGGGCTGCTCCTCGCCCGGTTCGATGCCGTAGCACTCCGAGGCGCGCACCAGCAGGGTCGGGGTCGCGATCTCCTTCGGCTGCCAGTGCTCGAACATTCCGAAGTACGCGGCCATCGCGGTGAGCCGGGTCCCCGTCATCTGGCCGAAGTCCTTCTCCAGCTCCAGGGCCTTCGACTCCATGACCGGCACGATGTAGGAGGTGGCGTCGTAGCCGGCCAGGTAGCTGTCGATCAGCACCAGACCCTGCGGGGCCCGGCCCCGGCTCTCCAGCCTGGCCGTCACCTCATGGGCGATCCGGCCGCCCGAAGAGCGTCCCGCGAGCACGAACGGCTCGTCGCCCACCAGCTCCTCGATGAGTCGTACGGCGTACTCCGCGGCGGCGTCCACGTCGACGGCGACCGGCTGACCGGTGACGAAGCCCGGCAGCATCAGGGACCACACGTCGCGCACGCCGCGCAACGGCGCGGCCATGCTGACCAGTTCCTGATTGCTCGCCCACACCGACTGCGACGGGAACCCGATGATCTTCGGGTGCGGTGTTCCCTCACCGAGCCGGACGAGGGTCGGTCCGTTGCGGATCTCGTCCGGCTCGGAGAAGTTCGCCCTCAGGTCGACCGAGTTCCGCAGCACGCTGTGGCCGAGGTCGAGCCGGCCCAGTTCGATCGAGCGCCGGTAGAGCGCCTCCACCCCATTGATCACGGCGAGGTCCCCGGCGACGGCGGCGGCGCCCTGGGCACCGCCCGTGCTGTCGGCGCCGTCGGGGTCCTCGGCCCGCGGTGCGGTCGACGCGGTCGGCGCGCCGGTGGCAGTGCCGACGGCGCCCAACTGGTCGTTGAGCTCGGCCGCGAGCCCGATCGGTGTGGGGTGGTCGAAGACGACCGTGGACGCCAACCGCAGTCCGGTGCGCTCGCCGAGCCGGTTGCGCAGCTCGACGGAGGTGAGCGAGTCGAAGCCCAGCTCGACGAAGGCGCTGCCGTCCTGAATGGCCTCGGCCCCGCTGTGCCCGAGCACCTGGGCGACCTCGCCGCGGATCAGCTCGGTCAGCACGGCCAGCCGCTCGTCCCCGGTCGCTCCCGCCAGCCGCTCGTGCAGTTGCGAAGCGGCCCTCGCGTCCGAGCGGACGGCCCGCCGCTGCGGGGCACGCACCAGCCCGCGCAGCAGCGGAGGCACCTGCTGTTCGGCGGAGGCCCGAGCGGCCGTGGTGTTCATCCGCATCGGGACGAGCAGGGCCTCGGTGCCGGCGGCGAGGGCCTGGTCGAAGGCGTCCATGCCGGTCTCGGCGGTGAAGGGGGTGAGCCCGCCACGGGCCATCCGGGCGCGTTCGGCCCGGCCCAGGTCCGCTCCCATCCCGCCGGGCTGCTCCCACCAGCCCCAGGCCAGGGCGGTGGCGGCCAGTCCCGCTGCCCGCCGGTGTGCGGCGAGGGCGTCCAGGAAGGCGTTGGCGGCCGCGTAGTTGCCCTGCCCCTGGCTGCCGAGCAGGCCGGCGGCGGAGGAGAAGAGCACGAACTCCCGCACCGAGGTGTCCGCGGTCAGCTCGTGCAGATGCCACGCCGCGTCGGCCTTGGCCCGCAGGACCGTGTCGAACCGGTCCGGGGTGAGCGATTCGACCGTGCCGTCCGCCAGCACACCCGCGGTGTGCACGACGCCGGTCAGCGGCTGCTCGGCCGGGATGTCGCCCAGCAGCGTGGCCAGGGCGTCGCGGTCGGAGACGTCGCAGGCCACGATCGTGGTGTCGGCGCCGAGTTCGGTCAGCTCGGCCAGCAGCCCGGCCGCTCCCGGGGCGTTCTCCCCGCTGCGGCTGGCCAGGACCAGGTGCCGGACGCCGTGTGCGGCGACGAGATGACGGGCTGCCACCGCGCCGAGCGCTCCGGTGCCGCCGGTGACCAGCACGGTGCCGTCGGGGCCGAAGCCCGGGGAGATCTCCGGCGCGCGGGTGTGCCGGGCCAGCCTGGGTGCGCTCGCGGCGCCCGCACGCAGGGCGAGTTGTGGTTCGCCGGTGCCCAGTGCCTGGGGGAGCGCCCGGTACGACGCGGGGTCGTCGTCGAGGTCGACGAGGACGATCCGGCCCGGGTGCTCGGACTGCGCTGTCCGCACCAGGCCCCAGACGGCCGAGGCCGCCAGGTCCTCGATCCGGTCCCGTCCGGCGGCCGGGACCGCGTCTCGGGTCAGCAGGACCAGCTGCGAGCCCATGAGACGGGTGTCGGCGAGCCAGTGCCGGAGCACCTCGTGGACCCGCCGGACGAGCTCATGGGTGGCCGTGACGACGCCGCCCTGGTCACCGCCGAAGCAGGACATCGCCACCACCGGCGGGGCGGGCCTGCCCGATGCCACGGTGTCGGTCAGGGACTGCGGGTCCAGGTACGGCGTCCCGGTGAGGCCGGCCTCGACGAGGCGCGGGCGGATCTCCAGCGGGTCGAAGCCGAGCATCGCCCACTCCCCGGAGACGGCGTGGGATCCGAGGGACACCGGGGCCCATGTCACGTCGAACAGCACGTCCTGCTGCGGAGCGGAGGCGGTGAACTGCTCCAGCGCCGGGTCGCGCATGGCCAGTGAGTCGATCGTGGCGACCGCCAGCCCGGCGTCGTCGGTCACGGTGACGGACACCTCGTTGCGTCCCGTGGGGGCCAGATGGACCCGGGCGACCGCGGCATGGGTGGCGTGCAGCCGGACTCCCGTCCAGGCGAAGGGCATGCCGCCCTTGATGGGCTCTCGGTCGGCGGTACCGCCGAGGATGCCCAGCGCGAGGGGCTGAAGGGCCGCGTCCAGCAGGGCCGGGTGCACACCGAAGCCGCTGTCCGTGTCGCCCGCCTCGTCCGGGAGCCGGACCTCCGCGAACAGCTCGCCGTCCTTGCTCCACAGGGCCCGCAGCCCCTGGAAGACCGGCCCGTAGGCGAATCCGGCCTCGGCCGTGTCCCGGTAGAAGTCGTCGATCGCGATCTCCGTGGCGCCGGCGGGCGGCCACACCTGGACCGGTTCCGTGGCGGGTTCCGCTCCCCCGTGCTCGGCCAGTACGCCGGTCGCGTGCCGCAGCCACGGTTCGTCGTCGCCCGCGTCGTCGGGCCGCGAGTACAGGCCGATGCTCCGCCGGCCGGTCTCGTCGAGCCCGCCGACCATCACCTGGACCGCTCGACCGCCCTGCTCGCCCAGCACCAGCGGGGCCTCCAGGGTGAGTTCCTCGATCACCTCGCACCCCGCCTCACCGCCGACGCGCAGAGCCAGTTCCACGAACGCGGTACCGGGCAGCAGCGCGGTCCCCAGCATCGCGTGATGGGCGATCCAGGGCTGTGCAGCGAGGGAGAGCCTGCCGGTGAACAGGAAGCCGTCCGCATCGGGCAGCCGCACCCCGGCCCCGAGCAGCGGGTGTCCGGTGGCCGTGAGCCCGAGGCTCGCGGGGTCGCCGCTGCCGGTCGCGAGCGAGTCCAGCCAGTAACGCTTGTGCTGGAAGGCGTACGTCGGCAGCTGGACCCGGCGTGCGCCGGTACCGGCGAACAGCGCGGGCCAGTCGGCCGAGGCGCCGGCCGCGTACATCCGGCCGAGGGCGCGGACGGCGCAGTCGGCCTCGGAACGTTCGGGATGCAGGACGGGGACGCAGACGGCGTCGGCCCCAGTGTGATCGAGGCTCTCCTCGGCCATCGCGGTCAACGCACCGCCCGGACCCAACTCCAGGAACTTGTCCACACCCCGCCCCAGCACCGCCACCACACCATCCGCGAAACGCACCGACTCCCGGACGTGCCGCACCCAGTACTCGGGGGTGGTCAGTTCCTCGCCCGCGATCCGCCCGGACAGGTTCGACACCACCGGAACACGCGGCGCACGGAACTCCACCGAGGCCAACACCTCGGCGAACTCCGCCAGCATCGGCTCCATCCGCGCCGAATGGAACGCATGGCTCACCGCCAGCCGCTTCGTCCGCCGCCCCTGGCCGGAGAGCGTCTGCGCGAGGGCCAGCACCGGCTCCTCGTCACCGGACAGCACCAGCGAACGCGGACCGTTCACCGCCGCCACCGACACACCCACCGGCAACTCCGGCAGCTCGTCCTCCGCCGCCTGGACGGCGACCATCGCGCCCCCGGCAGGCAGCGCCTGCATCAACCGGCCCCGGGCCGCCACGATCCGGCACGCATCCGCCAACGACCACACACCCGCCACATACGCGGCCGTCAGCTCGCCGATCGAATGCCCGAGCAGGACGTCCGCCCGCACACCCCACGAACCCACCAGCTCGAACAGCGCCACCTCCAGCGCAAACAGACCCGCCTGCGTGAACACCGTCCGGTCCAACGCCTCCCCGTCCGAGAAGACGACCTCCCTCACCGGACGCTCCAACAACACATCCAGCCGCCCGCACACCTCATCGAAAGCAGCCGCGAACACCGGAAACGCCTCGTACAACTCCCGGCCCATACCGAGACGTTGAGAACCCTGACCCGAGAACAGGAACGCCGTCCCACCCTCACCGACCACCCCGCCCCCGGACAGCACCTCCAACTGGCCCAGGAAGTCGGCCTGTTCACGCCCGACGAGGACCGCCCGGTGCTCCAGCCCCGCACGCGAGGTGGCCAACGAGAAGCCCACGTCCACCGGACGCAGGTCGTGCGTGCGCAGATGCCCGGCCAGCCGCTCCGCCTGCTCCCGCAGCGCCTCCGCCGATCGCGCGGACAGGGGCCAGGGCACCAGCCCGGAACCCTCACCCGGTGCCGACTCCTGCTCCTGCTCCTGCACGACCTCCGGCGCCTGCTCCAGGATCACGTGCGCGTTGGTCCCGCTGATCCCGAACGAGGACACGCCCGCCCGACGCGGACGGTCCCCCTGCGGCCACTCCCGCGCCTCCGTCAGCAGCTCCACCGCACCCGCCGACCAGTCCACCTCGGACGTCGGCTCGTCCACATGCAGCGTCTGCGGCAGCACCCCGTGCCGCATCGCCAGCACCGACTTGATCACACCCGCCACACCCGCGGCGTACTGCGTGTGTCCGATGTTGGACTTCACCGAGCCGAGCCACAGCGGGCGGTCGGCGGGGCGGTCCTGGCCGTAGGTCGCCAGCAGCGCCTGCGCCTCGATCGGGTCGCCCAGGGCGGTCCCCGTGCCGTGCGCCTCGACCATGTCGATGTCGGACGCCGACAGGCCGGCCGAGGCCAGCGCCTGTCGGATGACGCGTTGCTGCGACGGGCCGTTCGGCGCGGTCAGGCCGTTCGAGGCACCGTCGGAGTTCACCGCCGACCCGCGCAGGACGGCCAGTACCTGACGTCCGTCGCGCACCGCGTCCGAGAGCCGCGCGACGGTCAGGATCCCGACGCCCTCGCCCCAGCCGGTGCCGTCCGCGCCGGCGGCGAACGCCTTGCAGCGGCCGTCTCCGGCCAGGCCGCCCTGCCGCGAGAACTCCACGAAGGCCCCGGGTGTGGCCATGACCGTCACACCGCCGACGAGGGCCAGGTCGCACTCGCCGCTCCGCAGCGCCTGCGCCGCCAGATGCAGTGTGACCAGCGAGGACGAGCACGCCGTGTCCACCGTCAGCGCCGGACCCTCCAGGCCCAGCGCGTAGGCGACCCGGCCCGACATGACGCTGCCCGAGGCGCCGGTGAGCGCGTAGCCGCCGCCCGCCTCGGCCGAGTTCATGAGCACCGTGGTGTATTCCTGCGGTGTGCCGCCGACGAAGACGCCGGTGCGGCTGCCGCGCAGGGCGACGGGGTCGTAGCCGGCGCGTTCCAGCGCCTCCCACGAGGTCTCGAGAAGCAGCCGCTGCTGCGGATCCATCGCCAGCGCCTCACGCGGCGAGATCCCGAAGAACGCCGCGTCGAACTCGCCCGCCTCCGCCAGGAAGGCGCCCTGCCGGGCTCCGCCGGACTCCTCGATGAAGGCGTTCATCGCCAGTCCGTGCCAGCCACGGTCGGCGGGGAAGCCCGTCATCTCGTCGCGACCCTCGACGAGCAGCCGCCACAGGTCCTCGGGGCCGCGTACCCCGCCGGGGAAGCGGCAGGCCATGCCCACGATCACGATCGGGTCGTCGTCCGTGGCCCGGAGCTCCGGCAGCGCCACTTCGGCGCCGCTGTCGAAGAGCTTCTCGTGCAGGTGTCCGGCGAGCCGGTGCGCGGTGGGGTAGTCGAAGACGATGGTGGCGGGCAGGCGCAGGCCGGTGACGGCGTTGAGCCGGTTGCGCAGCTCCATCGCGGTCAGGGAGTCGAATCCCAGGTCGCGGAACGGCTTGCCGGCCGTGATGTCGTCCGTCGTCGAGTGGGTGAGTACGGTCGCCGCTTCCGTGCGGACCAGTTCGAGGAGCCGGTCGTGCTGCTCGGGCGCGGTGAGTGCGGCCAGGGACTGCCGCAGGACGGAGTCGCCGACCGTCTCGTCGTCCGCGGGGTCGGTGCCGTCCTCGTCGAGCACACGGGCGACTTCGGGGATGTCCTCGATCAGCGGGCGGCGTCGGGCCATCGTGTACCCGGGGGCGAAACGGGCCCAGTCCATGTCGGTCACGGTCAGCGCGGTCTCGTCGTGCTCCAGCGCCTGCCGGAGCGCCTCGACGGCCAGCGCCGGATCCATCTGCCGGACCCCGCGGCGCTCCAGCTGTTCCGCGGTCCCGTCGGTCGCCATGCCGGTGTCCTTCCAGCCACCCCATGACACCGACGTCGCCACCAGCCCACGCGCCCGGCGCTCCCGGGCGAGACCGTCCAGGTACGCGTTCGCCGCCGCGTAGGCGCTGGTTCCGGCGCTGCCCCATACCGCGGCGCCGGAGGAGAAGAGGACGAACGCGTCGAGTTCCAGGCCGAGTTCGGCGGTGAGATCGTCCAGGTGACGGGCGCCGAGGGTCTTGGCCGACAGCACCTTGTCGTAGTGCTCGGGGGTGGCCGCGCCGAGTTCCGCGTAACCGGACACACCCGCGGTGTGGAAGACGGCGGTGACGGGGTGCTCGGCGAGGAGCCCCGCGAGCGCCGACCGGTCGGTCACGTCACAGGCGGCGACGGTGACTTCCGCGCCCAGTCCCCGGAGTTCCTCGGCCAGTTCGACCGCGCCCTCGGCCTGCTCACCACTGCGGCTGACCAGCAGCAGACGCTCGACGCCCTCCTTGGCCAGCCAGCGCGCCAGATGCCCGCCGACGCCGCCGGTGCCACCGGTGATCAGCGCTGTGCCCGACGGCTTCCACTGACGCTGCGGCGTCGGGTTCGCGCCGAGCGGGGCACGGACCAGCCGACGCCCGTACACACCCGACGAGCGCACGGCGACCTGGTCCTCGCCCTCACCGGCCGCCAATACGTTGACCAGCGAGGACGCCACCCGCCCGTCCCACACCTCGGGAACGTCCACCAGACCGCCCCAGCCGCCCGGCTGCTCCAGCCCGACCACCTGACCCAGCGCCCACACCTGCGACTGCACCGCGGACACCGGATCGTCCGCGCTCACGGCGGCAGCACCCCGCGTCAGCACCCACAGCGGCACCGCGCTCTCCCCATGCGCCTGCACCAGACGCAGCGTCGACTCCAGAGCGGCCTCTTCGTCCCAGGCCAGCAGCGACACCACACCCGACACGTCGGCGAGCGCCGCACCGTCGAGACCCTCCCGCACGAACACCTCCGCACCGGCCGCCTCCAGCGCCCCCCGGACCTCGTCGACGGGCGCGCCACCACCAGGGCTCACCACCAGCCACGTCCCCGACAACCGCCCGGCCGAAGGGACCGTCACCGAACGCCACACCGTCCGATAACGCCACGAGTCCAGCACCGACCGCTCCTGACGCCCCCGACGCCAAGCCGACAACGCCGGCACCACCGGCTCCCACACACCCGGCGCCGAACCGTCCACAAGCGCCGCGACACCCTCGGCGTCCACCCGCTCCACCGCACCCCAGAACGCCGCGTCCACCGGATCGACGGCACCCTCCGCGCCGGGGGGCACCATCGTGTCCTCGATCCAGTAGTGCTGGTGCTGGAAGGCGTACGTCGGCAGATCCACCCGCCGCGCACCACTGCCCGCGTACAACAGCGACCAGTCCACCGCAGCACCCGCGACATAGGCCTCCGCCAGCGACGTCAGAAGACGCGTCACACCGCCGTCGTCACGCCGCAACGAACCCACGGCAGCTCCAGCGCCGGACGCGTTCTCCAGCGTCTCCTGGATCGCCATCGCCAGGACCGGGTGCGGGCTGGACTCGACGAAGACCTGGTGCTCCTGTTCGGCGAGCATCCGGATCACCGGCTCGAACAGCACCCGCTCACGCAGATTCCGCACCCAGTACCCAGCGTCCAGACCGGCGGTGTCCAACCGCTCACCCGACACCGTCGAATAGAAGGCCACGGACGACGACTGCGGCCGGATGTCCGCCAGTTCGGCGAGGAGGTCGTCGTTGAGGGCGTCGACCTGCGCGGAGTGCGAGGCGTAGTCGACGGCGATACGACGCGCCCGCACCCCGTCCGACTCACACCCGGCCAGCAGCTCGTCCAACGCCTCCGGCTCACCCGACACCACCACCGACGACGGCCCGTTCACCGCCGCCACCCCGACCCGGCCCTCGAACCGCGCCAGCCGCTCCTCCGCCTCCACCACCGGAAGCGCCACCGACACCATCCCGCCCCTGCCGGACAACTTCTCCAGCACCAGACGCGACCGCACCGCCACCACCCGGGCACCGTCTTCGAGCGACAGTCCGCCCGCCACGCACGCCGCAGCCACCTCGCCCTGCGAATGACCCACCACCGCCGCCGGCTCCACACCGAACGACCGCCACACCGCAGCCAACGACACCATCACCGCCCACAACACCGGCTGCACGACATCCACCCGAGACCACAACGGATCGTCCCCGTCCCGGAACACCACATCCCGCAACGACCACCCCACAAACGGACTCAACGCCCGCCCGCACTCCTCCATCCGCGCCCCGAACACCGGAGACGCATCCCACAGCTCACGCCCCATCCCCACCCACTGCGACCCCTGACCCGGAAACACGAAGACAGCACCCGTGCCGGCCTCACCGGTACCGCGGACGAGGCCGGGCACGTCGAGTCCGTCGGCCAGGGCGGTCAGTGCTGCGGGCCGGTCCTCGCCCTTCTCGGTGAACAGCACCGCGCGGTGGGCGAGCGTGGAGCGGCTCGTCAGCAGGGAGTGGCCCACGTCGGCGGCCGCGAGTCCGGGGTGGGCGTCGAGGTGGGCCCGCAGCCGTGCGGCCTGTTCGCGCAGGGCGACCTCGGTGTTGCCGGAGATCAGCCAGGGCAGCGGGACGGGCCTGGTGGTGAAGGGGGGCTCTGTTCCGGCGTCCGGCCGCGCCCCAGCCGGCTGCGGCTGCGGCTCCGGCTCTGGCTCTGGCTCTGGCTCCGGTTCCGGGGCCTGTTCGAGGATCACGTGGGCGTTGGTGCCGCTGATGCCGAACGAGGACACGCCCGCTCGCCGGGGGCGTCCGGTGTCCGGCCAGTCCCGCGCCTCCGTCAGGAGTTCCACCGCGCCCGCCGACCACTCCACCTGGCTGCTCGGCTTGCCCACGTGCAGCGTCTTGGGCAGCACGCCGTGCTGCAGCGCCAGCACGCTCTTGATGACACCGGCGACGCCGGAGACGGCCTGGGTGTGCGCGATGTTCGACTTCAGCGAGCCGAGCCACAGCGGTCGGCCGTCGTGCCGGTCCTGGCCGTAGGTGTTGAGCAGGGCCTGCGCCTCGATCGGGTCGCCGAGGGTCGTGCCCGTGCCGTGCGCCTCGACCATGTCGACGTCCGCGAGGCTCAGCCCCGCGTTGGCGACCGCCTGCCGGATCACCCGCTGCTGCGCCGGACCGTTCGGCGCGCTCAGACCGTTCGACGCACCGTCCTGGTTCACCGCCGAGCCGCGGATCACCGCGAGGACCGGGTGGTCGTTGCGGCGCGCGTCGGCGAGGCGTTCCAGGAGGACGACGGCGACGCCCTCGCCCCAGCCGATGCCGTCGGCGTCGTCGGAGAAGGCCTTGCAGCGGCCGTCCGCCGCCAGGCCGCGCTGCCGGGCGAAGGTCACGAAGGCGGACGAGGTGGCCATCACGGCGACGCCGCCGGCCAGCGCCAGTGAGCAGTCGCCCTGCCGGAGTGACTGTGCGGCGGAGTGCAGCGCGACGAGGGAGGAGGAGCAGGCGGTGTCGATCGTGACGGCGGGGCCCTCCAGGCCCAGGACGTAGGAGACGCGGCCGGACATGATGCTCGCCGAGCCGCCGGTGATGGCGTATCCCTGGTCGGTCGGCGAGTTCATCAGCTTGACGGTGTGCTCGATGGCCGTGCCGCCGACGAAGACGCCGGTCCGGCTGCCCTGTAGCGAGTGCGGGTCGATCCCGGCCCGTTCCAGCGCCTCCCACGAGGTCTCCAGCAGCAGCCGCTGCTGGGGGTCCATGGTCAGGGCCTCACGGGGTGAGATCCCGAAGAAGCCGGCGTCGAAGTCGCCCGCCCCGTCCAGGAACGCGCCCTCTCGGGTGTACGTCGTGCCCGGCCGGTCGGGGTCGCTGTCGAAGAGCGAGGAGAGGTCCCAGCCCCGGTCGTCGGGGAAGCCGCTGACTCCGTCGGCGCCGTCCACCACCATCTGCCACAGCTGCTCCGGCGAGTCGACCCCGCCGGGCAGCCGGCAGGCCATGCCCACGATGGCGAGTGGTTCGCGCGCCCGGTCCTGGCTGTCCTTGAGCTGCTGACGGGTCTGCTGCAGTTCGGCCGTGACCCTGCGCAGATAGGTACGGAGTTTGTCCTCGGTCATCGTGAAACCCCACTCTGGAGCAGTTGAAAGCCCGGCAGATACCTGTTCAGCCTGTTCAGGACACGCCTAGGTCGCGGTCGATGAAGTCGAAGATCTCGTCGTCCGTGGCGGCTTCGAGATCGGTGGCGCCGTCCTTCTCAGCGGTGCTGAGCTGGGCGATGAGGTCGCGAAGGTGGTCGGCGATGTCCTCGCGGGCCTGCGGATCCGGTGCGACGCTGTCGAGCGCCTCGCTGATCCGGGTCAGCTCCCGCCTGATGTCGAGAACGTCGGCGATCCCCGGCAGGCGGCCCTCCTGCGCGAGCTCCGTGAGCAGGAGATCGGTGATGCGCTGGGGGTTGGGGTGGTCGAAGACGAGGGTCGCGGGCAGTCGCAGACCGGTGGCCTTCGACAGCCGGTTGCGCAGCTCCATCGCGGTCAGCGAGTCGAAGCCCAGCTCCTTGAACGCCCTGCCCGGCGTGATCTCCGCCGTCGACCCGTGGGCCAGCACCTGCGCGGCCTCACCGCGCACCAGACCCAGCAGCAACGCCTGCTGCTCCGACTCCGCCAACCCGGCCAGTCGGCCGCGCAGATCGGCACCGGCCTCGGCCGCGGCCTCCGGAGCGTCCCCGAGGGTGTCGGCCTCGCGCAGGATCCGGGCGACTTCGGGGATGTCCTCGATCAGCGGGCGACGACGGGCCATCGTGTATCCCGGCGTGAACAGCGCCCAGTCCAGGTCGGCCACCGTCACCGACACCTCGTCCTGCTCCAGCGCCTGCCGCAACGCCCGAACGGCCGACTCCGGCTCCAGCAGACCCACACCACGACGCGCCAACTGCTCAGCGTTCCCGTCAGCCGCCATCGCGGTGCCCTTCCAGCCACCCCACGACACCGACGAACCCGTCAGGCCACGCGCCCGACGCTCCCGGATCAGACCCTCCAGATAGCCGCCCGCAGCCGCGTTCGCACCGTTGCCCGCACTCCCCCACACCGCAGCGCCCGTGGAGAACACCACGAACGCGTCCAGCGACAGACCGGACGTCAGGTCGTCCAGGTGACGCGCCCCCAGAACACGGGCCCCCATCTGGTCCTCGAGACCGGCCGCGTCGAGTTCGGCCAAGGGGCCGTGGACGGCGATCCCGGCAGTGTGGAAGACCGCGCTGAGGGGATGCTCGGCCGGGATCCCGGCGAGCAGTTCCGCGAGCGCCGCCCGGTCGGTCACGTCACACGCGGCGACGGCGACCTCAGCGCCCAACCCGCGCAGTTCTTCCGCGAGTTCGGCATTCCCGCCGCTCCGGCTGACCAGCAGCAGACGCTCGGCGCCCTCCTCGGCCAGCCAGCGCGCCACCTGCCCGCCGACGCCGCCCGTGGCACCCGTGACCAGGACGGTTCCCCGCGGGTTCCACTCCCGTACCGGCGCCGCGTTCGCGCCCAGTGGGGCACGGACCAGCCGACGCCCGTACACACCCGACGACCGAACGGCGACCTGGTCCTCGTCGGCGGCGGCGGCCAGCACGCCGGCCAGCGAGGACGCCACCCGCTCGTCCCACGCCTCGGGAACGTCCACCAGACCGCCCCAGCCACCAGGCTGCTCCAGCCCGGCGATCTGACCCAGCGCCCAGACCTGCGTCTGCACCGCGGACACCGGATCGCCCTCATGCACCGCGGCAGCGCCCCGTGTCAGCACCCACAGCGGCACCGCACTGTCGCCATGGGCCTGCACCAGCCGCAGCGTCGACCGCACCGCGGACTCTTCGTCCCAGGCCAGCAGCGACACCACACCCGACAGGTCGGCGAGTGCCGCACCGTCGAGATCCTCCCGCACGGACACCTCCGCACCGGCCGCTTCCAGCGCCCCCCGAACCTCGTCGACCGGCGCGCCACCACCAGGGCTCACCACCAGCCACGTCCCCGACAAGCGGGTGCCGGGGCGCAGGGCGTTCGCGCGCCAAGTGGTGCGGTAGCGCCACGAGTCGAGTGTCATCTGCTTGCGACGGCCCTTGCGCCAGGCCGACAGCGTGGGCAGCCAGGCCTCTGCCGCAGCGCCGGCATCGGAGACGTCGAGCACTCCGGCGAGATCGGACAGGTCCTCGCGCTCCACGGCGTCCCAGAACGCGGCCTCGGTGTCGTCCGCCGTCGCGTCCTGGATCTCACCTCCGACGGAGACACCTTCGAGCCAGTAGCGCTGGTGCTGGAAGGCGTACGTCGGCAGATCCACCCGCCGCGCACCGCTCCCCGCATACAGCACCGACCAGTCCACCGGCGCACCCGCGACATACGCCTCCGCCAGCGAGGTCAGGAAGCGCTCCGCACCACCGTCCTCCCGCCGCAACGACCCCACCACAGAGCCGCCCACGCTCTCCAGCGACTCCTGGATCGCCATCGCGAGGACCGGGTGCGGACTCGACTCCACGAAGACCGCACTGCCCCGGTCCACCAGCGTCCGGATCACCGGCTCGAACAGCACCCGCTCACGCAGGTTCCGCACCCAGTACCCAGCGTCCAGACCGGCGGTGTCCAACCGCTCACCCGACACCGTCGAGTAGAACGCCACCGACGACGACACCGGCCGGATGTCGGCCAGTTCGGCGAGAAGGTCGTCGTTGAGCGCGTCGACCTGCGCGGAGTGCGAGGCGTAGTCGACGGCGATGCGACGCGCCCGCACCCCGTCCGACTCGCACCCGGCGAGCAGCTCGTCCAACGCGTCCGGCTCACCCGACACCACTACTGACGTAGGCCCGTTGACCGCGGCGATCCCGACACGCCCGCCGAAGCGCGCCAGCCGCTCCTCCGCCTCCGCGACCGGAAGCGCCACCGACACCATCCCGCCCCTGCCGGACAACTTCTCCAACACCAGACGCGACCGCACCGCCACCACCCGCGCACCGTCTTCGAGGGACAGCCCGCCGGCCACGCACGCAGCCGCCACCTCACCCTGCGAATGACCCACCACCGCCGCCGGCTCCACACCGAACGACCGCCACACCGCCGCCAGCGACACCATCACCGCCCACAACACCGGCTGGACGACATCCACCCGAGACCACAACGGATCCGCCCCGTCCCGGAACACCACATCCCGCAACGACCACCCCACATGCGGCGACAGCGCACGCTCACACGCCACCATCGACTCCCCGAACACCGGCGAGACGTCCCACAACTCACGCCCCATCCCCACCCACTGCGACCCCTGACCGGGGAAGACGAAGACAGCACGGCTGTCGGCGGTGGCGGCGCCGGAGACGACGCCGGGGGCCGAGCCCTGTGCCGTGAGCCCGCGCAGACCGTCGAGCACGCCCGGCGCGTCGCGGCCGAGCACCACGGCTCGGTGTTCCAGGCCGGCCCGCGTGGTCGCCAGGGAGAACGCCACGTCGGTGAGATCGAGGCCGGGGTCGCGCTGCACCAGGCCGGACAGGCGCTCGGCCTGGCCGCGCAGGGCCGCGTTCGAGCGGCCGGAGATCACCCACGGGACGACCGGTGTCGTGAGTGCGGGTGCCGTCGGGCGGTCGGTGTCGGGCCGGGCGGGGGTTTCCTCGGGCGCGGGCGCCTCTTCGATGATCACGTGGGCGTTGGTGCCGCTGATCCCGAACGAGGACACGCCCGCTCGCCGGGGGCGTTCCGTCTGCGGCCACTCCCGTGCCTCGGTCAGGAGTTCCACCGCGCCCGCGGACCAGTCGACCTTGGGCGTCGGCTCGTCCACGTTCAGGGTCTTGGGCAGTACGCCGTTGCGCAGCGCGAGTACGGACTTGATGACGCCCGCGACGCCGGCGGCCGCGCCCGTGTGCCCGATGTTGGACTTGACGGAGCCCAGCCACAGGGGCCGGTCGGCCGGACGTTCCTGGCCGTAGGTGTTGAGCAGTGCCTGCGCCTCGATCGGGTCGCCGAGGGTGGTGCCGGTGCCGTGCGCCTCGACCATGTCGACGTCGGCGAGGGTCAGGCCGGCGTTGGCGACCGCCTGCCGGATCACCCGCTGCTGCGAAGGGCCGTTCGGGGCGCTCAGGCCGTTCGACGCGCCGTCCTGGTTGATCGCCGAACCGCGGATCACGGCCAGCACCTCGTGCCCGTTGCGACGGGCGTCAGACAGCCGTTCCAGGACGATCATGCCGACGCCCTCGCCCCAGCCGATGCCGTCCGCGGCGGCCGCGAAGGCCTTGGTGCGGCCGTCGGCCGACAGTCCGCCGAGCGTGTCGAACTCGGCGAACGCGCCGGGCGTGGCCATCAGACCGACGCCGCCGGTCAGCGCGAGACCGCACTCGCCGCCGCGCAGCGCCTGGGCGGCGAGGTGCAGGGCGACCAGCGAGGACGAGCACGCCGTGTCCACGCTGACGGCGGGCCCTTCCAGGCCCAGGGTGTAGGAGACCCGGCCCGACATCACACTGCCGGAGGAGCTGGTGACGGCGTAGCCCTGGCTGGCGGGCGAGTTCATCAGCAGTGCGCCGTACTCGACGGCCGTGCCGCCGACGAAGACTCCGGTGTCACTGCCGCGCAGCGACTTGGGGTCGATGCCGGTCCGCTCGACGGCCTCCCAGGCGATCTCCAGCAGCAGCCGCTGCTGCGGGTCCATGGTCACCGCCTCACGCGGCGAGATCCCGAAGAAGCCGGCGTCGAAGTCGCCCGCCTCGTGCAGAAAGCCGGCGGGGCGGAGGCTGGCGAGGTTCCACCGGTCCCAGCCTCGGTAGGACGGGAAGTCGGACAGCCCCTCCCTGTTCTCGGCCATCACCTGCCACAGGTCTTCCGGGGAGGCCACTCCGCCCGAGTAGCGGCACGCCATGCCGACGACTGCCAGCGGTTCGTCGGACGTCGTGCGTACGACGAGATCGGCCCGCACGGGGTCGGCACCGGCGCCGACGAGTTCGTCGCGCAGGTGGGCGGCGAGCTGTCGCGGGTTGGGGTAGTCGAAGACCAGGGTGGCGGGCAGGCGCAGCCCGGTGGCCGTGTGGAGGAGGTTGCGCAGCTCCATCGCGGTCAGCGAGTCGAAGCCGAGTTCCTTGAAGGGCCGTTCCGGTGTGATGTCGGCCGGCGAGGCGTGGGCCACGACACGGACGGCCTCACCTCGCACCAGGTCCATGAGCACGTCGAGTTGCTCGGTGCTGCCGAGTCCCGCGAGCTCGGTCCGCAGGGCGGCGCCGGCCGAGTCGTCGTCGGGGCCGGCGGCGGAGTCCTCGCGCAGTGCGCGGGCGACCTCGGGGATGTCCTCGATCAGCGGGCGGCGCCGGGCCATCGTGTATCCCGGCGTGAACAGCGCCCAGTCCATGTCGGTCACGGTCAGCGCGGTCTCGTCGTGCTCCAGCGCCTGCCGGAGCGCCTCGACGGCCAGCGCCGGGTCCATCGGCCGGACACCGCGCCGCGCCAGCTGCTGGGCGGTCTCCTCGGTCGCCATGCCGGTGTCCTTCCAGCCACCCCACGACACCGAGGTCGCCGCCAGACCGCGCGCCCGGCGCTCCCGGGCCAGACCGTCCAGATAGGCGTTGGCCGCGGCGTACCCGCCGTTTCCGGCGCTCCCCCATATCGCGGCGCCTGAGGAGAAGAGGACGAACGCGTCGAGTTCCAGGCCGAGTTCGGCGGTCAGCTCGTCCAGGTGACGGGCGCCGAGGGTCTTCGCGGCCATCTGGGCTTCCAGGTCCGCGACGTCGAGCTCGCGTACGGGGCCGTAGCTCGCGATTCCGGCCGTGTGGAAGACGGAGGTCACGGGATGCGCGGCGAGCAGCTCCGCCAGGGCGTCCCGGTCGGCCACGTCACAGGCGGCGATGGCGACCTCGGCCCCCGACCCGCGCAGTTCCTCGGCCAGTTCGGTCGCACCTTCGGCCTGCTCACCGCTGCGGCTGACGAGCAGCAGACGCTCGACGCCCTCCTTCGCGAGCCAGCGCGCCAGGTGGCCGCCGACTCCGCCGGTGCCGCCGGTGATCAGCGCTGTGCCCGAGGGGCTCCACGTCCGGGTCGGGGTCGCGGCGGTTCCCAGCGGGGCGCGGACGAGCCGACGCCCGTAGACGCCCGACGAGCGCACGGCAACCTGGTCCTCGCCCTCCCCGGCCGCCAGCACAGCGGCCAGCGAGGACGCCACCCGCTCGTCCCACACCTCGGGGACGTCGACCAGACCGCCCCAGGCGGCGGGCTGCTCCAGGCCCACGATCTGGCCCAGCGCCCAGACCTGCATCTGGATCGCGGACACCGGATCGTCCGCACCCACGGCGGCGGCGCCCCGCGTCAGCACCCACAACGGAGCTTCCAGCTCCGCATCGGCCAGAGCCTGGACCAACTCCACCGACGCGGCCGGCGCCCGCTCCTCGTCCCAGGCGAGCAGCGACACCACACCCGACACGTCCGCCGACTCGACCGCGTCCAACTCCTCGCATACGGACACCTCCGCGCCCGCCGCGACCAACGCCTCCCGGACCTCGTCGACCGGCGCGCCTGCACCGCGCGCCACGACCAGCCACGTCCCCGACAGACGGCCCGTCGCAGGGACAGTCACCGAACGCCACACCGTCCGATAACGCCACGAGTCCAGCACCGACCGCTCCTGACGCCCCCGACGCCAAGCCGACAACGCCGGCACCACCGGCTCCCACACACCCGCATCCCCATCAGCGACCAACGCGGCCACACCCGCCGCATCCGCCCGCTCCACCGCACCCCAGAACGCCGCATCCACCGGATCGACGGCGCTCCCCGTACCCGGGGCGGAGGCGTCCTCCAGCCAGTAACGCTGGTGCTGGAAGGCGTAGGTGGGCAGCTCGACCGTGCGTGCGCCGGTGCCGGCGAACAGCGTCGACCAGTTGACCGGCGCGCCCGCGACATAGGCCTCGGCCAGCGAGGTCAGGAGACGATCCACACCTCCGTCGTCACGCCGCAGCGAGCCCACGACAGCGCCGGACGCGCTCTCCAGCGTCTCCTGGATCGCCATCGCGAGGACCGGATGCGGGCTGGACTCCACGAAGACCTGGTGCTCCTGTTCGGCGAGCATCCGGATCACCGGCTCGAACAGCACCCGCTCACGAAGGTTCCGCACCCAATACGCAGCGTCCAGACCGGCGGTGTCCAACCGCTCACCCGACACCGTCGAATAGAAGGCCACGGACGACGACTGCGGCCGGATGTCCGCCAGTTCGGCGAGAAGGTCGTCGTTGAGGGCGTCCACCTGCGCGGAGTGCGAGGCGTAGTCGACGGCGATACGACGCGCCCGCACCCCGTCCGACTCACACCCGGCCAGCAGCTCGTCCAACGCGTCCGGCTCACCCGACACCACTACTGAGGTAGGCCCGTTGACGGCGGCGATCCCGACCCGGCCGTCGAAGCGTTCGAGCCGCTCCTCCGCTTCGGCGACGGGAAGCGCCACCGACACCATCCCGCCCCTGCCGGACAACTTCTCCAGCACCAGACGCGACCGCACCGCCACCACCCGGGCACCGTCTTCGAGGGACAGCCCGCCGGCCACACACGCGGCCGCCACCTCGCCCTGCGAATGACCCACCACCGCCGCCGGCTCCACACCGAACGACCGCCACACCGCCGCCAGCGACACCATCACCGCCCACAGCACCGGCTGGACGACATCCACCCGAGACCACAACGGATCATCACCGTCCCGGAACACCACATCCCGCAACGACCACCCCACAAACGGCGACAGCGCACGCTCACACGCCACCATCGACTCCCCGAACACCGGCGAGACGTCCCACAACTCACGCCCCATACCGACCCACTGCGACCCCTGACCCGGGAACACGAACACGGCTCCGGCGTCGGTGGCCCGGCCCGTCACCACGCCTGCCCCCAAGGTGCCTTCGGCCACCGAGCGCAGCCCCGCGAGCAGCTCCTCCCGGTCGCTCCCGAGGACCACGGCCCGCTGCTCGAACGCCGACCGCGTCCCCGTCAGCGAGAACGCCACGTCCGCCGGGCTCAGTTCGGGCTGCTCGCCAAGACGTTCCAGCAGCTGCCGGGCCTGTGCCCGCAACGCCGTCTCGCCGCGTCCGGAGACCACCCACGGCACCGGCCCGGAGACCTCGCCCCGATGGTCCGCCGACTCCGCCTTCGGGGCTTCCTCGATGATCATGTGCGCGTTGGTGCCGCTGATCCCGAACGACGACACGGCCGCACGCCGCGGACGTCCCGTCTCCGGCCAGTCACGCGCCTCCGTCAGGAGTTCCACCGCGCCCGCCGACCAGTCGACCTTCGGCGTCGGCTCGTCGATGTGCAGGGTCTTCGGCAACACCCCGTGCCGCAGGGCGAGTACGGACTTGATGACGCCCGCCACGCCCGCCGCCGCTCCCGTGTGCCCGAAGTTGGACTTCACGGAGCCCAGCCAGAGCGGCCGGTCGGCGGGGCGGTCCTGGCCGTAGGTGTTGAGCAGGGCCTGCGCCTCGATCGGGTCGCCCAGCGTGGTGCCCGTACCGTGCGCCTCCAGCATGTCGACGTCCGCGGCGGACAGGCCGGCGTTCGCCAGGGCCTGGCGGATCACCCGCTGCTGCGACGGACCGTTCGGCGCGCTCAGACCGTTCGACGCGCCGTCCTGGTTGATCGCCGAACCTCGGACCACCGCCAGCACCTCGTGCCCGTTGCGACGGGCGTCCGACAGCCGTTCCAGCACGACCATGCCGATGCCCTCGCCCCAGCCGGTGCCGTCCGCGGAGGCGGCGAAGGCCTTGCAGCGGCCGTCGCCGGCCATACCGCCCAAGGTGTCGAACCCGAGGAACGCGCCCGGCGTGGCCATGATGGTCACACCGCCCGCGATCGCCAGGTCGCACTCGCCGTTGTTCAGGGACTGCGCGGCCAGGTGCAGGGCGACCAGCGAGGACGAGCACGCCGTGTCCACCGTGACCGCGGGCCCTTCCAGACCCAGGACGTAGGAGACACGGCCGGACATCACACTGCCGAGCGCACCGGTCATGCCGTAGCCGCTGGCGGCCTCGGTCGAGCCCATCAGCACGGCGGGGTAGTCCTGTGGACCACCGCCGACGAAGACTCCGGTGGCGCTGTTCCTCAGCGACCAGGGGTCCATGCCGGCCCGTTCGACGGCCTCCCAGGACACCTCCAGCAGCAGCCGCTGCTGGGGGTCCATGGTCACCGCCTCACGCGGCGAGATCCCGAAGAAGCCGGCGTCGAACTCCCCGGCCTCGTGCAGGAATCCGGCCTGACCGGTCGCGGGCGCGCCCCAGCGGTCCCAGCCACGGTCGGTGGGGAAGTCCGACAGCTCGTCGCGGCCTTCGGCGATCAGCCGCCACAGATCCTCGGCGTTGCGAACGCCACCGGGGTAACGGCATGCCATGCCGACGATCGCGAGCGGTTCGTCGTCCGTCGGCCGGGTCGCCGTCGCCACGGTGCCGGATCCCGGCAGACCGTCGACGAGCTCCGTGCGCAACAGCGAAGCCAGTTGCTGCGGGTTGGGGTAGTCGAAGACGAGGGTCGCGGGCAGCAGGAGACCGGTGGCCTTCGACAGCCGGTTGCGCAGCTCCATCGCCGTCAGCGAGTCGAAGCCCAGCTCCTTGAACGCCCTGCCCGGCGTGATCTCCGCCGTCGACCCGTGGGCCAGCACCTGCGCGGCCTCACCGCGCACCAACCCCAGCAGCAACGCCTGCTGCTCCGACTCCGCCAACCCGGCCAGCCGGTCGCGCAGTCCCCTGCCCGCCGCGTCCTGGGCCGCATCGGTCTCGGTGGCCTCGCTCAGTGCCTGGGCGGCCTCGGGGATGTCCTCGATCAGCGGGCGACGACGGGCCATCGTGTACCCCGGCGTGAACAGCGCCCAGTCCAGGTCGGCCACCGTCAGCACGGTCTCGTCGTGCTCCAGCGCCTGCCGCAACGCCCGAACGGCCGACTCCGGCTCCAGCAGACCCACGCCACGACGTGCCAGCTGCTCCGCCGTCTCCCCCACCGCCATCGCCGTACCGCGCCAGCCACCCCACGACACCGCCGAACCCGTCAGGCCACGCGCCCGACGGCCCCGGATCAGACCCTCCAGGTAGCCGCCCGCAGCCGCGTTCGCACCGTTGCCCGCACTCCCCCACACCGCGGCGCCCGTGGAGAACACCACGAACGCATCCAGCACCAGGCCGAGTTCACCGGTCACCTCGTCCAGGTGACGCGCTCCCGTCACACGGGCTGAGAGCACCTCCGTGAAGTGCTCGGGGGTGGCGGTGCCGAGCTCCGCGTAGTCGGCCACACCTGCCGCATGGAAGATCGAGGTGACGGGGTGCTCGGCGAGAAGCTCCGCGAGCGCCGACCGGTCGGTCACGTCACACGCGGCGACGGTGACCTCCGCGCCCAGTCTCCGGAGTTCATCGGCCAGTTCGACCGCGCCCTCGGCCTGCTCACCACTGCGGCTGACCAGCAGCAGACGCTCGACGCCCTCCTTCGCCAGCCAACGCGCCAGATGCCCGCCGACTCCGCCCGTGCCACCGGTGATCAGCGCTGTGCCCGACGGACTCCACTCCCGCACCGGAACCGGGCTCGCACCGAGCGGGGCACGGACGAGCCGACGTCCGTACACACCCGACGAGCGCACGGCGACCTGGTCCTCGCCCTCACCGGCCGCCAGCACAGCGGCCAGCGAGGACGCCACCCGCCCGTCCCACACCTCGGGAACGTCCACCAGACCGCCCCAGCCGCCCGGCTGCTCCAGCCCGACCACCTGACCCAGCGCCCACACCTGCGACTGCACCGCGGACACCGGATCGTCCGCGCTCACGGCGGCAGCACCCCGCGTCAGCACCCACAACGGCACCGCACTGTCGCCATGGGTCTGCACCAGCCGAACCGTCGACTCCAACGCCGATTCCTCGTCCCAGGCGAGCAGGGACACCACGCCCGACACGTCCGCCGGCGCGACCGCGTCCAGCTCCTCGCATACGGACACCTCCGCGCCCGCCGCGACCAACGCCTCCCGGACCTCGTCGACCGGAGCGCCTGCACCGCGCGCCACGACCAGCCACGTCCCCGACAGACGGCCCGTCGCAGGGACCGTCACCGAACGCCACACCGTCCGATAACGCCACGAGTCCAACACCGACCGCTCCTGACGCCCCCGACGCCAAGCCGACAACGCCGGCACCACCGGCTCCCACGCCTCCACGTCGCCATCGGCGACCAACGCGGCCACACCCGCCGCATCCGCCCGCTCCACCGCACCCCAGAACGCCGCATCCACCGGATCGAGGGAATCGCGCTGACCGGGCAGCGTGACATCGTCGAGCCAGTAGCGCTGGTGCTGGAAGGCGTACGTCGGCAGATCCACCCGCCGCGCACCACTGCCCGCGTACAACAACGACCAGTCCACCGCAGCGCCCGCGACATACGCCTCCGCCAGCGAGGTCAGGAGACGCGTCGCGCCACCGTTGTCACGCCGCAACGAACCGACCGCCACCACCGGCCGATCCGCAGCCTCACCGGTCTCCTGAACCGCCATCGCCAACACCGGGTGCGGACTCGACTCGACGAAGACCGCACTGCCCCGGTCCACCAGCGTCCGGATCACCGGCTCGAACAGCACCCGCTCCCGCAGATTCCGCACCCAATACGCAGCATCCAGCCCCGCCGTGTCCAACCGCTCACCCGACACCGTCGAATAGAACGCCACGGACGACGACACCGGCCGGATCTCGGCCAGTTCGGCGAGAAGGTCGTCGTTCAGGGCGTCGACCTGCGCGGAGTGCGAGGCGTAGTCGACGGCGATCCGACGCGCCCGCACCCCGTCCGACTCGCACCCGGCCAGCAACTCGTCCAGCGCCTCCGGCTCACCCGACACCACCACCGAAGACGGCCCGTTCACCGCCGC
The DNA here is from genome assembly GCF_053592635.1 of Streptomyces sp. NPDC002623. Classification (NCBI taxonomy): domain Bacteria; kingdom Bacillati; phylum Actinomycetota; class Actinomycetes; order Kitasatosporales; family Streptomycetaceae; genus Streptomyces; species Streptomyces sp. NPDC002623. The sequence continues at coordinate 32,658 of NZ_JBSFWB010000025.1, read as the reverse complement.
CACCCCGACCCGGCCCCCGAACCGCGCCAGCCGCTCCTCCGCCTCCGCGACCGGAAGCGCCACCGACACCATCCCGCCCCTGCCGGACAGCTTCTCCAGCACCAGACGCGAACGCACCGCCACCACCCGGGCACCGTCCTCCAACGACAGCCCGCCCGCCACACACGCCGCAGCCACCTCACCCTGCGAATGACCCACCACCGCCGCCGGCTCCACACCGAACGACCGCCACACCGCAGCCAACGACACCATCACCGCCCACAACACCGGCTGCACCACATCCACCCGAGACCACAACGGATCCGCCCCGTCCCGGAACACCACATCCCGCAACGACCAGTCCACATGCGGCGACAGCGCACGCTCACACGCCACCATCGACTCCCCGAACACCGGAGACGCATCCCACAGCTCACGCCCCATCCCCACCCACTGCGACCCCTGACCCGGAAAAACGAACACCACACCACCGTCGGCAGACGCCCGCCCGCTCACCACACCCGCACCCGGCGCCCCCTCCGCCACCGACCGCAACCCCGCCAACAACTCCTCCCGGCCACCCCCCAACACCACCGCCCGCTCCTCGAACACCGACCGCGACCCCGCCAACGACACACCCACATCCACCGGGGACAGCTCAGCCGTGCGCGCCACGTGCGCGGTCAGTCGTGCCGCCTGTTCCCGCAGTGCCGCCTCGCCGCGTGCCGAGACCACCCACGGCACGGGGCCGCCCTCGAGTGCGGGACGCCCCTCGGCCCCCTGCCCCTCCATGGGCTCGGCTTCCGGGGCCTGTTCGAGGATGACGTGGGCGTTGGTGCCGCTGATGCCGAACGAGGACACGCCCGCTCGCCGGGGGCGTCCGGTGTCCGGCCAGTCCCGTGCCTCGGTCAGGAGTTCCACCGCGCCCGCCGACCAGTCGACCTCGGGGGTCGGCTCGTCCACGTGCAGGGTCTTGGGCAGCACGCCGTGCTGGAGGGCGAGTACGGCCTTGATCACTCCGGAGATGCCGGCGGCGGCCTGGGTGTGGCCGATGTTCGACTTCAGGGTGCCGAGCCAGAGGGGTCGGCCGTCGTGCCGTTCCCGGCCGTAGGTGGCGAGGAGCGCTTCGGCCTCGATGGGGTCGCCGAGGGTGGTGCCGGTGCCGTGCGCCTCGACCATGTCGACGTCCGCGGCGGACAGGCCGGCGTTGGCCAGCGCCTGGCGGATGACCCGTTGCTGCGAGGGGCCGTTGGGTGCGCTCAGGCCGTTCGACGCGCCGTCCTGGTTCACCGCCGAGCCGCGGATCACGGCGAGGACGGGGTTGCCGTCGCGGCGGGCGTCGGACAGGCGCTGGAGGGCGAGGACGCCGGCGCCCTCGCCCCAGCCGGTGCCGTCCGCGGAGGCGGCGAAGGCCTTGCAGCGGCCGTCGCCGGCCGATCCGCCGGTCGCCGAGAACTCGGCGAAGATCGAGGGGGTGATGAGGACGAGCACGCCGCCGGCGAGGGCGAGGTCGCATTCGCCGGTGCGCAGCGACTTGATCGCGAGGTGCAGGGCGACGAGCGAGGAGGAGCACGCCGTGTCCACCGTGACGGCGGGCCCCTCCAGGCCGAGCACATAGGAGATGCGGCCGGACAGGACGCTGCCGGGGGCGCCGGTCAGCGCGTAGCCTCCCGCGCCCTCGGCCGAGTTCATCACGAGCGCGCCGTACTCCTGCGGGGCGCCGCCGACGAACACGCCGGTGCGGCTGCCTTTGAGGGTGCTCGGGGCGATGCCGGCGCGTTCCAGGGCCTCCCAGGAGGTCTCCAGGAGCAGCCGCTGCTGCGGGTCCATGGCCATGGCCTCGCGCGGCGAGATCCGGAAGAAGGCGGGGTCGAAGTCGCCCGCGTCGTGGAGGAAGGCGCCGGTCTTGGCGGTGGGGACGTCCCAGTTCTCCCAGCCGCGGTCGACGGGGAAGCCGGACATGGCGTCACGGCCTTCGGCGATGAGCTGCCACAGTCCTTCGGTGTCGCGGACTCCGCCGGGGTAGCGGCAGCCGATGCCCACGACGGCCAGGGGCTCCGACGAGGCCGCGCTGAGCCGCTGGTTCTGGGTGCGCAGCCGCTCGTTCTCCAGCAGCGAGGCCCGCAGCGCGTCGACGACCTCCGACATGGAACTGCTCATGCTCAACTCCCACTCACGTGATTCGTCAATGCGCAAGGACAGGCCTGTTTGCAGGCTATGGGGCCGGGAGCTGGATCCCGGCCCCAGATCAGGACCGCGAACACCCCTAAGTTCGGGGCCTGTCGGCCCGGGTAGGGGCCGTGTTTCAGGACAGGCCGAACTCGTCGCCGAGCAGGGTGACGAGCTCCTCGGCGCTCACCGAGTCGAGGTCGGCGTCGTCGTCCTCGCGATCGGCGTCGGTGGCTTCCGCGGTCTCCTCCAGGGCCGCCAGGAGCACCCGTAGCCGGGTGGTCAGCGCCCCGCGGTCCTCGGCGGCGGGGGCCGTCGAGCGGAGCGCGGTCTCCAGTTCGCGCAGGGCGTCGAGGGCGGGGTCGGTGGCGGTGGCGGTGTCCAGTTCCATGCCGGTGAGCAGACGGGCGGCCAGCGCCCGGGGGTTGGGGTGGTCGAAGACGAGGGTCGCGGAGAGCCGTACGCCGGTGAGGGCGCTGAGCCGGTTGCGGAGGTCGACGGCCATCAGGGAGTCGAAGCCGAGGCTCTTGAACGCCTTGGTGACCGGTACCGCCTCCGCCGACGGCAGGGCGAGGACCGAGGCGACCTCGGTGCGGACGAGGTTCTCCAGGGCGCCGGCCCGGTCGTCCGGGGACAGCGGGCGCAGCCGGTCGCGGAGCCCGGTGAGGCCGGCGCCGGGGTCGGTGCGGCGTCGGGGTGCGGGCGCCAGGGCGCGCAGGGCGGCGGGCAGGGCGGCGCGGTCGGTGGCGGACAGGCCGCCGGGTTCGAAGCGGAAGGGCAGCAGCACGGGTGCGCCGCTCGTGTGCGCCGCGTCGAAGAGGGCGAGTCCGTCGTCGGGGGTCAGGGGCAGCATGCCCGCGCGGGAGATGCGGCGCAGGTCGGCGGCGGCGAGCTGGGCGGTCATGCCGGCGCTGCTCTCCCAGGGGCCCCAGGCGAGCGAGAGGGCGGGCAGGCCGTCGGCGTGTCGGCGCAGGCACAGGGCGTCGAGGTAGGCGTTGGCGGCCGCGTAGGCGGACTGTCCGCCGCCGCCGAGGGCTCCGGCGAGGGAGGAGCAGACGACGAAGGCGCGCAGGCCGAGCGGGGCGGTGAGGTCGTGCAGGTTCGCCACGGCGTCGATCTTGGGGCGGAGCACCCGGTCGACCTGGTCGTCGGTGAGGGTGCCGAGCATGCCGTCGTCGACGACGCCCGCGGCGTGCACGACGGCCGTCAGGGGCGCGGTGGCCGGGATCCGGTCGAGCACGGCGGCCAGGGCCTCGCGGTCGGCGGCGTCGCAGGCGGCCGTGTGGACGTCGGCGCCCGACTCGGCGAGTTCGCTGCGGAGTTCGGCCATGCCGGGGGTCTCCTCGCCGCGGCGGCCGAGGAGCAGGAGGTGGCGTACGCCGTGTTCGGTGACCAGGTGGCGGGCGAGGAGTCCGCCGATCATGCCGCCTGCGCCGGTGATGAGGGTGGTGCCCTCGGTCGGCCAGGGGCCGGCCGGGGCGGTGCCGGTGGTCGCGGGCTCCTGGTCGGTGTGGCGGGCGAGGGCCGGGACGAGGGTCAGGTCGCCGCGGATCGCGAACTGGGCGGCCTCGGTGGTCTCGGTGCGGGCCAGGATCTGGGACCGGGTGAGGTCTTCGAGGGCGGTGTCGGCGTCCAGGTCGACCAGGACCAGGCGGTCGGGGTGTTCGAGCTGCGCGCTGCGGGCCAGGCCCCAGGTCGCGCTGTGGGCCAGGTCGCCGATGCCTTCGCCGGGCAGGGCCTCGACCGCGCCGCGGGTGCACAGCACGAGTCGGCTCTTGACGAAGTGTTCGTCCTCGACCCAGGTGCGCAGGGTGTCCAGGGCGGTGTGCACGGCGGTGCGGGCGGCCGTCGGGTCGACGGCGGCGGTGGTCGGGTTGCAGGCCAGGAGGACCTGGTCGGGGGCCGCGCCGCCGTCGGCGAGGTGCCGGCGCAGGGCGGCGAGGTCCGGGTAGTGGTCGATCTCGGGGTCCTGGGGGGCCTCGGGGCCGAGCAGGGCCCAGCGGACGGTCGGGGCGCCCGCGGTCTCCGGGCGGGCGGCGGGCGTCCAGTCCAGGCGGAACAGGGAGGACGCGGCCGCGGACGAGCCGAGTTGGGCGCGGGAGACGGCGCGCAGGCTGAGGCCGCCGACGGAGACGAGGGGGCGTCCGTCGCCGTCCCAGAGGGTGGCGATGACCTCGTCGGCGCCGGGGCCCGCGGCGAGGCGGATCCGGCAGGCGGTGGCGCCGGGCGCGGGCACGGCGACGTCGCGCCAGGCGAACGGCAGGAACGGGCCGTTGCCGCGGTCGGCGGTGGGCAGGAAGGCGAGTGTGTGCAGGGCGGCGTCCAGCAGGGCGGGGTGGACGCCGAAGGCCGGGGCGTCGTCGGCCGCCTGCGCGGGCAGCGTGACCTCGGCGTAGACCTCGTCGCCGTGCCGCCAGGCGGCGGTCAGGCCCTGGAACACCGGCCCGTAGGCGGTGCCGGCGGCGGCCAGGTCCGCGTAGAACGCGTCGAGCGGGACGGGTTCGGCGCCCTGCGGCGGCCACAGGACCGGCGGGGCTTCGGGGTGGGCGACCGGACCGGCCGCCAGCCGGCCCTCGGCGTGCCGGATCCAGTCGGCGGCGCCCTCGGGGCGGGAGTAGACGGCGACCGGCCGGTGGTCGTCGTCCGTGGTCTCGCCGACGACGACCTGGACGGTGACGCCGCCGTGCTCGGGCAGGATCAGCGGGCGGTGGACGACGAGTTCCTCCAGCTCGCCGGTGTCCAGGCGGCTGCCCGCCCAGAGGGCGAGTTCGAGGAAGCCGGTGCCGGGGAACAGGACGGCGTCCAGGATGCGGTGGTCGGCCAGCCAGGGCTGGGCGGCCAGGGAGAGTTCGCCGGTGAACAGGACGTCGCCGCCGGAGGCGGCGCTGACCATCGCGCCGAGCAGCGGGTGCCCGGTGTCGTCGAGGCCGGCGGCGGAGAGGCCGCCGCGGTCGGCGGTGGACTCGGCGGGCCAGTAGGGGGCCCGTTGGAAGGAGTAGGTGGGCAGGTCGGCCCAGCGGGCGTCGGTGCCGGCGAAGACGGCGTCCCAGTCGACGGTGACGCCGTGCACATGGGCGCGGGCCAGGGCGGTCAGCAGGGTGGCCGGTTCGGATCCGTCGCGGCGCAGGAGCGAGGTGCACACGCCGGCGGGGGCGGTGTCGAAGCAGTCCTCGGCCATCGTGGTGAGGGTGGCGTCCGGGCCCAGTTCGAGGAAGCCGGTGACGCCCGCGTCGGCGAGGGCGGCGACGCCGTCGGCGAAGCGGACCGTGTGGCGGGCGTGCCGTACCCAGTACCGGGGGTCGGCGATCTCGTCGGCGCCGAGGACGGCTCCGGTGAGGTTGGAGACGACCGGGATGCGGGGCGCGTCGAAGTCCAGCCCGGCGACCAGTTCGCCGAACTCCGCGAGCATGGGTTCCATGAGCGGCGAGTGGAAGGCGTGGCTCACGTCGAGCCGGCGGATGCGGCGGCCCTCGGCGGTGAAGTGCGCGGCGAGCGCCTCCACGGCCTCGGTCGTGCCGGAGAACACCACCGAGCGGGGGCCGTTGACGGCGCCGAGGTCCACGCTGCCGGTGTGCTCGCCGAGCACCTCGGCGAGTGCGGCGAGCGCCTCCGTCTCCCCGGTCTGGACGGCGAGCATGGCGCCGCCGGCCGGGAGGGCCTGCATGAGCCGGCCCCGGGCGACGACGAGCCGGGCGGCGTCGGCGAGGTCCAGGGCGCCCGCCACATGGGCGGCGGCGATCTCGCCGACGGAGTGGCCGAGGACGTAGTCGGGGGTCACGCCCCAGGAGGCGAGCAGCCGGAACAGGGCTGTTTCCAGGGCGAACAGGGCGGGCTGGGTGAGTGCGGTGCGGTCGAGTTCGGCGGCCTCGGCGGTGAACACGGTGTCGCGCAGCGGCCGTCCGAGCAGCGGGTCCAGGTGGGCGCAGGCCTCGTCGAAGGCGCGGGCGAACGCGGGGAACGCCGCGTGCAGTTCGCGTCCCATGCCGGGCCGCTGGGAGCCCTGTCCGGCGAACAGCAGGGCGAGGCCGCCTTCTCCGGCGGTGCCGTGCAGCAGCCCTTCGGGGGTGTGTCCGGCGGCGAGTCCGGCGAGCGCGGTCAGTGCCTGCGCCCGGTCGGTGACGGGCAGTGCGGCCCGGTGTTCGAGGGCGGCGCGCCGGGTGGCCAGCGCGTGGCCGATGTCGGTGACGGAGCCCTGCGGCCGGTCCCGCAGCCAGGTCAGGAGGGTCTCGGCCTGGGCGCGCAGGGCGGGTTCGTCGTGCCCGGACAGCAGCCACGGGGTGACGGGCAGGGGGCTCCGGTCGATGACGGCTGCGGGCTCGGGTTCGGCGGCCTGTTCGAGAATGACGTGGGCGTTGGTGCCGCTGACGCCGAAGGAGGACACCCCGGCCCGGCGGGGTCGGCCCGTGTCGGGCCAGGGGCGGGTCTCGGTGAGCAGGTCGACGGCGCCCTCGGTCCAGTCGACGTGCGGGGTGGGTTCGTCGATGTGCAGGGTGCGGGGCAGCACGCCGTGCCGCAGGGCCTGCACGGTCTTGATGACTCCGCCGATGCCGGCGGCGGCCTGGCTGTGCCCGATGTTGGATTTCAGGGAGCCGAGCAGCAGCGGCCGCTCCGGGTCCCGGTCGCGTCCGTAGGCGGCGAGGATGGCCTGGGCCTCGATGGGGTCGCCGAGGGTGGTGCCGGTGCCGTGCGCCTCGACGGCGTCGACGTCGGCGGGGGTCAGCCCGGCCCGTTCCAGGGCCTGGCGGATGACGCGCTGCTGGGAGGGGCCGTTGGGCGCGGTGAGGCCGTTGGACGCGCCGTCCTGGTTGACGGCGCTGCCGCGGAGCACCGCGAGCACCTGGCGGCCGTTGCGGCGGGCGTCGGAGAGCCGTTCGAGGAGGACCATGCCGGTGCCCTCGGCCCAGCCGGTGCCGTCGGCGCCGGCCGCGAAGGCCTTGCAGCGGCCGTCGGGCGAGAGTCCGCCCTGCTTGGCGAAGTCGTCGAAGAGGAACGGGCTGGTCAGCACGGCGACGCCGCCGACGAGGGCGAGATCGCAGTCGCCGTCGCGCAGCGACTGGGCGGCGGTGTGCAGGGCGACCAGGGAGGAGGAGCAGGCCGTGTCCACCGTGACGGCGGGCCCCTCCAGGCCGAGCACATAGGCCACGCGGCCGGAGACCACGCTGGTGGCGGCGCCGGTCACGCCGTATCCGGCGAGGGCCTGTGAGCCGCGTCGGAACAGGCTGGTGTACCCGGAGGCGGCGGCGCCGACGAAGACGCCGGTACGGCTGCCGCGCAGGCGCGCGGGGGCGATGCCGGCGCGTTCGAGGGCTTCCCAGGAGGTCTCGAGCAGCAGCCGCTGCTGGGGGTCCATGGTGAGGGCCTCGCGGGGGGAGATCCCGAAGAATCCGGGGTCGAAGTCGGCGACCCGGTCGATGAATCCGCCCTGCTGGGGCACGGAGCCGTCGGCGGGCGCGGTGTCGCTCCAGCCGCGGTCGGCCGGGAAGCCGGCGATGGCGTCCCGTTCCTCCAGGCAGAGGTTCCAGAGGTCTTCCGGGGAGCTGACGCCGCCCGGGTAGCGGCAGGCCATGCCGACGATGACGAGGGGGTCGTCGTCGGTGCGGGCGACGGCGGCCGGGGCAGTGCGGGCGACGGGGGCGGTCGTGGGCTCGTCGAGGCCGTCGAGGAGTTCGGCGGCGAGGAAGTCGGCCAGCTCGCCGGGGGTCGGGTGGTCGAAGACCACGGTGACGGGCAGCCGGAAGCCGACGGCGCCGGTGAGCCGGTTGCGGAACTCCACGGCGGTCAGCGAGTCGAAGCCGAGCTCGCGGAACGGCGCGGTCGAGCCGACGGCGTCCGGGTCGGTGTGCCCGAGGACGGTCGCCGCGTGCGAACGGACCAGCTGGAGCAGGATCCGCATCCGTTCGGTGCCGGTGAGCGGGATCAGCCGCTCGCGCAGCGAGCCGCTGTCGGCGTCCACGGAGCGGCGTCCGGTCCGGCGGGCCGCCGTGGGCACCAGCGCCCGCATGATGGGCGGGATGCGGCCGGTCGTCCCGGCGAGGGCGGCGGGGTTGAGCTTGGCGGGGACGAACTGGGCGCGGTCGGTGCGGCACGCCAGGTCGAACGCGGCGAGCCCTTCTTCGCTGGTCATGGGCACGATGCCGCCGCGGCTCAGGCGCTGCATGTCGCGGTCGTCGAGGTGGCCGGACATCTCGCTGCGCTGGGCCCAGAAGCCCCAGGCGAGGGAGAGTCCGGGCAGCCCCTGGGCGCGCCGGTGGGAGGCGAGGGCGTCGAGCATCACGTTGGCGGCCGCGTAGTTGGCCTGGCCGGGGGCGCCCATGGTGCCCGCGGCGGACGAGAACAGCACGAAGGCGCCCAGGTCGAGGCCGCGGGTGAGTTCGTGCAGGTTGAGCGCGCCGGCCACCTTGGGGCGCAGCACCTCCCGGACGCGTTCGGCGGTCAGGGACTCGATGAGGCCGTCGTCCAGGGCGCCGGCGGTGTGCAGGACGGCGGTGAGCGGGCGGTCGGCGGGGATGTCCGCGAGCAGGGCGGCGAGTTGACCGCGGTCGGCGATGTCGCAGGCGGCGAGGGTGACCTGGGCGCCGGCCTCGGTGAGCTCCGCGGCGAGTTCGGCGGCGCCCGGGGCTTCGGGGCCGCGTCGGCTGGTGAGCAGCAGGCTGCGCACGCCGTGTTCGGTGACCAGGTGGCGGGCGAGGAGTGTGCCGATCATGCCGGTGCCGCCGGTGATCAGGACCGTGCCGTGGGCGGGGAACGGGTCGCCGGGGAGGGTGAGGACGGCCTTGCCGACGAGCGCGGCCTGGCTCAGGGCGCGGAAGGCGGCGCGGGCGTCGCGGATGTCCCAGGTGTTGAGGTGCGGGGGCCGCAGGACGCCGCTCTCGAACAGTTCGGTGAGGGTGATCAGCATCTCGTGGATGCGGTCGAGCCCGGCCTCGGGCAGGTCGTACGCCTGGTAGGCGACGCCCGGGTGGGCGGCGGCGACGGCGGCGGGGTCGCGTTTGTCGGTCTTGCCCATCTCCAGGAAGCGTCCGCCGCGCGGCAGCAGCCTGAGCCCCGCGTCGACGAACTCCCCGGCCAGACAGTCGAGGACGATGTCCATGCCGTGGCCGTCGGTGGACTGCAGGAACCACTGCTCGAAGTCGAGGGTGCGCGAGTTGGCGATGTGCGCGCCGTCCAGGCCGTGGGCGCGCAGGGTGTCCCACTTGCCGGGGCTGGCCGTGGCGTAGACGTCGGCGCCGAGGTGGCGGGCGAGCTGGACGGCGGCGCTGCCGACGCCGCCGGCCCCGGCGTGCACGAGGACGTTCTGTCCGGGGCGCAGCCCGCCGAGGTCGACGAGTCCGTAGTACGCGGTCATATAGGCGACGGAGACGGACGCGGCCTCCTCGAACGTCCAGCCTTCGGGGATGCGGTGGACGGTGCGTTCGTCGGCGACGGTCACCGGGCCGAAGACCTCGGTGGACAGGCCGAACACCCGGTCGCCGACCCGGTGGTGGGTGACGTCCGCGCCGACGTCGGTGACGACGCCGGCGATCTCGCCGCCGATCCCGGTCAGTCCGGGCACCAGGTCGAGGGCGACGACGACGTCCTTGAAGTTGATGCCGGCGGCGCTGACGGCGATCCGTACCTGCCGGGGTTCGAGCGGGCCGAGCAGCTCCGGGCGGGGGACGGCCGTCAGGCCCTCGATGGTGCCGGGCCGGGTGTTCTCCAGCAGCCAGGCGCTCTCCCCGGCCGGCGGCAGGATGGTGCCGGCCGGGTCCCAGCGGGTCAGGCTCGGGCCGCGCGACACGCCTGCGCGCAGGGCGAGTTGCTCCTGCGGGGAGTCCAGTGCCGGGCCGAGCGCGGCGCTCGACTCATCGGTGGTGTCGAGGTCGAGGAGGGCGAAGCGTCCGGGGTGCTCGTTCTGGGCGGAGCGCAGCAGGCCCCAGACGCCGGCCGCGGCGAGGTCGGTGACGTCCTCGCCGGGCGCGGTGGCGACCGCGCCGCGGGTGACCACGACGAGCCGGGCGTCGTCGAGCCGTTCGTCGGCGATCCAGGCCTGGAGCAGTGCCACGGCGTCGACGACCGGATCGCCGAGCCGTTCGACGCCCGGTGCGCCCGGGTCGCCGGCGACCGACAGCAGCGCGGTGACCGCGCCGGGGTCCGCGGCCACGAGCGCGGCGAGTCCGGCCACGTCCGCGACCCGCTCGGCGCCGGGCAGGGCGGCGGCGAGGCCGAGCGGGTCGGCGCCCAGCAGGACCCGCCGGGTCCCGGTCGTCGTCTCGTCCGTCCGCACGGTCTTCCAGTCGAGCAGGTGCAGGGTGTCGGTGCGGACGGTGTTCAGCGCGGCCTCGGTCATCCGGCGGACCACGAGGGAGTCGACGGAGACGACCGGGTCGCCGGCCTCGTCGGCGACGGTGAGCGTGAACTCGCTGTCGCCGCGCCGGGCGAGCCGTACCCGCAGCCGGGCGCAGCCGGTGGCGTGCAGCCGCACTCCGGCCCAGGAGAAGGGCATGCCGACTCCGCCGCCGTCGTCGCCGTCCCAGGTGAACATGGAGTGCAGGGCGGCGTCGAAGAGGGCGGGGTGCAGGCCGAAGCGCTGCGCCGTGGAGTGCTGGTCGGCGGGCAGGGCCACCTCGGCGTAGATCTCGCCGTCGAGGTGCCACACCCGGCTCAGGCCGCGGAACTCGGGCCCGTACCGGTATCCGGCGGCGGCCATCCGGTCGTAGAGGCCGACGATGTCCACGGCCTCGGCGCCCTCGGGCGGCCAGACCCCGCCGAGTCCCTCGGGCGCCTCGGCCGCATCAGCCGTTTCGGGGGCCAGGAGGCCGGAGGCGTGCCGGGTCCAGACGGTGTCGGCGGTGGCGTCGTCGGGCCGGGAGTGGACGGAGATCTGGCGGGCGCCGGTCTCGTCGGGCGCCTCGACGTGCGCCTGGACGACGACTCCTCCGGTGGCGGGCACGACGAGCGGGGTGTGCAGGGTGAGTTCCTCGATCCGCCCACAGCCGACCTGGTCGCCGGCGAGGACGGCCAGTTCCACGAAGCCGGTGCCGGGGAAGATGATCCGGTCGGCGACGCCGTGTCCGGCCAGCCAGCGCTGGGCGGTCAGGGACAGCCGGCCGGTGAGGACCGCGCCGTCGCCGTCGGCCAGCCGGACCAGGGCGCCGAGCAGCGGGTGGTCGACCGAGGACAGGCCGACGGAGCCGACGTCGCCGGTGCGGTCGGCGGCCTCGGCCCAGTACCGGGTGCGCTGGAAGGCATAGGTGGGCAGTTCCACGGTGCGGGCGCCGGTGCCCGCGAACACCGCGGTCCAGTCGACGCGGACACCGCCGAGGTGCGCCTTGGCGAGCGAGGTCAGCATCCGGCCGAGGCCGCCCTCGTCGCGGCGCAGGGACTCCACGACGACGCCGGGCGCGCCGGTGGCGTCGACGGTCTGCTCGACGCCCATGGCGAGCACCGGATGGGCGCTGGACTCGACGAACGCGCTGTGGCCGTCGTCGAGCAGGGCGCGGACGACCGGTTCGAAGAGGACGGGTCCGCGGGTGTTGTCGTACCAGTAGTCGGCGTCCATGGTCGCGGTGTCGATGAGTCCGCCGGTCATCGTCGAGTACAGCGGCACGGTCCCGGAGCGAGGGCGCACGGGAGCCAGGAGCTCCAGCATCCGCTCGCGCAGCGGTTCGACGAGCGGGCAGTGCGACGGCACGGTGGCGGCGACGATCCTGGCGCGCACCTGTTCGCGGGTGCACTCGGCGACGAACTCGTCCAGCGCCTCGGAGTCCCCGGCGACGGCGACGATCCGGGGGCCGTTGACGCCGGCCACGGACAGCCGGTCCGCCCAGCGGGTCAGGCGCTCGCGGACCTCGTCGGCGGGCAGCGCCACGGAGGCCACGGCGCCCTTGCCGACGAGCATGTCCGCCAGCAACCGGCTGCGCAGGCAGACGACGCGGGCCGCGTCCTCGATGCTCAGGCCGCCGGCGACATGGGCCGCGGCGATCTCGCCCTGCGAGCTGCCGACGACGGCGTCGGGCTGCACTCCGTAGGACCGCCACAGCTCGGCCAGCGACACCATGACGGTGAACAGGACGGGCTGGATGACCTCGATGCGGTCCATGGAGGCGGCGCCGGGCTCGTCGCGCAGCACGTCGAGGAGGTTCCAGTCCACGAACTCCTCGATGGCCGCCGCGCACTCGGCGGCCTTGGCCGCGAACACCGGGGAGGCGTCGAGGAGTTCGCGGGCCATGCCGGTCCACTGGGAGCCCTGGCCGGGGAAGACGAAGACGACCTTGCCCTCGGCGGGGCTGCCGTGCAGCACGCCTTCGGCCGGGCGGTCGGCGGCGAGCGCGTCCAGGGCGTCGAGGAAGCCGTCCCGGTCGGCGGCGAGCACCGCGGCCCGGTGCTCCAGGCCGGTGCGGGTGGTGGCGAGGGAGAGCGCCACGTCGGCGTCGCTCGTCTCCGGCCGGGCCAGCAGGTGGGCGCGCAGGGCGCGGGCCTGGGCGCGCAGCGCGGGCTCGCCGCGCGCGGAGAGCACCCAGGGCAGCAGCGGAAGGGCGGCCGTCGCCGGTGCCTCGTCGTGCTCCTGCTCGGGGGCCTCTTCGAGGATGACGTGTGCGTTGGTGCCGCTGATGCCGAAGGCGGAGACGGCGGCCAGGCGGGGTGTGTCGGAGGCGGGCCAGTCGCGGGCCTCGTCGAGGAGTTCGACGGCGCCGGCCGACCAGTCGACGTTGGGGGTGGGCTGCTCGGCGTGCAGGGTCTTCGGCAGGACGCGGCGGCGCAGCGCCTGCACCGCCTTGATCACGCCGCCGACGCCGGCGGCGGCCCCGCTGTGCCCGATGTTCGACTTCAGCGAGCCCAGCCACAGCGGCCGGTCGGCGGCCTTGGCCCGGCCGTAGGTGGCCAGCAGTGCGTCGGCCTCGATGGGGTCGCCGAGGCTGGTGCCGGTGCCGTGCGCCTCGAGCAGGTCCACCTCGCCCGGCGACACGCCCGCGTTGGCCAGGGCCTGCCGGATGACCCGCTGCTGGGAGGGGCCGTTGGGCGCGGTGAGGCCGTTGGACGCGCCGTCCTGGTTGACGGCGCTGCCGCGCAGTACCGCGAGCACGCGGTGCCCGTGGCGGCGGGCGTCGGAGAGCCGCTCGACGGCGAGGACGCCGACGCCCTCGCTCCAGCCGGCGCCGTCGGCCGCCGCCGAGAACGCCTTGGAGCGGCCGTCGGGCGACAGCGCCCGCTGCGCGGACAGGGCGACGTGGACCGCCTCGGTGGACAGGGTGGTCGCGCCGCCGGCCAGGGCCAGGTCGCACTCGCCGCCCCGCAGGGCCTGGGCGGCCAGGTGCAGGGCCACCAGGGAGGAGGAGCAGGCGGTGTCGACGGTGACCGCGGGTCCCTCCAGGCCCAGGACGTAGGAGATCCGGCCGGACAGCACGCTGTTGGAGGTGCCCGTGCCGCCGTGGGCGTCCAGCCCGTCCCGGGAGGCGGCCAGCAGGGTGCCGTAGTCCTGCTGGTTGATTCCGGCGAACACTGCGGTGCGGCTGCCGCGCAGCGCCTGGATGTCGAGGCCGGCCTGTTCCAGCGCCTCCCAGGAGGTCTCCAGGAGCAGTCGCTGCTGGGGGTCCATGGCCTGGGCCTCGCGCGGGGAGATGCCGAAGAAGGCCGCGTCGAACGAGGCGATGTCGTCGACGAACCCGCCCTCGCGGGCGTAGCAGGCGCCCGGGCGGTCGGGGTCGGGGTGGTGCAGGGCGTCCAGGTCCCAGCCGCGGTCGGTGGGGAAGGGGCCGACGGCGTCGGTCCCGTCCGCCACCAGCCGCCACAGGTCGTCGGGCGAGGTCACCCCGCCGGGGTAGCGGCAGGCCATGCCGACGATCGCGATGGGCTCGGCGCTGCGGGACTCCAGTTCGGTGACGCGTCGGCGGGTTTTGTGCAGGTCCGCGCTGACCCGCTTGAGGTAGTCACGCAGCTGCTGCTCGTTGGCCATCGGGCTCAGTCCTCTCCGAGTTCCACGTTGATGAAGTCGAAAAGCTCTTCATCCGTGGCGGAATCGAGCTTGCTGGTGACGTCCGCTCCGTCGGCGTCGTCGGGGGCGCGCCCGTCGGTGCTCCAGGCGGCGGCCAGGGCGCGCAGCCGGGCGGCGATCTGTTCGCGGTCGGCGGCCTTGGCCGGACCTCCCGCGAGCGCTGCCTCCAGGTGGTCGAGCTGGGCGAGCGCCGGCAGCGGCGCCCCGGCGACGGATGCCAGCACCTTGCCTTCCAGGTGTTCGGCGAGCGCGGTCGCCGTGGGGTGGTCGAAGACCAGCGCGGCGGAGAGCCGGACGCCGGTCGCGGCGATCAGCGCGTTGCGCAGCTCGACCGCGGTGAGCGAGTCGAATCCCAGCTCCCGGAAGGGAAGTTTGGGATCGACGGGCGTGTCGGCGGAGTAGTCGAGCACGGTGGCCACCTGCCGCTGGATCAGCTCGAGGAGCAGCTTGCGGCGGCCGCTCCCGGACTGTCCGGCCAGTTGCTGCGCGAAGGTCTCCCCGGTCCGCGCGCCGGCCGCCGCGGCCCGTCGCAACGGCATGCGGACCAGTCCGCGGAACGCTGCGGGCAGGGTCGATCCGGCCGCCTTGCGGCGCAGTACGGCCGGGTCCAGGCCCATCGGGACGAGGGTGACGGCGTCGGACTGCCAGGCCGCGTCGAACAGTGCGAGGCCCTGGCGCGGGGTGAGCGCGAGGACTCCTGCCTGGGCCATCCGCCGTCGGTCGACGTCGGAGAGTGCGGCGGACATGCCGGCCGCGGTCTCCCACAGGCCCCAGGCGAGCGAGGTCGCCGGGAGGCCGGCCGCCCGCCTGCGGTGGGCGAGGGCGTCCAGGAAGGCGTTGGCGGCCGCGTAGTTGGCCTGTCCGGCGCCGCCGAACGTGCCGACACCGGAGGAGAAGAGCACGAAGTGGGTCAGTTCCAGGCCGGCGGTCAGCTCGTGCAGGTGCTGTGCCGCGTCGACCTTGGGCCGCAGCACGGTGTCGACCCGTTCGGGTGTGAGCGTGGTGAGCACGCCGTCGTCGACGACTCCGGCGATGTGCACGACGGCGGTCACCGGGTGCTCGGCCGGGACGTCGGCGAGGACGGCCGCGAGGGCCGCGCGGTCGGCGGTGTCGCAGGCGACGAGGTTCGCCTCGGCGCCGAACCCGGCCAGTTCCCGGACCAGTTCGGCGGCGCGGGGGTCGTCCGGCCCCTGCCGGCTGAGCAGCAGCAGCCGACGGACGCCGTGGGCGCTCGCCAGATGCCGCACGATCTCGGTGCCGATGCCGCCGCTCGCGCCGGTGACCAGCACCGTGCCGGACGCGTCGGCAGGCGCGGCGCCGGGCTCGGGTCGTTCCGTCACCCGGGCGAGCCGGGGGATGAGCAACCGGCCGTCCCGTACGGCGAGTTGGGGCTCGTCCTCGGCGAGGGCGGTGCCGACGGCCGCGGCCAGCAGGTCGGCGTCGGCGTCCCGGGTTCCGAGGTCGACCAGGAGGAACCGGTCCGGGTTCTCCACCTGTGCGGACAGCAGCAGCCCACGGGCCGCCGCCTGCGCCGGGTCGACCGGGGTGGCGTCCCCGGTGGCGGTGGCCGCCCTGGTGACGAGGACGAACCTGGCGCCGGCCGACCGGCCGTCCGCGAGCAGTTCCTTGACCTGCTCCAGGGTGCGGTGGGCGGTGTGCCGTACGGACTCGACGGGGTCGCCGGGTTCGGTGTCCACGGACAGGACGACGAGGTCCGCCGCGCGGTCGAGGGAGGCGAGGTTCTGGTGGGTCTCCACGTCGGCGCCCCGCTCGGCGAGGGCCTTGGCGAGGGCCTCCGCGGCGGTGCCCACCACGGCCCAGGTCGTGGCCGGTCCGGGGTCCGTGGCCGGCACGGGCGTCCAGGTCAGCCGGTAGAGCCCGGTGGCGGTGGTCGGGGTCGCGCGTTCGGCGGAGCCGCCCTGGCGCACCCGGACCCGGTCCATCGTGAGCACCGGTTCGCCCGCCGGGTCCGACAGCAGCACGGTGACGGTGTCGGGGCCGGAGCGGGTCAGGCGGGCGCGCAGTTCGGTGGCGCCGGTGGCGTACCGGGTGACGCCGGCGAAGTGGACGGGTTCCCCGGCCGCCAGTTCGGCGATCAGGTCGGTGAGTCCGGTCAGCAACTGCGGGTGCAGTCCGTGGCGGTCGGCGTCGGCCGCCTCCTGCTCGGTCAGCGCGAGCTCGGCGACCAGTTCGTCCGCGCCGCCGGCGGGATCCGGTGCGGACGTCGGCCGGGCGGCCGCCCGGCCGAGCACACCGGAGGCGATCCGGGTCCAGGACTCCTCACCCGTCTCATCGGAGCCGGCCCCCAGGTGGAGGGCGAAGTCGCGGTCGCCGGCGTCGTCCGGGGCCGTCACCACCAGTTGCAGCGGTGTCCGTGGGGCGCCGGACACGGCGGTGTCGACGTCGAGTGCGGCGATCCGGTCGCAGCCGAGGCCGCCGCCCGCCCACAGCACCAGGTCGAGGAGGTCGCCGACACCGGCGCCGGTGTCGGGCAGGCTGCCGCCGAAGAGGTGGCCGCCCGTGTGGGGCAGCGGAACGGCCGCGGTGAGCAGCGGATGGCCGGTGCCCGCCAGCCCCGCGCCGGCCAGCGCCTCGGCGCCGCCGGTGGGGGCGTCGAGCCAGTACCGCCGGTGCTGGAAGGCGTAGGTGGGCAGGTCGACGCGGCGGGCTCCGGTGCCGTCGAAGCAGGCGGCCCAGTCGACGCGTCCGGTGCGCACGTGCAGCCTGCCGAGCGCGGTGAGCAGGGTCCTCACCTCGTCGCGGTCCCGGCGCTGGGCGGCAATGCCGGTGGCGCGGTCGGCGGCGGACTCCTCGGCCATGGCGGTCAGCACGCCGTGCGGGCCCAGTTCCAGGAAGGTCGTCACACCGTCGTCGAGGAGGCTGCGCACCCCGTCCGCGAACCGCACCGGCTGCCGTACCTGCCGTACCCAGTACGCCGGGTCGCACAGCTGTCCGGGGGTGGCGGGCTCGCCGGTCAGGTTGGAGACGACGGTCAGTTCGGGCTCGGCGTAGGCGACGTCGGCCAGTTCGCGCTCGTACGCGGCGAGCATCGGCTCCATCAGGGGCGAGTGGAAGGCATGGCTCACGGTGAGCCGTTTAGTGCGCAGCCCCGCCTCGGCGAGCCGCGCCTCGGCGGCCGTGACGGCCTCCTCGGCGCCGGACAGCACGATCGCGGCCGGGCCGTTGACGGCGGCGACGGCGACCTCGGCGAAGGCGTCGCCGAGCAGCGCGGCCACCTCGTCCTCGGCGGCGGCGACGGACAGCATCGCGCCGCCCGCGGGCAGTTCCTGCATCAGCCGGGCCCGGGCGGCGATCACCCGGGCCGCGTCGGCGATCGACCAGACGCCGGCCACGTGCGCGGCGGCCAGTTCGCCGACCGAGTGGCCGAGCACGGCGTCGGGCCGTACGCCCCAGTGCTCCAGCAGCCGGAACAGCGCCACCTCGAAGGCGAACAGGCCGGTCTGGGTGTAGAGGGTCCGGTCGATGGACTCGGCGTCGGGCGTGCCGGGTTCGGCGAGGACGACCGTGCGCAGCGGGCGCGGCAGATGCCGGTCGAGCGCGTCGCACACCTCGTCGAAGGCGGCGGCGAAGGCCGGGAACGCGGCGTACAGCTCCCGGCCCATGCCGGCCCGCTGGGCGCCCTGTCCGGTGAAGAGGAAGGCGAGCCCGCCGTCGGCGCGGTCCTCGGCGACGGCGTGCGCGGTCAGGTCGGCGAGGCTTCGGCGCAGTTCGTCCGGGTCGGCGGCGACGACGACCGCGGCGCGGTCCAGGACACCGCGGGTGGTGGCCAGGGAGTAGGCGAGGTCGGCGACCTCGGCTCCGCCCTCGTCCAGGACGGCGGCGAGCCGGGCGGCCTGCTCGGGCAGCGCCTCCCGGGTGCGGGCGGAGAGCACGAGCGGCACGGGGAGCCCGGTCCGGGCCGGTGTCTCCGCCGGGGGCCGGGCGGGCTCGGCGGGCGCTTCCTCCAGGATGACGTGCGCGTTGGTGCCGCTGATGCCGAAGGCGGAGACCGCGGAGCGGCGGGGTGTGCCGGCGCTGTCCCAGGGCCGGGCCTCGACGAGGAGTTCCACCGCTCCCGAGGTCCAGTCGACGTGCGGGCTGGGGGCGTCGACGTGCAGGGTGCGCGGCAGCAGTTCGTGCCGCATGGCCTGCACCATCTTGATGACTCCGGCGACCCCGGCGGCGGCCTGGCTGTGCCCGATGTTGGACTTGACCGAGCCGAGCCAGAGCGGACGGCCGTCGGGGCGTTCCTGTCCGTAGGTGGCCAGCAGGGCCTGTGCCTCGATCGGGTCGCCGAGGGTGGTGCCGGTGCCGTGCGCCTCGACGGCGTCGACCTCGGCGGCGGACAGCCCGGCGTTGACCAGCGCCTGCCGGATGACGCGCTCCTGGGCGGGGCCGTTGGGCGCGGTGAGCCCGTTGGACGCGCCGTCCTGGTTGACGGCGCTGCCGCGGACCAGGGCCAGCACGGGGTGGCCGAGGCGGCGGGCGTCGGAGAGCCGCTCCACCAGCAGCACGCCGGCGCCCTCGCCGAGGGCGAACCCGTCGGCGGCGGCGGCGAACGGCTTGCAGCGGCCGTTCTCGGCGAGTCCGCGCTGCCGGCTGAAGGCCACGAAGGAGGTGGGGTCCGGCATGACGGTGGCACCGCCCGCGACCGCCAGATCGCACTCGCCGTCGCGCAGCGCCTGCGCGGCCAGGTGCAGTGCCACCAGTGAGGAGGAGCAGGCCGTGTCCACGGTGAGCGCGGGGCCCTGGAGACCGAGCGAGTAGGAGATCCGGCCGGAGGCGATGTTGGAGGAGGCGCTGACCAGGTAGCCCTCCATGCCGTCGGCGGCGCCGCGCAGTCGGGTGCCGTAGGCCTGGTCGGTCATCCCGACGTACACCCCGGTCCGGCTGCCGTGCAGCGACTTCGGGGCGATGCCGGCGCGCTCCAGTGCCTCCCAGGTGGTTTCCAGGAGCAGCCGGTGCTGCGGGTCCATGGCCTGGGCCTCGCGGGGCGAGATGCCGAAGAAGCCGGGGTCGAACAGGGCGGCGTCGTGCAGGAATCCGCCGTGGTCGACGTAGCTGGCGCCCTGCCGGTCGGGGTCGCTGTCGAGGAGCCGGTCGAGGTCCCAGCCCCGGTCGGCGGGGAACGCGGTGATCAGGTCCGTTTCGTCGCGGACGGCCTGCCAGAGGTCGTCGGCGGAGGCGATGTCGCCGGGGTAGCGGCAGGCCATGGCGACGATGGCGATCGGTTCGTCCTGGTCGACCCGTACGACGGTGGCCGGTTCGGCCCGCCGGTCCGTGCCGCCGGTGTCCAGCCCGCGGGCCAGGACCTGGGCCAGTTCGGCGATGGTCGGGTGGTCGAAGACGACGGTGGCCGGCAGTTTGAGGCCGGTGGCGGTGCTGAGCCGGTTGCGCAGCTCGACCGCGGTGAGCGAGTCGAAGCCCAGGTCCTTGAGCGGCCGGGCGGGGTCCACGGACTGCGCGTCGTCATGGCCGAGGACCGACGCCGCCTGCTCGCGCACCAGCTCGCGCAGTGCGGCCGAGCGTTTCGGGCCCGACAGTCCGGCCAGCCGCAGGGCGAGCGGCGGGGCCGCGGCGTCCGGTGCGGCGGCCTCCGTCTCCAGCCGGGCCTCGGGCAGTTCGTCCAGCAGCCGGCTGGGCCGTTCGAAGGTGAACTGCGGGGTGAACAGCGTCCAGTCGACGTCGACCAGCAGCATCGACGATTCGCCCTCCGCCAGCACCGCGGCGAGCGCGGAGACCGCGAGGTCCGGATCGACGAGCGGCAGGCCCTTGCGGGAGAGGGTGTCGAAGATCGGGTCGTCGGCCATGCCGCCGCCGGCCCAGGGCGCCCAGGCGAGGGACACGGTGCGCACGCCGGCCGCGCTGCGGGCCTCCGCCCGGGCGTCGAGCACCCCGTTGGCCGCGGCGTAGACGCCGTGGTTGCCCGCGCCCCAGGAGGCGCTGATGGAGGAGAAGTAGACGACGGCGTCGAGCTGGCCGGGGTCCAGGGCCGCTTCGAGGTTCGCGATGCCGGCCACCTTCGCGGCCATCGCCTCGGCCAGGTCGTCCAGGCCCGCCTCGACGAGCGGTCCGAGTCCGCCGGCGCCGGCCGTGTGCACGACGGCGCCGATCCGGTCCCCGGCGCGCTGGGCCTCGGCGACCATCGCGGCGACCTGCTGCGGGTCGGCGAGGTCGCAGGAGAGCAGGCTCACCCGGACGCCGAGTGCGCCCAGTTCGTCGGCGAGTTCGTCCGCGCCGGGCGCGAGGGCGCCGCGCCGGCTGGTGAGGACGAGGTGCTCGGCGCCCTCGCGGGCCAGCCATCGGGCGACCCGCCCGCCGAGCGCCCCGGTTCCGCCGGTGATCAGCACGGTGCCCTGCGGCCGCCAGCCCGCGGCGGGGCGGGGAGTGGCGTGCACCAGACGACGGCCGAACGCGCCGGAGGGGCGCAGTGCCACCTGGTCCTCGCCGTGCGCGCCGGTGAGGACCGCGGCGAGCCGGCCCGCCGTGGTGTCGTCGAAGGTGTCGGGCAGGTCGACGAGGCCGCCCCAGGTGTGCGGGGACTCGAGCGCGGCGACCCGGCCCAGGGCCCATACGGCCGCCTGCTCGGGGTGGGCGGGCGCGGCGTCGTCGTCGGTGGCGACGGCGCCGTGGGTCAGGCACCACAGCGGTGCGGTGACCGAGGCGTCGGCGAGCGCGCGCAGCAGGGCGAGGCTGAGTGCCGCTCCGGCGGGGACGACGGGCCGCTGCGGGTGCGGTGTTGCGTCGGTGGCGGTCAGGGAGAGCACTCCGGCCGGTTCGGCGCCGCCGAGTGCGGCGCGCACCGCGGTGGCCAGGGCGGTGTGGTCCGCCGCGGAGTCGACGCGCAGCACCACCAGTTCGTCCGCGAGTTCCCGCAGGGTCCGGGTGGCGGCGAGGGCGGCGGGGGCGTCCGCCGTGCCGTCCGGCGCGACCAGCAGCCAGGTGCCCGGCAGGGTGGGCGACGCGGGCTCGGGTTCGGGCAGCCGGTGCCAGGCGACGCGGTAGCGCCAGGAGTCGATGACGGCCTGTTCCCTGCGGCCGCGCCGCCAGGCGGACAGGGCCGGTACGACGGCGCGCAGCGGTTGTTCGTCGGACAGGCCGAGGGTGCCCGCGAGGGCGGGCAGGTCCTGCCGGTCGACGGCCTGCCAGAAACGCTCGTCCTGGGGGTCGGCAGCGGCGGACGGGCGGGGCGCCGGCCAGTGGCGGGTGCGCTGGAAGGGGTAGCGGGGCAGCTCCAGGGGCGGGCCGTCGAACGTGTCGAAGGCGGGTGTGAAGTCGACGGGGACACCGTGCGCCCACAGTTCGGCCAGCGCGGTGTGCAGGCGCCCGAGTCCGCCGTCGTCGCGGCGCAGGGTGCCGGTCACCACCGGGTCGGCGTCCGCGCGTTCCGCGGTCTCGGTGAGCGCGGCGCCGAGCACCGGGTGCGGGCTGACCTCGACGAACACGTCGTAGCCCTGTTCGACGAGGGCGGTGACGGACGGTTCGAGGAGCACCGGTTCGCGCAGGTTGCGGTACCAGTAGGCGGCGTCGAGGCCGGTGGTGTCCTGCCAGTCGGCGGTGACGGTGGAGAAGAAGGGGATGGCTGCGGGGCCGGGGCGGACCGGGCCGAGGGCGGCCAGGATCTCGTCCTCGATCCGTTCGACCTGCGCCGAGTGCGAGGCGTAGTCCACGTCGATCCGCCGGGCGCGGGCGCCCTCGGCGCGGGCGTGCGCCAGCAGTTCGTCCAGTGCGGCGGGCTCGCCGGAGAACACCACCGAGGAGGGGCCGTTGACGGCCGCCACGGAGATCCTGTCCTGCCAGCGGGGGAGCCACTGTTCGGCCTCGGCGAGCGGGACGCCGACGGAGACCATGCCGCCCTCGCCGACGAGCGCGAGCAGCGCCTTCGCCCGCAGGGCGACCACCCGGGCCGCGTCGTCCAGGGACAGCGCCCCGGCGACACAGGCCGCGGCGATCTCGCCCTGGGAGTGTCCGGCGACCGCGGCGGGCACCACCCCGTACGAGCGCCACAGCGCCGCCAGCGACACCATGACCGCGAACAGCACCGGCTGGACGACGTCGACCCGTTCCAGCGGTGTGCCCGAGCGGACGAGTTCGGTCACGGAGAAGCCGGTGTACGGCTCCAGGGCGCGTTCGCACTCGGCCCAGCGGGCGGCGAACTCCGGTGCGGTGTCGAGGAGTTCGGCGGCCATGCCGGGCCACTGCCCGCCTTGCCCGGGGAAGACGAGGACCGGGCCCCGGCCGGCCTGGCGGGCGGTGCCGGTGACGGCGCCGTCGGCGGGCCGCCCCGCCGCGACCGCGCGCAGCGCGTCGAGGAGCGCGCCGTGTTCCGTGCCCAGCACGACGGCCCGCTGCTCGAAGTCGGAACGGGAGGTGAGCAGGGCGTGCCCCACCTCGGCGACGGACGGTTCCCGCTCGGCGACCTGGACGGCGAGCCGCTCGGCCTGGGCGCGCAGCGCCTCCGGCGTCCGGGCGGACAGCAGCCACGGCACGGCGGCCCCGCCCCGCGCGGCGGCGGGGTCGGCGGCGGGCCGCTCCTCGGCCGGGGCGGCGGGGAGCGGTCCCTGTTCCAGCACGACGTGCGCGTTGGTGCCGCTGACGCCGAAGGCCGAGACGCCCGCGCGGCGGGGCCGGCCGGTCTCGGGCCAGGCACGGTTGGCGGTGAGGAGTTCGACGCTGCCGGCCGTCCAGTCGACCTCGGGGGTCGGCTCGTCGACGTGCAGCGTCTGCGGCAGGACGCCGTTGCGCATGGCCTGCACCATCTTGATCACGCCGCCGACGCCGGCCGCCGCACCGCTGTGCCCGATGTTCGACTTCAGCGAGCCCAGCCACAGCGGCCGTTCCTCGGACCGGTCGCGTCCGTAGGTGGCCAGCAGGGCCTGTGCCTCGATCGGGTCGCCGAGCGTGGTGCCGGTGCCGTGCGCCTCCACTGCGTCGACGTCCGTGGCGGACAGTCCGGCGGTGGCCAGCGCCTGCCTGATCACCCGCTGCTGTGCGCCGCCGTTGGGCGCCGAGAGCCCGTTGGACGCGCCGTCGGAGTTGATGGCGCTGCCCCGGATCGTGGCCAGCACCCGATGCCCGTTGCGCTGGGCGTCGGAGAGCCGCTCCACCACCAGGACGCCCACGCCCTCGGACCAGTTGGTGCCGTCGGCGGTCGCGGCGAAGGCCTTGCAGCGGCCGTCCCGGGCCAGTCCGTTCTGCCGGCCGAAGTCGACGAACGCGCCGGGCGTGGAGATGACCGAGACTCCGGTGGCGAGCGCGAGGTCGCACTCGCCCCGGTGCAGGGCGCCCACCGCCATGTGCAGGGCGACCAGCGAAGAGGAGCACGCCGTGTCGACGGTGACCGCGGGACCGTGCAGGCCGAGGGCGTACGCGACGCGGCCGGAGATGACGCTGGCGGCGGTGCCGGTGCTCAGGTATCCGTCGGCCTCCGGCGCTCCGGCCAGGACCACGCCGTAGTCGGAGCCCGCGGCGCCGGCGAAGACCCCGGTGCGGCTGCCGCGCAGGGCGGCCGGGGCCAGTCCGGCGCCTTCCAGGGCTTCCCAGGACACTTCGAGCAGCAGCCGCTGCTGGGGGTCCATGGCGGTCGCCTCGCGGGGGGAGATACCGAAGAAGGCCGCGTCGAAGTCGGCCGCGTCGGGCAGGAATCCGCCCTTCAGGGCGAGGTCCGGCTCGGAGCGGCGCAGGGCGGAGAGGTCCCAGCCCCGGTCGGCGGGGAAGTCGCCGACGCCGTCGCGCCCCGAGTGGACGAGGTCCCACAGGTCCTCGGGGTCGTGCACGCCACCGGGGTAGCGGCAGGCCATGCCGACGATGGCGATCGGGTCGTCGTGGTCGGCCGTGGGCGTGGCGGCGTCCTCGCTGCGCCGGATCCCGGACAGTTCGGCCAGCAGGTGTTCGGCGACCGCGGTCGCGGTGGGGTGGTCGAAGACGAGGGTGGCGGGCAGCCGCAGCCCGGTCTCGGCGGCGATCCGGTCCCGGAACCGTACGGCTGCGAGGGATTCGAAGCCGAGGTCGCGGAAGGTGCTCAGGGGGTCGACGGCGTCGGCGCCGGCGTGGCCGAGCACGGCGGCGGCCTGCGCCCGGACCATCTCCAGCAGCTGATGTGCGCGGTCCGCGGCGGGAGCCGGCATCACCTCGGCCGGCTCGGGCACGGGCAGCGCCCGGACCGCGGGCAGGTCGGCGACGAGCGGACGGGGCCCGCGGCCGGTGAGGACCGGGTGGAACAGCTCCCAGTCGATGTCCGCGACGGCGTGCACGGCCTCGTCGGCATCGAGCGCGTCGGCGAGCGCGGCCAGCGCGAGCGGGGCGGGCAGCGGAAGCAGACCGGGGATCGGCGAGGTTCCGCGGGCCGTGGCGCTTGCCCAGGGGCCCCAGGCGACGCAGGTGCCGCTGCGGCCGGCGAGCCTGCGGCGGGCGGCGAGGGACTCCAGGGCCGCGTGCGCGAGGGTGTGGACGACGTCCTCGGTGCCGCCCCAGGTCCCGGCGACGGTGGACAGCAGGACGAACGCGTCGAGGTCCGTGTCGAGGAACAGTTCTTCGAGCCGGGCGACGGTGCGCAGCCGGTCCTGGACGGCGCGGGCGAGGTCGGCCGGGGCGAGGTCGTCGACCGTGGACGGGCCGGCCGGGTCGATGCCGCTGAGGTGGGCGACCGCGGTCACCGCGGCGGGGTCCACCGGTGCGGGCCCGGAGTCGGGGTCCCACTCGGTGAGGGTGCACGGGCAGCCCGCGGCGTCCAGCACGGCGGGGTCGGGGACGGGCGCGCCGGGGCGGTGGGCGAGGACGAGTTCGCGGGCGCCGTCGGCGGACAGGTACCGCAGCAGCTCCGGGGTCACGCCCTCGATGTCGCCGGTGATCAGGGCGGTGCCCGCGGTGGGCTCCGTGCGGTGCCGGGGTCGCTGCGCGGGCAGCAGCTTGCGGGCGTACACCCCGGTGGGGCGTACGGCGAGTTCGTCGCCGTCGCCGGGCGCCGCGAGCACGGCCGCGAGCATCCGCAGGGTGCGGGCGTCGAGATCGGCGGGCAGGTCCAGGACGCCGGCGGAGTGCAGCAGGCGGCCGAGACCCCACAGGGGGGACTGGGCCGTGCCGGGGGCAGGCTCCGTGTCGACGGAGACCGCGCCCCTGGTCGCGTACCACAGCGGGGCGCGCACTCCGGCGTCGGCGAGGGCCTGCCAGAGAGTCAGTGCGGTTTCCAGCGGGTCGCCGGACCGGGCGGGCAGCGCGAGGACGCCCGCGAGGGGCCGGTCGGCGGGCAGCACCGCCCGGAGGCGTTCGGCGAGGGCGGTCCGGTCCTCGCCGGGACGGGCGGTGAGCAGGACGGTCCGCTCGCCGAGGGCTTCGGCCGTCTCGGGGCCGTCGGCGCCGTCGGGGGCGACGACCAGCCAGGGGCCGGCCGGGCGGGCGCCGGCGTCGAGGCCGGTGACCGGCGTCCAGCCGACGTGGAGGCGTATGCGTCCGGCCTCGTCGTCCCCTCCGTCGGCGCGCGGGGTCACGGGGGCGGCGGACAGCCAGTAGTGCTCGCGCTGGAAGGCGTAGGTGGGCAGTTCGGCGCGGACACCGCCGCGGGCGCCCACGGTCGCCGCCCAGTCGACGGGCACACCGTGCACGTGCAGTTCGGCCAGCGCGGTCAGGAAGGTGTCCGCCTCGGGCCGCTCGTGCTGCAGCGTGGGCACCAGCGCCACGTCCCGGCCCGGGTCGCCGAGGCCTTCGCGGGCCATCGCGACGAGCGCGCCGCCGGGGCCCAGTTCGAGACAGGCGCTGACCGACCGGGCGGCCAGCCAGCGGACGCCGTCGTGGAACCGCACGGTCTCGCGGACCTGCCGTGCCCAGTACTCGGGCCAGTCGGTCGTCTCGGGGTCGAGGGGGGCTCCGGTCAGGTTGGACACGAAGGGGATGCGCGGCCGATGGTGCTCCAGCCCCTCGGCGACCTGCCGCAGCGGCTCCAGCATCGGCTCCATGTGAACGGAGTGCGCGGCGTGGCTGATGGCGAGCCTGCGGGTCTTGCGCCCGCGTTCCTCGCAGAGCCCCACGACCCGTTCGACGGCGTCGGCGTCGCCGGAGACCACCACGGCACGGGGCCCGTTGACCACGGCGATGGTCGCCCGGTCGCCGACGTCGGCCTGCGCGATCAGCTCGGCCAGTTCGGCCTCGGAGGTCTCCACGGCGACCGTCGCGCCGTCGGTGCGCAGGGTCTGCAGGAGCCGGCCGCGGGCGGCGACGAGGGTGCAGGCGTCGTCCAGGGAGAGCACTCCGGCGCAGTGCGCCGCAGCGAGTTCGCCGGTGGAGTGCCCGAGGACGAAGTCGGGGGTGACGCCGGCCTGTTCGACGAGCCGGAACAGCGCCACCTCCAGCGCGAACACCACGGCGAGCGCGTATCCGCTCTGCCTGATCAGCGGCAGCCCGTCCACGACCCGCCCGTCGAGGATGTCGTCCAGCGGGTGGGCGAGCTGTGGGTCGAGCCGCTCGCGCACCTCGTCGAAGGCCCGGGCGAACACGGGGAACGCCTCGTACAGTTCGCGTCCGACGCCGGCCCGTTGCGCGCCCTGTCCGGTGAAGAGGAAGGCGACCGGCCCGGCCGGCGCGGTCCGGCCCCGTACGACGCGGGGGTGGGCCTGTCCGGCGCCGAGCCCCGCCAGGCCGGCGAGGAGTTCGTCCCGGTCGCCGCCGAGCACGACCGCGCGGTGGGCGAGCCGGGCACGGCCGGCGGCGAGCGACCAGGCGACGTCCAGCGGCGCGTGTCCCGGCCGGTCGGCGAGGTGGCGGTGCAGCCGACGGGCCTGGGCGCGCAGCGCCTCCTCGCTCGCGGCCGACACCGGCCACGGGACGGGAGCGCTCGGGGACGGGTCGGCGGCCGGTTCGGGGGCGGGGTCGGCGGCGGGGTCGTGTTCGAGGACGACGTGCGCGTTGGTCCCGCTGACGCCGAAGGAGGAGACGGCCGCGCGGCGCGGCCGGCCGGTGCTCGGCCACTCCTGCTCCTCGGTCAGCAGCCGTACGGCGCCGGCCGACCAGTCGACCTGGGGCGTCGGTTCGTCGACGTGCAGGGTGCGCGGCAGCACTCCGTGGCGCATCGCCAGCACCATCTTGATGAGGCCCGCCATGCCGGCCGCGGCCTGGGTGTGGCCGATGTTGGACTTGACGGAGCCGAGCCAGAGCGGCTCGGCGCCGACCCGGTCCTGGCCGTAGGTGGCCAGCAGGGCCTGCGCCTCGATGGGGTCGCCGAGCCGGGTTCCGGTGCCGTGCGCCTCGACCGCGTCGACCTGGCCGACGCTGAGCTGGGCGTCGTCGAGCGCCTTGCGGATGACGCGGCGCTGGGCGGGCCCGCTGGGCGCGGTCAGGCCGTTGGAGGCGCCGTCCTGGTTGACGGCGCTGCCGCGGATCGTCGCCAGGACGGGCAGACCCGCCTCGCGGGCGGCGGACAGACGGTGCAGGAGGACGACGCCGACGCCCTCGCCCCAGCCGGTGCCGTCCGCGGCCGCGGCGAAGGCCTTGCAGCGGCCGTCGCCGGCCATGCCGCCCTGCTCGGCTATCTCGGCGAACAGCTGGGCCTCCGCCATCACCGCGGCGCCGCCGACCAGCGCGAAGGAGCACTCCCCCGAGCGCAGCGCGCGTACGGCGAGGTGCAGGGCGACCAGGGAGGAGGAGCAGGCGGTGTCGATGGTGATCGCGGGCCCCTGGAGGCCCAGCGAGTAGGCGATCCGGCCGGAGGCGACGCTGCTGGTGGTGCCGGTCAGCACCAGGCCCTTGACCTCGTCGAGCTCTTCGGCGCCGCGCGGGCCGTACTTCTGGTCGGCCATGCCGATGAACACGCCGCCGTCGGTGCCGCGCAGCGCGGTGGGGTCGAGGCCGGCCCGCTCCAGGGTCTCCCAGGAGGTCTCCAGCAGCAGCCGCTGCTGGGGGTCCATCGCCAGCGCCTCGCGGGGGGAGATGCCGAACAGCCCGGCGTCGAATCCGGCGGCGTCGCCGAGGAAGCCGCCGGCCCGGCGGAAGGAGCCGGTCAGGTGGTCGGTGCGCCAGCCGCGGTCGGTGGGCCACCCCGCGATGGCGTCGTCGCCGCCCCGGACGACCTCCCAGAGGTCCTCCGGGGAGACGATGCCGCCGGCGAAGCGGCAGCCCATGGAGACGACGGCGATCGGTTCGGTGGCGCCCGCCTCCAGCTCCTGCACCCGCTGCCGGGTCCGCTTCAGGTCCGCGGTGACCCGCTTGAGATATTCGACGAGCTTGTCGTCATCCGCCACTGTGCTCAACTCCGTATCCGTCCTAGGCAAGATCGCCGAATTCGCTGTCGATGAACGCGAGCACTTCCGCCCTGGAGGCCGAGGCGAGGGAGTCCTCCTCGCCGTCGCTCCGGGGGGCGTCGGCCTCGACGCGCCGCAGGATCCGGCGCAGCCGGGCGACGACCTCGCCGTGTGCCTCGGCGTCGGGCCCGAGCGCCTCGACGCCGGCCTCCAGCCGTTCGAGTTCGCCCATGACCTGGAGCACCGGGTCGTGCTCGGCGGGCGCGGCCAGCTCCAGCAGGTGCGCGGTGAGCGCGGCCGGGGTGGGGTGGTCGAAGACCAGGGTCGCGGGGACGGTCAGGGCGGTGGCCGTCCGCAGGTGGTTGCGGAGTTCGACCGCGGTGAGCGAGTCGAAGCCCAGCGACTTGAACGCCTGGTCGGGGTCGATGTCGTCGGCCGAGCCGTGGCCGAGGACGGCCGCGGTGTGCTCGCGCACCAGGTCCAGGACGAGCCGTCGGCACTCGGCCGGGGACAGTCCGGCCAGCCGGTCGACCAGGGCGGCCGTGCCCGGTGTGCCAGGTGCCGCCGCGGCGCCCGGCGTGCCGGTGGCCGCCGTCCGCCGGACCCGGACCAGGTCCCGCAGCACGGCCGGGACCGGCTGGTCCGCGTACCGGGCGCGCAGGCCGGCCAGGTCGAGCCGGACGGGGGTCAGCGCGGGGAGCCGGCCGAGCCGCCCGGCGTCGAACAGGGCGAGGCCGTCGGCGGTGCTGAGCGGGGCGACGCCGGACCGGCTCATCCGCTGCCGGTCGCGTTCCTGGAGCCGTCCGGTCATGCCGCTGGCCTCGCCCCACAGCCCCCAGGCGAGGCTGGTGGCCGGCAGCCCGCGGGCGTGCCGGTGCTCGGCCAGTGCGTCCAGGAAGGCGTTGGCGGCGGCGTAGTTGCCCTGTCCCGCCGCGCCGAGCGTGGCCGAGGCGGAGGAGAACAGGACGAACATGCGGGGCGCGAGGTGCTCGGTGAGCCGGTGCAGGTTCCAGGCGCCCCGCACCTTCGGATGCAGGACGGCGGTGAGCCGGTCCCGGTCCAGCGCGGACACGACCCCGTCGTCGGTGACCCCGGCGGCGTGCACGACCCCGGCGAGCCGATGCCCGGCGGTGAGGGTCTCCAGGAGCCGCCGCACGGCGTCCTCGTCCCCGACGTCACAGGCCTCGACCCGGACGTCGGCGCCCGACTCGCCGACGTCGGCGCGCAGTCGACGCACCTCGGGCGTCTCCTCGCCGCGCCGCCCGGTGAGCGTGACGTGCCGCAGCCCGTGCTCGGCGACGAGGTGCCGGGCCAGCAGGGTGCCGAGGGTGCCGGTGCCGCCGGTGATCAGAACCGTCTCGCCGGGCTCGAAGGAGACCGTGGGGACGGTCAGCACCGCCTTGCCGGTGAGGGCGGCCTGGCTCAGCGCCCGGAAGGCGGCGGTGGCGTCCCGGACGTCCCAGGCGGTGACGGGCAGCGGGGTGAGCACACCGGACTCGAAGAGCTCCGTGAGGTGGGCGAGGATCTCGGCGATCCGGTCCGGGCCCGCCTCGCCCAGGTCGAAGGACCGGTAGCGCACGCCGGGATGGTCCGCGGCGATCCGCTCGGGGTCGCGCGGGTCGGTCTTGCCCATCTCGACGAACCGGCCGCCGCGCGGCAGCGACCGCAGCGACGCGTCGACGAACTCCCCCGCGAGCGAGTTCAGCACGACGTCGACCCCCGTGCCGCCGGTCGCCGCGCGCACCGACTCCTCGAAGTCCAGGGTCCGTGAGGAGGCGAGGTGCGCGCGGTCCAGGCCGCCGTCGAGCAGGGTGTCCCACTTGGGTTCGGAGGCGGTGCCGAAGACCTCGGCCCCGAGGTGCCGGGCCACCTGGACGGCGGCCATGCCGACGCCGCCCGCCGCCGCGTGCACGAGCACCTTCTCGCCCGCGCCCAGCCCCGCCAGGTCCACCAGCCCGTAGTAGGCGGTGAGGAAGGCGACCGGGGTGGCGGCGGCGGTCTCGAACGTCCAGCCGTCGGGGATCCGCGTCAGGACCCGCCGGTCGGCCACCGCCACGGGCCCGAACGCCCCGGCGACCATGCCCATCACCCGGTCCCCGGGAGCCAGTCCGGCGACGCCCGGCCCGGTCTCCAGGACGACGCCGGCGCACTCGGTGCCCAGGTCGGCCCGGCCCGGGTACATGTCCAGGGCGATCAGGACGTCCCGGAAGTTCATTCCGGCGGCGCGTACGGCGATCCGCACCATGCCGTCGGCGAGCGGCTCGGCGGCCTCGGGGCAGGGCACCAGGGCGAGGTTGTCCAGGGTGCCCCGGCCGGTGCTGTCCAGCCGCCAGGGGCCGGGACCGGAGGGCACGGCCAGGGACCGCCCGAAGTCCGGACGCACCAGCCGCCGGACGTACGACACGCCCTGCCGCACGGCCGCTTCGGGCTCACCGCTCCGTACGGCCGCCGCGATGCGCACCGGGTCCGGGACGGCGTCGTCGAGGTCGACCAGCGTGATCCGGTCGGGGTTCTCGGTCTGCGCCGAGCGCACCAGTCCGGCCACCGTGGACTGGTCGAGCCGCACGGACTCCGCGGTTCCCGCGGCGGCCGCGTACCGGGTGCCGATCACCAGCCGGCAGTCGGCCAGCCGGTCGTCGCGCAGCCACCGCTGGAGCAGATCGAGGGCCCACTCGGCGCTGCGCCGGGCCGCGTCGGCGGGGTCGGCGGGGTCGGCGGGGTCGGCGGGGTCGGCGGGGTCGGCGGGGTCGGCGGGGTCGGCGGGGTCGGCGGCGGAGTCGTCTGCGGTGTCCTGCGGGCAGCGGGCGAGCACGATGCTGTCGTCTGCCTCCGCGCCGTCCGCGACGGCAGCCGCGAACGCCGCGAGATCCGGATGCCGCCGCCAGCCGAGACCGCCGTCCACGGGATCGCCGCCGAGCAGCACACAGGAGACGGACTCCGGCGCCCCCTCTTCTTCGTCCTCCAGCGGCGACCAGCGGGTGGCGAACAGGGCGTCGGCGAGCGCCGGGGCGCCGCCGTTGTCGCGCAGCCGCTCAGGCGAGACCGGACGCAGCACCAGCGAACCGATGGAGACCACCGGCCGGCCGGCCGCGTCGGCGGCGTGCAGGGTGACCGTGCCGTCCTCGGCCCCGACCCGCAGCCGGACCCGCAGCAGATCGGCCCCGACCGCGTGCACCCGCACCTCGCCCCAGGAGAACGGCAGCCGGGCCGAGCCCGGTTCGTCCGCGGCCCGGGCGGCGGGCCCCATCGCGTGCAGGGCCGCGTCCAGCAGAGCCGGGTGCACGCCGAACCCGCCCACCTCCTCCGCGGGCAGCCGCACCTCGGCGAACACCTCCTCGCCGCGCCGCCAGGCCGACCGCAGGCCGCGGAAGACCGGCCCATAGGCGAACCCGGCGTCGACGAGCCCCTCGTAGAAGCCGTCCAGGGCGACGGGTTCGGCCCCCTCGACGGGCCAGACGCCGAAGTCCACGGGCGCGGGACCGACGGAGTCCTCGGTAGGGGCCAACAGCCCCTCCGCGTGCCGGGTCCAGCGCGCCTGCGCGTCCTGGTCGTCCGGCTGCGAGTAGACGGCGATCGCACGGCACCCGGCGCCGTCGGGCGCACCGAGCACCAGCCGCAGCCGAACGGCGGCGTTCTCGGCGAGCGCCAGCGGCGTGGCCAGGGTCAGTTCACGCAGCGTGCCGAACCCGACGCGGTCGCCCGCCCAGCAGGCCAGGTCCACGAACGCGGTCCCCGGCACCAGCACCGTGCCCAGCACCATGTGGTCGCCCAGCCAGGGATGCGTCGCCAGCGACACCCGGCCGGTGCACAGCACCTCGTCGCCCTCGGGCGCCGGCAGCCATGCCGTCAGCAGCGGATGCCCCGCCTCCGCCAGCCCGGCCGCCGCCAGATCCCCGGCGGCCACGACCGGCTGCGGCCAGAACCGCCGCCGCTGGAAGGCGTACGTCGGCAACTCGACCGTCCGCGCTCCCGTACCGGCGAACGTCGCCGCCCAGTCGACCTCGGCACCCGCCACGGACACCGCCGCCAGCGCCTGCAACAGCGAGGCGTCCTCGGGGTGCCGGGCACGCAGGACGGGGACGCAGACGGCGTCGGCCCCGGTCCGGTCGAGGCTCTCCTCGGCCATCGCGGTCAACGCACCACCCGGACCCAACTCCAGGAACTTGTCCACACCCCGCCCCAGCACCGCCACCACACCATCCGCGAAACGCACCGACTCCCGGACATGCCGCACCCAGTACTCCGGAGTCGTCAGCTCCTCGCCCGCGATCCGCCCCGACAGGTTCGACACCACCGGAACACGCGGCACAC